>JAQUWU010000034.1 GCA_028692715.1 Paludibacter sp. | reverse complement strand
TGCGTAAATTACCATACCCTGACAGAGGTTCTGATGAAGAAATTAGAGCATATTATGATCAATGTGATGCTGAAAGTCACGCTATAATCAATGCCTGTGAAAAGGTAATTGAAAAATATCATGATTTGAGAATGGCTGTGAAAAGAATACTTGTAATCTAAAATATTATTAGAATAGCAATTTTCCCCATTCCTCCTACAGGAGGAAATTGGGGATTAAGAGGAAATAGAGGAAATAGAGGATACTCAAAATATCCAGTTTCCCCAATATCCCCAATATCTGAAAGTAACCTCATGTCATCATTTAATTCTATTAATGTACTCAGTTGGACTCTCGTTAAAATACTCCTTAAAACATTTGGTGAAGTAGGATGGAGATGAGAAGCCTGTATCATAAGCAATCTCAGAAATAGTTTTTTCGGAATTAATTATCATTTGTTCAGCTGCTTTAAGCCGTATTATACGAACCAATTCGTTTGGAGCATAATTGGTCAATGATTTGATTTTACGGTACAATTGAACACGGGAAAGTCCAAGGTTTTTCCCTATTTCATCTACATTCAAATCACTGTCAATTAGTTTCTCTTCAATTAAATTCCGAAATTTTGTGATAAACGATTTGTCAATTTCAGCTACATTTTCTTTGCGTTCGCCAAAAGTCAAGTTTTTCTGAAAATATTCCTTCACTCTTTCGCGATTTTCCACTAGTTTACGTACACGAATCATTAATAATTGCTCATTGAATGGTTTGGGTATATAAGCATCGGCACCACTCTCAAAACCCATTGCGCGTTGTTCGTCCAAGGCATATGCTGTAAGTAAAATCACAGGAATATGACTGGTAGAAAGGTTTTCTTTTATTTGTTTACAAAGTTCAAAACCATCCATAACGTCCATTAAAACATCACTTATGATAAGTTCTGGTACAAATCTCATTGCTTTTAACAGGCCTTTCTGACCATTTTCGGCTGTCATAATCTCAAAGTCATCTTTTAATAAACTTTTCAGGTAATACCGTACGTCATTATTGTCTTCTACTATTAATACCAGTGGTTTATCAGCTGACATTCTTTTTTCTTCATTTTCGTGTTCAAAATCTTCATCTTCAAGAATTTGAATTTCTTCGTTTCTTACAATTTCACTTTTTAGTTTAGGAAATTGTTCATTTATGGATATGTCCTTTTGTTTATAAGGTATAGAAATTGTGAAAGTTGTACCTTTACCTTCAGTACTTTCAACCTCTATAGTTCCATTATGAAGTTCAACTAATACCTTTGTGAGTTCAAGTCCTATACCTGAACCCGAAGAAGACTTATCTACTTTATAAAAACGGTCAAACACCTGACCAATATATTTCTCAGAAATTCCTATTCCTGTATCAGTTATTATAATTTTAGCATACATTTCATTGTTAATCTTTTGATTTGAAAGGTCTACTTTAATATGGCCATTTTCTGGTGTGAATTTAAAGGCATTAGAAATAATATTATAACAAATTTTCTCCATTTTATCAGAATCGAACCAAACTGTAAAGTCATCTTTGGTGGAATGAAAGGAAAAATGTATCCTTTTCTTTTTACTTAATTCGAAAAATGAGTCGCAGATTTCTTTTATAAATGATTTTAAATCGCTAAGGGTAAAATACATTTGCATTTTCCCGTTTTCAAATCGGCGAAACTCTATGATTTGTTCAATAAGTTTGAGTAAAACCTGTACGTTTCTTCGCATTAGTTTTGTTAGTCGCTGACCTTCTTCACTTAAATTCTCGTTGGTTATAATGTTTTCCAGTGGTCCTACAAGTAAAGTAAGTGGAGTACGAAACTCATGCGATATATTGGTAAAAAAAACTAATTTCGCCTGAGTTGCTTCTTCCAGATTTTTCGACAGAACTAAAAGCTGATCACGTTGTTCGGCCAATTCTTCTTTTTGTTTATTGATAGCGATATTGGTTAACTCCAGTTCTTTATTAACTTTATTTTTATGTCGGTACAACCTTATAAGGAGTATTAATAAAATCAAAATTAAGGTTAAAACAGCAAGGGAAAGGAATAAAAAATTTCGTTGGGAACTGTATTTTTCCAGATTGATATTTAAAACCTGATTAAGCTGTCCTATACGATTTTGATGATATATAATCTGGTCGGTCTGAAGTTTTAAAACACGTGCATTGGATTTATCAACAACAGCAGTATATAATATATTTTCTTTATCGTATGGTTCTTTTCTCAATATGCGTACGGCAGTCTGAATCGCTTTTTCACCACCGGTAGGATAAATAAATGTCGCATCAATTGTTCCATTTATCACTTTTTGAATTCCTCCATCTGTTCCCGGAAGGGCATCAATTCCGACAATAAGTGGTTTTTTAATTCCACTAAAAACGCGTATAGCTTCGTTGACTCCGGTTGCCATTTCATCATTATGTGCAAAAACAAGATCAATTGGAATGTTTTTGGTAAGTGCTTCAGTCATTTTTTCTTTAGCCACTTTTCGAAGCCAATCACCATCATTTTGATATACAACATGAATATTAGAGTAGTTTTTTATCACACTCATAAAACCATTATGTCTTTCTATTCCTGATGTTGATCCTTTTAATCCTTGTATTTCAGCAATATTTCCTTTGCCATTCAATAAATTCACAGTATATACTCCTACTTCTTTCCCTATCTGAAAATTATCAGCTCCTACAAAAGCCGTATATTGAACTGAATTTGTCTTTCGGTCAACAAGAACTACCGGAATACCTACCTTCATTGCTTTTTCAATAACCGGAGTTAATGGAACAGCTTCATTAGGTGAAACAATAATTAAATCGACACCATCGGCAATAAAGCTTTCGATGTCTCGGATTTGTTTTTGATTGCTATCATATGCTGTTTTAATTATTACTTCTATATCAGGATAAAACGAGGCTTCGCGAATAATTTCTTCATTCATTATTCGCCTCCAGGCATCATCACTACATTGGGATACACCTATTGATTTCGTTTGGTCTGACTTGTTGCTTATGCAGGAAGATAGTATTACAAGTAACACCAATAGAGTTATACAGATTTTCTTCATCTTAAAAAGGTTAATTAGAGTATGTAACTGTTTAAAAATAAACGTTAATACGAAAGAAGAATTGTTTATCAGAAGATTATGAATTTTTATGTTTATTAAAACAGTAACTATCTTATTTTTAAATAATTTCTATGAGTTTAACATTCAAGCAACATCCAAAAGTAATGAAAAAAAGCAACATAATCGAATATAAAGTTGCAAGTTACCTATTTTGTTACTAATAAATTACAAATTGTCTGATTAGTTAATAATCACAAAAAAACCGATTGATAATCCAACCGGTTTTTTTATAGTGAGAAATCATATTCATGAATTTGTTTTTACTTTGACTTTGGACAACAAACTGTTGGGCAATATGGGCATGGCACCATGTTGCGTGCATATATATGCAGATACTTCCACTGCAATTTCATGCGATTCCGATATGCTTTTTCCACTTAATAGTGAAGCTACAAAACCTGCAGTAAATGAATCGCCTGCACCTACAGTGTCTGCAACATCTACCAGTGGAGTTGGTTTAAATGAAATTTCATTTTCTGAGATTACAAAACTACCCTGTGTTCCTTTAGTAAGCACTACCATATCAAGAGAATAACTCTCTAGCAGTTGTTTGCAAATCTGCATTTCATTCTTTATTTCCCAATCGAACAGTTTAGCAACGAGTAAAACTTCGTCATCATTTATTTTCAAAATATTACACCTGTTTAACGAATGATCAATCAATTCTTGTGAATAAAAATGCTGACGCAAATTTATATCGAATATTTTTAATGCCTCAGATGGAACTAAATCTAAAAACCGGTTGATAGTTAGCCTTGATGCCTGACTGCGCTGAGCCAGTGAACCAAAACAGACTGTCTTTGTTTTCCTGGCCAACTCTTCCATTCTTGTTGTGAACGGGATATTATCCCATGCCACTTTCTGACAAATTTCATATTCCGGAATTCCATTACCGGATAAAGTAACCTGAACAGTACCTGTAGGGAAAGGTGTTTTCTCCACAATGTATTTTAAGTTTTTACTATCTAAATTTTCGATAATCTCTTCGCCCAATTGATCATTCCCGACGGCACTTATGGCACACCCATCAAATCCGAACTGCGATACATGATATGCGAAATTTGCGGGTGCTCCACCCAACACTTTTCCTTCGGGAAATACATCCCATAATATTTCACCAATACCTACTATAATGTTTTTACCCCCATCCCCTAAAGGGGAGATGATGTTAGTTGCGTCTTGTTTAATTTTTTGTGAATTTTTCATATAAAATATTTATAAGTAATCTGTTGTAATATTTCTTACTCCCCTTTAGGGGACGGGGGTTCTTCTTCGGGTTGGGGGGTCATTTCATAATCCAAGTTCCAACTCAATTTGTTCCAATGATTTTCCTTTCGTCTCAGGAATCCAGATTTTTACAAATATAAATGCAATAACACTGAATACTCCGAATATGGCAAAAAGATAATTTAATCCTAATGAACCCTGAATAACAGGAGCAAAATAAACAGTCAGGAATGTACATAACCAACTTACAGCTGTTGAAAACGACATGGCAACACCTTTTATACGATTTGGATAAATCTCAGAAATGATAACCCACATAACCGGGGCAAACGAAGCTGCAAAGAAGGAAATATAAACCAATAAAGCTATCAATACTCCTGTGCCATTTTGAACTGGTTTTGAAAATTCCAACGTCAAATAGGCCAATGAAACTATCATACCTACAGCACCCCAAAGCAACAAGGTTTTGCGTCCTTTCTTGTCCACCAGCCACAATGCAACAATGGTCATCAGGAAATTTACCATTCCTACAATCATTGCCTGCATTACCGAATCACCTTGTGCTGAACCTGCAGCTTTAAAAATTTCCGGTGAAAACATAATCACAGCGTTTATACCCGTAATTTGTTGTAGTGCAGCAATCAGAGTTCCAATCAATACAACTTTTCCTGTTTTTCCTTTAAATAGTTCACCGAATGACATCTTTTCTTTTTTCTGTTCGGCAAGCATGGCTTTTTCCATTTCCGGCAATCCGGTTCTCACCAGAGTTTCTCCTCCAATGCTTGTGAGAACTTTTATTGCTGCATCTTTTTTACCGTGAGCCAATAACCATCGTGGACTTTCGGGGAATTTAAGTAATAGAAAAACAAAAAATACAATACCAAAAACTCCCGGAACAGCCAACATATAACGCCAGCTATTTTCACCTAATCCCATTAGCAAATAATCGAAAATATAAGCCAATACAATTCCAATCGTAATGGCAAACTGATTGAACGAAACCAATCGACCACGATTATGTGCAGGTGCAATTTCAGAAATATACATGGGTGCAACAACAGAAGTAGCACCTACAGCCAGACCTGAAAGAACACGCAAAATAGTCAATACTGTAGCCGATTCGGACAATGCACATCCAAATGCTGAAATGATATAAACGATGGCTGTGAAAAGCATTACTTTCTTACGTCCGTATTTTTCGGTAAAATTACCGGTAAAAAGTGCTCCTATTAAACAACCGAAAGTAAGTAGAGCAGCTACAGTTCCCAAGCCACTGTCAGTAAGCGAAAATTCGCCTTTAATCATATCCACAGCTCCTGAGATTCCGGCCATGTTCAAACCGAACAGTAAACCACCGTTAATGGCCACAAAGGTGATCCAATATAAATACTTGTTATTCATTTTTTAGTAGGATTATTATTTTATTTCGTAAATTTTTATGTTTTCAGCTTTCCAACTGTGATTCGGAGTGAAGAATGTCAAATCTTCATATCCACCTGTGGGGAAAATGATATTGGTTGAAACTATTTCACCATCGTTGATAAAGAGTTCTGTGGATGCTTTGTCAACCAACAATCTGATTTTATAGGTATCTCTTTTTGCTAATGGTGCAATAGGTTCAGAAGCAAACTTCTGATTAAAATCTTTTATTCCACAATTCCTGCGGTCTACTTTCAGGATGTTTTGTTCAAGATCAAAGGTGTAATTGATATAGTCGCTGTTTGAATTGGTAAGTCCGAATCCGAAAATTTTCGCATTCTGTCTATCAATTGTCATTTCAATTTCAAACTGACCGTTATAGTCTTTCAACAAACCACTAATCGACTTTTCTTTAGTAATCATCTGATTTGAAACAACATTTTCTTTTGCTCTTAGTTTGCTTACTTCTTTAGCAGGGAAGCTGCTCAAAACCAGATGTTCACCATTATTTTTCAATGTCAGTTCACGGGCAACCGTCATTGCACTTCGGAAATTTTTAGTCGGAACATTATTGGCATAATCCCAATTACTCATCCAACCCATAAAAAGGCGTCTCCCATCATTTTGAGGAATATTACAGAATGTTACCCCGGCATAATTATCGCGTCCATAATCAATCCAAAGCGGATAGGGAAGTGAGTCAGATGTGAATGTCTTTCCATCAAAATCACCGATAAAATATTGCGTTGCCGAACCTCCGTTGGGTCCACCAGGATTGATGCTCACCAACAACACCCATTTGGTTTTGCCTTCGTAGGTCAATGGAAATAAATCAGGACATTCCCAAACTCCGCCGTGAGCTCCTTTTTCATTTGAGAATTCACTCAATCTTGTCCATTCTTTGAGATTTGGAGAACCGTAAAAAGTAATGGTTGATTTAGTCGCAAGGGTCATAATCCATTGATTGGAAATATCATTCCACGAAACTTTAGGGTCACGGAAATCGGTTATTCCCGGATTGGGTAAGACCGGATTATGTGCATATTTAGTAAAAGTGCGTCCTTTATCAGTACTATAAGCAATGGACTGTTGCTGAATTTTTCCATTAGAAGTATAAATGGCAATCATGGCATTTTTACCAAATCCTGCAGTGTTATTTACATCAATCACGGTACTTCCCGAAAAAATATCGCCCAAACTATCTGGTGCAATGGCAGTAGGCAGGTAAGTCCATGAAGTCATATCCATACTGACAGCATGTCCCCAGTGCATATTTCCCCACATAGTTCCGTATGGATTATACTGGTAAAAAAGGTGATATTCACCATCCAGAAAAACCATTCCGTTCGGGTCGTTCATCCAGCCATATTCAGGAGTAAAATGAAATCCGGGACGAAATTTTTCAGCATATTCAAACTCAAATTTATCGGATTGTTTAATGCTGTTTATACCCAAAAGCGAACTTTCTACACCTTCAAAACGGAGTGTGATTGTTTTACCAAAATATTTTTTCACATCAATTTTCACCCAGTAATCAATTTTATTTTCGGCTAACCGTAGGAAGAAAGCAGAAACGGGTTCATTGTCATTATACTGTACCGTCATTTTTACTTCCTTTGCTTTTTCTTCGATAGGCAATAGCAGATAAGAAGATTCTATTTTAAAATCAACGGTTGAATTGGATGGATTATTTTTTGATTTGTCGGACCGACAATTTACAAATGTAATTAGCAAGAGGATTATGAAGAAGATAACTGACTTTTTCATTATTTTCATTTTATAGATTTAATTTCGGAAGCAAAAATAGATTAACAACAATACAAAAACTGTCAAAATTGATACATCGTTGTGTAAATTTGATACAATTCAGTGTTTATAATTACACTAATTCAACTTTTAAAAAGTTCTCACGTCATGGTATTTTATTGATATTCATATCTGTAATTCTTATTGTTCCTTTATCCGAGAAGATAGTCCACGGATTTTGGTTCATTTTATATATCCGATTTGTAAAGGCAACATTGTTGTTTACATATACCACACAAATGGATTTTTCAATTATTATTTTCACATTAAAAATTTTATTTTCAGGTACAATGAGTGGTGTAAAATTCAGTTCATTGATATAAGAACCAGTAGCAAAATTTGATTCTTTATTCATGAAAATCGCCGGTGTTGACCAATGATTGGTTGAAGTTAAATCAAAATCTACAGAATAAACCTCAGACATATCTCCCCCGGCTCCAAATGAGAACCCAAAATTATCGGACTGCGAAGCATCAATTTTCATAGAGATTTTTACTGGTACAGTATTCCTGTTGAACATGGCATAACTTCGACCATTTTGCGAAGCAATAGTGTACGAGCCCTTTTCTCCTGAAACATTTCCCTGCGATTTAATTTTAGCAAAATCCAGCACTTTGTTGAATTTATTATCCACTGCTTCAGGTATTGCCGGGTATAAACATCCGTTTGGCTGTTGTACCAGTTTGTGTGTAATCAGACTCCCTGCCCAATCCAGTTCGTTTTTTCCATTCACTGTCTGACCGGTTGAACACCAACCTGAAAGATAACGAGTATTACCATCGCTGGCAGTTTTTGCTGCATAAAGATATAAACCGTCGAATGTTTCGTGATGTCCAGAAGCATCTTCGCATATCTTCCATGGTCCATCAGGCGAATCGGCTATGCGGTAAAATGTTTTACGATGCTGATCTCGGTTAATTCTCGAAAATACTAGATACCATTTATTCCCTATTTGAAAAATATCCGGACATTCCAAAATATCTGTATCCGAATTAAAATCAGTAAGTGGAGAAATTAATGACCAGTTCATTAAATCGCCGGAAGTGTAGCGTGCAAGAGTTCCTTTTCCATTTTTTATGGTTGAAACAAGCATTACATAAGCCGACCTTGTAGGATCATAATAAACACAAGGGTCGCGGAAATTATTTTTGTCGTAGCCATCAGGTGCTTCAAAAGTAAATGAAGGAACTTTAATGAAAGTTCGCATGTCGGTAGAAGTTGCCAGCATGACCTTCTCTGCCGGATATAAACTACCATTATGTCCAGTGTAAAACCCATACATTTTCCCACTTGCATCTTTTATAAAACTTCCAGTACCAAGCATTGTTTCCTGAGAACCAGCAACTCCCGTTGGAATTACCTGACTGAAGCCCTGAAAAGTTGCATAATCGGTTGTTTTTGTACTATATATCGGATGATCTGTAGGAGCTCCATTACGCCAGTCCTGAAGAAAGAAAATGTAATACGAATTATCATCGGCATTATAATAGGGCATAGGATCACCGACATATCCGCTTTGAGGTTTGTAAAGCGTGCTGTATGCTCCTGTTTCCTGAATTTCTCTGATAGTTGTTGTAGTGTCAATTTTTGTAGTTGACGGAGGATCAATAGGATCACCCTTACAACCTGTACATGACATAAAAACAAATAAAGCCGGTAACAAATATAATTTTCTGATCATAAAAACAAATTTTATTTCCCGGTGCTGTTTCAGCACCGGGAAAATTGGATTATTGTTGTTTTGGATACGCTTTAAGTTCGTCCCAATACATCATTTGAGATGTAAAATTAGCATCGTTTTCTGTATCAACCACATGAGGAGCAACTAAAATATTGTTTATAATAGCAGTCCGGCTTGCTGGAATTTCAAAAGTCAGTTCCTGCCAAGCACCCAAAGCATCTGCGGAATAAGTCGCTTTCAGCCAGTCTTTGTTTTGTTCTCCATTGGATTGAACTTCAAGCTGTACATCTCCTGCTATATTTTTCAAGACCATAAGCGTAAATTTATTGTAAATAGCAGGATCGATATTTACTTTGTTTTCGTTCCATAATGCACCTCCGGACCAAGGACGACCTCCATCATCTGTTGCTTCTTTTTTTCTCATTATTGAAACGCAGGTAGAAGTGGTATTAATTCCGTCTGTTTTCGGATTTACATAGCCGTTATTTAAAGTACTTGCAATTGATGCCCATGTTGGTGATATATTTTCACCATTGTATAATGTCAGTACAGGTGTTGGTTTTTCGCCCAAGTGTACAGTTGCTTCGTAAGTGAATATTGAACCTAAATAATCCAGGCTAAAATTAACAGGACTGCTAAAATCAACAACAGATCCTGAAGCAGGTGAAAGAACTGCACCTTCGGTATATTCAACAACCGGAATAAGTGTTGTCAGATCTGTTCCGACAGGAAGATAAAAAGTGATTTTTTTTGTTATATCATCGATGTCACCTTCTACCGATCCTATTTTAAATTTAGTGATTTTGGCTCTTGCCACATCCACCGAAACAGTATATTTCTGATAAACATCTTTGTTAGATACAAGATACATTACTGTAGTCAGATTTCCACCGGCATCAGTAAAATCAACAGCTTCTCCTGTGTTTGGGCTTACTACTGCACCTTCTCCTAGCATTATATCTGGTGAAAGATTTTTTAGGCTTGTACCTGCAGGCAAAATAACAGAAATTGTTGAATTATCAGGATTAATTGTTCCCTCCACTCCATTTATACTAAAGGAATGGATGTCAACATCCGCAGCTGTGTATAAAACATCTCTGTCATCTACTTTGCAAGAAGTAAAAGCAGTAACAAAGACCAATAAGACGAATATATAATTAAATAGCTTAGTCATAATTTAGTTTTTTAAAAATCCGTAATTCTGTTCGTAAATTCCCTTGCTGAAATTAATTTGCTGAATAGGCACAGGTACATATTCATTTTTGTTTTTAATGAATTGAGCACCCTGATAATAAGTATGTTCAAGTGCTTCTTTCAGATAATAATCGTTCATAACTGAATCGGCAATTCCCCAGCGAACTAAATCGAAAAAGCGACTGCCTTCCATAGCAAATTCCAATCTTCGTTCCCAACGCAATGCTTTTCTTGCATAATCTTCCGTCCATGTACAATTCACTCCGTCCTGATAGGTTTGAATATTTACATTGGTTGCAAATCCTATTAAACCGGTACTTACTTTTGCACGATTACGCACCTGATTTATTAATGGTAAAGCTTCTGCAAATCTACTTGTTTCAATAAGTGCTTCTGCACGCATTAAAATAACATCGGCATAGCGGATAACAATCTGATTTTTCGAATTTGCATACCACGGACCGGTTTTGATATAAAATTCACTGGCCGGATCAACATTTTCTTTTAGGGAAGAAAAATAACCGTACATTCCCGGATTGCGCGACTGGTTTCTTTCATAATTTATGTTCGTATATTTATATGGTTTATCCGGAATGGCAACTGTATGAAATAAACGGGGATCAGTTTTATCAGTTGTTTCGTTATAATCTGCACTATTATAAACGTCAAACATTGGTAGTCCGTTTGATGTCTTATAAGCATTCACCAGACTTTGACTTGGTTTATTGAAGTCACCGCCGGGAGTTGGTGTTGTCAGGGCATTTCCCATATTCAACCGACCATAAGTAGTTCCGTCATCATGCGAAAATTGAACTGCAAATAATGACTCAGGTCCATTTTCGAAACTGCCCGGAAGAAAATTGTAGGCAAAATCATTTTCTAAACGATAAGGAGAATTCATAACAAAAGTAGTCATGTCGATCACTTTCTGCATGTCAGTTGCATCTACAGATATCACATTGTTCATTTCGTCCTGACGATAGGCTTTATATAAATATACTTTTGCCAGATAAGCTGCAGCTGCATATTTATTTGCCCGTCCCACTTCGGTTTGCGATTCCGGTAAATTTTCATATCCATATTCAAAATCATCAGCGATCTTTTTCCATAATTCATCATTTGTCAATGCCACATTCGAAACATTGGCAATATCTTCAGGTGAAAGGGTTTCATCAATTAACGGTATTTTATTGAAAATAATTTTCTGAATAAAATGCATGTGAGCACGTAAAAATCTCATTTCTGCAATTCGTACTTTTCGGTTCGGCATTTCTTCTTCGCTTATTTTGTTCAGTAACTGTAAGGCGAAATTAGCACGCGAAATGGCGACATAATTTCTATACCAAAACACATCGGTATACCATGTTTCATTACCTATCGAAGGGGATGAAATTTCGAGGAAGTGAAGAAAATCGCCATCATTCTGATCATTACCACCTTTGTAAGCATCATCTGAGCGTACATTGCCATAGTTCCACAAGCTTAATGGCCTGTTAATTTCATCATTTCCAATAGCGGCATAAGCCGATATTACTTCACTTTCAATTTGTTTTACTCCGGTAAGATTATTCTCCGTCAAATTTCCATAGGATGGGACGTCCAGAAAATCGTTGCAGGACTGAAAGAAGAATATAGTAATCAGCGTTAAAACTGTTGTTTTTATTGTTTTCATTTTTATTTGATATTATTTAAGGTAAAAAATTAAAATCCTAAGTTTAGTCCTACAGTAAAAGTGGTGGAAATAGGATAAGCCAGATTAGGATTTTCAGGATCGAGTCCTGTGAATTTACTACTTTTTAATGTCATCAGGTTTTGTCCACTTACGTAAATACGTGCTTTATCCATTTTCAACTTTTTAATAACTTTATTTGAAAGTGAAAAACCAATTTGAAGATTGCGTAATTTCAGGTAAGAACCGGGTTCAATATAATACGACGAGAATCTTTTTTCGTTATTTAAATCGCTGAAAGAAAGAGCTGGAATAGTAGAACTGGTATTGGTCGAACTCCATGCATCAAGTACTCGTACACCTTTATTTGAACCTAATTCATCAACTGCCCAGAAATCAGTAAAGCGTTTTACCGAATTATTAATTTCGTTTCCATATACTCCCTGAAAAAATGCGGTTAGGTCAAATCCTTTCCAATCCAGCACGATATTCAATCCATATTCAAAATCAGGTTGAGGACTTCCTATCCAGGCACGGTCTTTTTCATCAATAATATTATCTTCATACAGATCTTTAAACCGAATTCTTCCCAACCCTTTTCCTGTTTGTTCGGCATAAGTATCCACTTCTTCCTGTGTCTGGAAAAGCCCATCAGCCACATATCCATAATAAGACCCAAGAGGTTTCCCAAGAATATTATCTGTGGTTCCATTTCCGCCATAGTTATTTACAACACTTTCAGGCAATTTTGTTACTTTATTTCTGTAACCTGAGATATTTCCCGTTAGATCGTAGTTCAACCCAAATGATGTTTTACCTCTATAACCTAATGAGAATTCAATTCCCTTGTTTTGCATGGAGGCACCATTAACCCAATGGTCTCCACCTTCACCAATTGCACCCAGATAAGGTGGTCTTACCAGAATATCTTCTGTGTTTTTGAAATACCATTCAAGACTTCCGTATAATTTCTGATTTAATAATCCGAAGTCGACACCCACATTTGTTTGAGTTGTAGTTTCCCATTTTATCATATCGTTGGCACGTTGTATCAACTGATAACCGGATAACAACATTCCCGAATCATCTCCACTGATATCATAAGCAGTTCCGGAATTTATTCCTGCACCCGTATCACCAATATAATTTGCAATGATTAGCGTCTGATTTGCATAATTATCAATCTCCTGATTTCCGGTTTGACCCCAACCTACACGTAATTTCAAATCAGAAACAACATCTTTTAATCCATCCATAAAATTTTCCTGATTGATGCGCCATCCGGCTGAGAAAGCCGGAAACGTTGCATAGCGGTTGTCAATCCCAAATCTTGAAGAACCATCGCGTCTCACTGTTGCAGAAGCAAGGTATTTTTCACTATATACGTAATCCACTTTTCCAAAAAATGAGCTGAGTGCATAACCGGTAGAACCTCCCGTTGAGTACATTTCACCCACACCGGCCGAAGGCCACATATAATCAGGATTTTCGAGTTCATAAGTTCTTCTTTCGGTTGAGAAATTAATATCAGTCTGTTTGTTCATTTCCATACCGGCCAGCAAATTGAATTTATTCTTTTCAATCTTAAAATCATAAGTGGCGATATTACCCCAGTTCCATTTCATTGAATGACTCTGAACTATTTTCGAAGAGGTCAGGTCTGAACCCAGACGGCCTGTAAAGCTGGTAGTAAGTATTCGTTGATAATAATTAGAATAATCAACACCAAAACTGCTTTTAAAATGTAGGTTCTTAAGCGGTTGAATGTCGATAAATGCATTTCCGAAAATTCTCCAGTAGCTATACGGATTATTTTTATTGGCATCCAAAATGCGGGCAGGATTGTCACGGTCCCGCATACCAGAAGTAACACTTCCCCAATCACCGTCCTCTGTTTTTACCGGCATGATTGGAAGTGAAAGTATAGACAAATCCAATACACCACCTGGTGCTTGTAGCTCTGCAGAATGATTAACAGAAAGATTTTCACCAATTGTAATCAGGTCGTCCAATATCTTATATGTAGAATTTAAACGGCTCGAAATACGGTTGAAGTAGGAGTCTTTTATTGTTCCCTGATTATCGTAATATCCAAGTGAAAAGAAACTGTTTCCTTTCTCGGTTCCATTACTTACGGATAAATTATAAGATTGAGCCATTCCCGGACGGGTTATTTGTCCAAACCAATCGGTATTAGCAGATAACATAGTATTTGTTCCGTCTCTGGCATCGATATATTTGGGAACTTTAATGCCATTCAGAACAGCATTCCCGTTTGTATCATAGTCATAATCGTACATGTAACCAATTTGATTCGTATTCGGATCAACACCGCTGTTAATCATTGCCCGCCATTGGGCTTCGCCAAACTGTTTTGTATTGAGCATGTCAATCACTTTTCCATAATTGGAAGTTGAAACATAGGTATCAAAATTTATTTTTGGTTTGCCCTGTTTGCCCTGTTTTGTCGTAATGATAATAACACCGTTTCCGGCACGTGAACCATAAATACTGGCAGCAGATGCATCACGAAGTACCTGAATGCTTTCAATATCCGAAGAATTTAGTTCGTGCATACCACTTTTCGTTGGAACACCATCAATAATATAAAGCGGATCATTGCTGTTCAATGTTCCAATACCGCGAATTCTGACAGTAGTACCCGAACCACTTGGAGAGCCATCCGAAGTAATGCTTACACCCGGAGCTCTTCCCTGTAATGCCTGCATCGGATTGTTTGAATTTAATTTTTTTAGTTCATCAACGTTTACAACCGTTACTGCTCCAGTTAAATCAGCTTTCTTTTGTGAGGAATATCCGGTAACCACTACCTGTTCCAAT
Organism: Paludibacter sp.; assembly: GCA_028692715.1. Taxonomy (GTDB): domain Bacteria; phylum Bacteroidota; class Bacteroidia; order Bacteroidales; family Paludibacteraceae; genus Paludibacter. The sequence continues at coordinate 38,902 of JAQUWU010000034.1, read as the reverse complement.
GAAATGGCATCGGGTTCCATGATGACGTTTATTATTTTATTGCCACCTATTTTTACTTCTGTTGTTTTCATTCCTATCATTGAAAACACCAGTGTGGTGGTTTCCTCATTGACATTAATGCTATAGTCACCATCTAAGCCCGTTATTGTTCCTATAGTCGTACCTTTTGCAACGATAGATACACCGATTAAGCTTTCGCCATCTTCCGATGAAGTTACAACACCAGTAATTGTTCTTGCCTGAGCTATTATCATTGTGCTCAAAGCACAATATATTGTCAACAATCCCAGCTTTCGCAACAAGTTGCTTTTAAGCCTGATTTTTTTGTTCATGATATTTGATAGATTTAAAATTATGTTTTTTGAATCTGCAAAATAATAAAGTTCATTCATTCGAACTATATTATTCTGCAGAGATAAGCTAAAATTCTGAATTATTTTTTATTGATAATAAGTTTTGAACTTTTAATTTCTCCGTTTTCATAAACAGTTCTTTTAATATAAATTCCATTTTTCAATTTAAAGATATTATCAGTGATATAATTTCCTGACAAACCGTAAACCTGATACGATACAGGAACTAATTGTTCAGTTGGGAAGCTAACGCTGGTAGATGTATCTTTATAAGTCACATTATCAATATACATTGGAGTATGATAAGAAAGGTTGGTGATATTTGTTTCCTCAAAATGGGGGAAAATTATCAATGTATTTGGATTTCCAGTAAATTGTGTAGCATCAAATGTAAAGGTCAGTTTTTCCCATTCGTTTGGAGTAGTATAGTCCGCATAGACTTCCTGAGCTCCGGCACCTTCGAGTTTCATTCCTACTCTACCAGCTACACTTTTGTAAATCATTAAACTAAATTCAGGAGTACTTACTACATCAATACTTAAGCCACCAAGTCCGATTCCACACCAGCTTTCACCATCTTTGGCACGTAGGAAACGTAAAACATGATTTGATGTATTTATTCCTGTTTTTGAAAGATTAGGAAAAACGTCTGTACAAAGATTGTTTAATGAGCCGTTTGGTCCCCAGTAACCATCTACAAAGAATCCCGAAACAGGATCGTTACCGTTGTAGATTACTGTTGGATTATCGCTAGCATCGTACATAGTTACTTCATCCCAATAAGTGATAATAGTTTCTGTTAAGCCACCCTGATTATGTGGAAAAACTAATAAACTAGTAGGCGAACCCGTGAAATTGGCTGCATCAAAAGTAAAGTCCAGCTTTTGCCATTGTCCGGGAGTACTATAGTTGACAGTTACTTCCTGACTACCTGCTCCGTCCAGTTTCAATGTAACGTTTCCATCAATTTCTTTGTATACCAAAATACTAAATTTGTTAGTCAAACTGATATTTAAGTTCAGAGCAGTAACATCAAGAGACGCACCTGCCCATCCTTCACCGTTCACCGCACGTATGGAACGAACCACTTTTTCTGTAGTGTTTAAACCAGTTGAAAATGGATTGGACAGACCTTCAGTCAAAAGATCCATTTTTCCGGAAACATTAAGTAGCCAACCTTCGCCGGCAGGGCAATCAGCACCATTGGGAGGAGTTCCACCCAAATCCCAGAAATCCGGACTGAAGGTTTCTCCATCATAAATAGTTGTTTGAGCAGTAGTTGCAAAAGAAATTAGAAGTAAGCTTAATAATAGAGTAAAATACTTTTTCATAATGATTAAATTATTTGGTTGATAAAAGTTTGTTTAAAATCACGTTGCAAAAATAGAGTCATTAAATCCTGAACTCTGTCAAATTTGTTGCAAGAACATGTAATTTTGATTCAGATAGTAGTTTTTTAGAAAAATGATTACATGAAATTTCAAAAATAACTAATTTCATTTGTATGTAAATCAGATATATAGATGCTGATCAGGAAAATTCAATCAACAATTTGTTGATTTGAAAGGATCATTGTAAATATATTCCGGTGCTGCTAGATTTGATTCGTAGGGCCCTGTTGGTGGTGTTGATTCCAATGCCAGCGAAATTTCATTATCGAGTTTTACCCACTCAATTTTTGGTTGAATATACTTTATTTTTTCCATTTTATTTATACGATTTGGTTACTTTAATTAATTGTGATTTTGGTAGTATAATAATTATCAGAACTTCCAACTTTTACGAGATATGTTCCCTGATTAAATTTTTGTTCTATAATCACAGATTTTCCATTCATTACTGAATTATATATTTTCTGTCCTGATATATTGAAAATAGAAATCACATTATCTTTGCTGTTCTCCATATTCCTATTTATTACTAAGTGATTTTCCGAATTTAAAAATACAACATTCTCTTTCGAAGGATTTTCTATTTTATTCACCTGAGTAGTAGATGTCTGTGTTTTGAACATTACACTGAATCTGGTTGAATTGTTTACAATTCCCGAACTGAAATTATAAGCAGTACCATCAGTTAAATCAGTCTCAGTATTCAAAATTTTATCCTTCAAAATAATTCGGGTATCAGGACTCAGATTTTTCACTTCAGTAATTTTAAGTGTGAAGGTATTTGATTCTCCCGTTGTAAATCCCAAAGGAAGTTCATTATTTTCTGAAAACTTTTTCATTCCGTTTATTACAAGGTTTACAGTTCCAATGGTGGTAAAAATCTCCGGAATCCGAATATTAGCATTGGTCATTTTCGGTGAGTCAAAACTGTCAAATTCATCAGATGCACTTTCATTGAATAATATGATAGTTTCATCTTTGTTTGTTCCATTTGAAACCTGTAATCTGACAACCTGTTGGTCGGTAGAATTCTGAGCTGGTGCTTTTAAACGATTTGTTCCATTTTCGTGCGAGCGCATCGAATTTTCAAATGCAAGTGTTCCGTTAGAACTTCCTTCATTAACACGTACCCAAAAGGCCTGAAACGGTGGAATGTATTTAGTGACTTCACCAGATTCATTATTATTTGTTCCAACTCCGTTGAATGTATCAAAAACATAAGTACCATTAGTATTTTGTGTTCGATACCAAATTGTATTATTCAGGTCGGTTTTTGCGGCCAATTCCCAATTTACATATGAGGGATATGGATTTCCAACCAGATTAAATCCCGGTTTAGTAGTATTTGTTGTACTTCTGGAAAGCAGAATGGATTGATTTCCGGTATTTAATGTTCCATTTAATGTTATAACGCCATCGCCTGTTGTGGCAGCAGAAATATAACCTTTCATCGGAATTAGAGAAGCATTTTCAGCATCCCAACTTCCATTTGTTTCATTATAACTATACACTGTCTCTGCTGAACTAAAATCAGAACTGCTGGCGGTGGAAACAGGACTTGACAAATACCAGTTTCTTCCTCCTGTTAAATATTGTTGTACAAAAACATTATTGGCTGAAAATGTTCCATTATCAACAAATGTTGCTGTTCCGTTTGTTTCATCGCTTTGCAGATTTATTGTTGAGGTGTTCAAAACAAATCCTGAATTTAGTGTAAGTTTTGTACCTGGGTTTAATGTCAAATCTGTTGTATTAACATTCTCATCTACCGTAACATTGTATCCCGTATTAATTTCAGTATTCGATGCAGTATTTCCGGGACTGGAAATTGCAGAAACCCAATTTGCATTATTAAAAGAAGATTCCCATGTGACAGCATCACTCCAATTGCCTGAATTCTTTGTTCGAAAATAATCTGTCGGAAGAGTGGATGCATCTCTGAGTAGTACATTATCAATATACATTGGAGTATGATCTGCTAAATTGTTCAAATTTGTTTCTTCAAAATGTGGCATTATGATTATAGTATTCGGATGCCCCGAAAATTGGCCAGAATCAAAACTAAAGTTAAGTCTGGCCCAAACGCCCGGAGTCGTATAATCTGCATATACTTCCTGCGAACCTGCTCCTTCCAGTTTAACCGCCACTCTTCCGCTCACTGATTTCAAAATCATTAAGCTTACAATTGGTGTAGAACTAACATCAATATCTAATCCTCCCAGTCCCATTCCACACCAGCTTTCACCATCTTTTGCACGTAGGAAACGTAAAACATGATTTGATGAATTTATTCCTGTTTTTGAAAGATTAGGGAAAACGTCTGTACAAAGATTGTTTAATGAGCCGTTTGGGCCCCAGTAACCATCTACAAAGAATCCCGAGACAGGATCATTACCGTTGTAAATTACTGTCGGATTATCCGAAGCATCGTACATAGTAACTTCATCCCAATAGGTGAGAATTGTTTCAGTTAACCCGGTTTGATTGTGTGGAAATACAAGCAATGTTGTAGGTGAGCCGGTAAAATTTACGGCGTCAAAAGTAAATTCCAGTTTCTGCCATTGTCCAGGAGTATTATAATAAACAGTTACTTCCTGACTTCCTGCACCTTCCATTTTCATGGTTACATTTCCTTCAATGGCTTTATAAATTAGGACGCTGAATTTGTTTGTTGTAGAAATATTTAGTCCCAGACCAGATACATCAAGCGATGCTCCTGCCCAACCTTCTCCATTTACTGCGCGCACAGTCCTAACAACTTTCTCTGTTGTGTTTAGACCTGTAGGGTATGGATTTAATAATCCATCGGTCAGTATATCCATTTTGCCGGACACGTTTAAGGTCCAACCAGCATCTGCTGGACATGAAGTTCCATTGGGCGGATTACCACCTATGTCCCAAAAGTCGGGAATAATTGTTTCACCATCGTAAATTGTAATTTGTGCACTTGAAGTAAATAAAAAAAATAAAAGTGCCGTCAATGTAGTTAAGTGCTTTTTCATAAAAAAATAGATGTTAAGTTCGGGGTAATAATAAACCACGTTGCAAAAATAGAGGGATAAAACAGCAATAACTGTCAAATTTGTTTCATCATCGTGTAATTTTGATACATGAGTTCAATGTTTTTGAAATTAGAGAAAGCGTTCAGGCAAGCCTGTAAGTAAATTACGGGCAGCTCCGCAGGTCAAGCACCAGCCGACAAAAATCCCCGCCCCTCGTACCTCTGGGCTTGCACGGTCTTTTTGTCGGCTTCCGCACAATCCACCCTGCTGTTGTTTTTTTCTGTCACACTTTTTGCAATCCACGCTTATTTGGCACATTGCTTTTTCTCGTTCCTCAAAAAAATCAATAAGCCAATCCCACCCACAGGCAAAAAAGTCATCAGGTACTCCAACCGCCACCACCGTACCTGATTTGTGCCAGAAAAAAACAACTCCAAGCTATTATACATAACATGTAGTTATGGTCGTTTCCTTGCCGAATAGGCAAATCAATAGGAAAGCCCATAACCTAATTATGTATAATAGCCGCACAAAATCAACGCTTTGCCCCGCTCCGCTGCCCGAAGAATAAGCCCCTAAAGGGAGAGCGGAAAGAATAAAACACCTAATCGGTGAGTTGTTTAGCCGTACCGGCAATATAAGACCTCAAGATTTCCCCACCACCCAACATTTGTGCAGTGAAAAGAAAAATATGTCGAGTTTATTTCCATGTGCTTGCGGTAGGTTCATTCTTTCGTCTCATTTCGTTTCAGTGTTCCGCAAGAGCTTCACTTGCTTCCACTACATTACGCCTCATTCATTTCACCAACCTCAGCACCCCACAGCATAAGTGGCTCAGTCACTCCATGCCACAAATCCACGCTGTCATTCCATTTCGTTCAACGGTTGCTTATCCACCCACTTGAAAACCTTGCAAACTTTGCAAGATTTGCAACCTTCCTCCCACAAAAGCAACCATTTGAACTCCATTCCATTCCCTAACGCCTTGTGTCATTCTGTTCCCTCACCACCTATGCTTTTTTTCAACGCTAACCCAATGGTATATTTTCTTTCCCTGCGACGAGTTAGCCCCCGAAGAACTAATCGCCTGAAGCCAGTAAGGTAAGAATAAAACAAGCATAGCTTGCGTTTAAAGCCGTTCCGGCAATATCGCCGATAAATGATATTGATAACCGAATAGCTTATCAAAACCATTTCTCAAATAGGCAGAGCGGAACACATATCTTATTTTTATTTCCAAAACCGCAAGCGATGAATAGTTTCAAAAATAAAAATAAGAAATGTGACGTATTGACTTTAATGCCCCGCAAAAGCCGTTCGGCAAAAATAGGTGAGTTTATCAATGTGGTTTTTGCCGATCCGCTTTTGACCAATAGGGGACAGCGGAATACAAAAAATGAAAACCCCAGCCCCCATTTTGGAGGGGGCATTTATCGCTTTTCATTCTTTGTAAACGAGTTTGGCACTTTGTGCAATATAATGTGAATTACCACCTTCAACTTTAATCTTCGCTATAATAAAATCAAGGAAATAAAATATAAGATGGTTTACGCTTCGCGTGAAGAAAGAGAAAGAGGTGTTTACGTTCCGTTTTGTATGTGAATAGGTAGTTTAGCTCATTTTATGTCCCCGCCTTGTCGCACAACTGCCTAAATTTAATATCAGAATAAAATACCTTGAAGTCATAGATAAGCCTACCATAAGCCTACCATAAGCCCACCATAAGCCCACTCAATAGAAAAAATGTATAGAAATGTATAGGCATAAAAAAAGCTCTACTTTTCAGCGGAGCTTCCTTTAATTTTAGACAGATTATCAAAATACGTTTTTGATTTTCATGCTATTTCCAACGGAAAATAAATAATAGTTTGCGCCCACCTTTTGATAAAACTCAATTCCAATACAACTTAAAAGACTATCGTCAGTTGTCATTGTTGGACTACCCGGTAAAGTACTTATAATTGAAATTGGGTCTGAAACAGTTGTTCCAACTTCAATATAATCTGAATAAGTAATATTAGAAAGTTCATTCAAAGCTGAATCTATCGGTTCATAGATTTTAGTTGATGCATTGTATGCAAAATCAGAAATTACCGAAATTGCGTTCACTAAACGAAAATGAGTCGCTCCGGCTGGTACTTTCACTTGACTTTGTGTGTTGAAAGCCTCAACGGACATGGTCACTGTATTTCGGTCGGTTCCTACTGCAACTTCTACTGGAGCTGTAAACAAACCTTCAAAACAACTATTACGGTTGAAATTAAGACCTACTAAATACTTTGATTGAGTTGAAACTAAAATAGCACGATAACCACGAGCTTCAGATTGATCCTCCAAATTAATCTTTTTCATGATAGCTGTTAATCTTCCTGTTAGTTGCGGGTCGCTCATTTGTTTCATAAGTTGAGCTAATCCAACACGAACTGATTTGCCTACTGCTGCACAGCCTCCAAACTCATTCATGTTTTCACGAGTTCTGACGAATGCAGGATCACTTTTTATCTGTTCTGCACTTGCGCCACCATTTAATCCGGCAAAATTACCTTTTAAACCCTTAATCTTAAAGTGACGAATGTCCCCAATCGTTCCTTTGTACTTCACATTACCAAGTTGCCTTGCCATAATTGTAAATGTTTAGATTAAATAATCCACTATTGAATTATTTTCTGTAAAAATACAAAACAATAGACTATGATTCAGCTGGTTAAACTAATGTAAAATTTAGAATTTGAATGTATTTGAACCGAAAATTTAAATAAAATGACTTGTTTTAAAATAAGGAAGTGGATGGAGATAACTTATGACTATTTGTATGATGGTAGATATCTCAATGAAATAATGTTTGCTAAAAAGCTATGCGAAGATCATTACTGATATTATTATCGGGAACTAAAAACTATCAAATTCTAAATAAAAAGATAAATACGAAAGGAAAGGATTGTATGGAATTTTGGATAGTTTTCAGACGAAATAGTCTCTAAAATCTTTATGGCTACTACTTTTCTATGTGTTTATTATTTGTTTCCCGATTCAGAAAAATGTATAGAAAAATGTATAGATACAGAATCAGCCACATACATTTAATGTAAGTGGCTGATTTTCAGTCGGGGTAGCGGGATTCGAACCCACGACCCCCTGCTCCCAAAGCAGGTGCGCTAACCGGACTGCGCTACACCCCGAAATATAAGTTTTGCTTTAAAAATTCAGTTGATATGATTTCTCAAAAGCGAGTGCAAAGATACTCTCTTTTTCGGATTATACAAACTATTTATTGTATTTTTGTAAGAAATTATTTAGAAAATATTTTTCAGTTAGCTCAATCCGCTGAAATTTAAAAACTTAAAAATGGCAGGTATTTATATTCATATTCCGTTTTGCAAAAAAAGATGCTCTTATTGCGACTTTTATACAGAAATAGCACCTAAATTAATTCCCTCTTTAGTTGATGCTATTGTTTCAGAACTCCACTTAAGAAAAAGTTATTTACAAGAAGAATCTATAAAAACAATATATTTTGGTGGTGGAACTCCCAGTATTTTATCTAAATCTCAATTTCAAAAAATTATTGATACAATCTATCATTTATTTATAGTTGAGGAAAATGCAGAAATTACATTTGAAGCAAATCCGGATGATTTAACTCCCGAATTTTTTAGCTCAATTTCAAGTCTTCCATTTAATAGAATTAGTATAGGCATACAATCGTTTGACGATGACGATTTAAAAAGGATTAACCGTCGACATACAGCACAAGAAGCAATTATTGCAGTTAATAACGCACAACGAGCAGGTTTTACTAATATTAGCATTGATTTAATATATGGCTTACCTTATCAAACGGTGGAAGGTTGGGTAAACCAATTGGACATTGCACTGAGTTTGGGAATTCAACATATTTCAGCTTATGGTTTGACATACGAAGAGGGAACACAATTATGGAAACAAAAAGAAGCCAATGAAATAGAAGGTGTTGACGAAAATACAATGAATGAAATGTATGCAATATTACTAAAGAAAATGGATGGGAATGGTTTTGAAAGATATGAGATTTCGAATTTTTCATTAGCCGGATTTCGTTCAAGACACAATACATCTTATTGGAAACAAGAGCCATATATCGGTGTGGGGCCTTCGGCGCATTCCTACAACATAAAGTCAAGACAATGGAATATAGCTTCCATAACAAATTATATTAAGGCTCTAAACAACAATGAATTGTTTTTCGAAAAGGAAGAATTAACCCTTTTCGACAAATATAATGACTATGTTATGATTTCGCTCAGGACAAAAGAAGGAATTGATTTACAAAAAATTGAATTTGATTTTGGCACAGAACTTGCCAACTATTGCTTAAAAAATATAAAAACATTTATTGATAGTGAAAAAGTTGATAAAATAGACTCTAAATTACGTTTAACACCCACTGGAATACAGATTTCTAATCTAATATTAACAGAACTTATGAAGCTGTAATTGTAAATAAATTACTACTTTTGTAAACTCATTAAGTTTCACCGAATACAGATAAAATGACATCAAAAAGTAATCTTCGTTCGAAATTCACCCTTTTCTTTTGGCTGGCTTTTAGCATTGCAATTGTTTGTATTGTTTTAGTTTTCACTTTTATCAGTATTGGTTGGATTGGCTACTTACCTCCGGTAGATGAATTGCAAAACCCCAAAAATAAATATGCAACTGAAATTTATTCGTCTGATTTAGTCCTATTGGGAAAATATTTCTATAGTAAAGAAAACCGTGTTGCTGTACAATATAGTGAAATCTCATCCAATGTTGTAAACGCACTTGTCGCAACCGAGGATGTACGCTATTATGACCATTCGGGAATTGACGGAAGAGCTTTGACAAGAGCAATCATTAAAACAGGTATTTTACAATCAAAAAGTTCAGGTGGTGGTAGTACTATTACGCAACAACTTGCAAAACAACTTTACTCTCCTGAAGCAGATAATTTTATACAAAGAATTTTTCAGAAACCTATTGAATGGGTAATTTCAGTAAAACTTGAAAAATTGTATACCAAAGAGGAAATAATCACTATGTACCTCAACAAGTTCGATTTTTTAAATAATGCTGTTGGAATAAAATCGGCTGCACAAATATATTTCAGTACATCACCCTACAAACTTAAAATTGAAGAAGCTGCAACACTGATTGGCATGTGTAAAAATCCATCGTTGTTTAACCCGGTACGACATAATGAGCGTACCAAAGGGCGCAGGAACGTTGTTTTACATCAAATGCTGAAAGCTGATTTTATTACAGATGAACAATATGATTCACTATCGAATCTTCCGCTCACGCTCCGATATCAGAAAGTAGACCATAAATTAGGGCAGGCAGCTTATTTCAGAGAATATCTACGAATGATGCTAACAGCTAAAGAACCATTCAGAGGTGATTATGCTAGCTGGCAGGATCAAAAATTCAAAGAAGACCGTTGGGCTTGGGAAAACAATCCACTTTATGGCTTTTGCAATAAAAACACAAAGCCGGATGGAACAGCTTACAATATTTATTCAGATGGTTTAAAGATTTATACTACTATCGATTCCAGAATGCAACAATATGCCGAAGAGGCCGTAGATGAACATATCCAATCACTTCAAAAAACATTTTTCAAAGAGAAAAGAGGCAGATCATACGCTCCTTTTTCAAGAAAAGTTAATCAGGAAGAAATTGATTTAATTCTAAATCGGTCGATGAAACAATCTGACAGGTATTACAAAATGAAAGCTGCCGGTTTTTCTCTAACAGAAATTGAAAAAAGTTTCAAGGAACCAATTGAAATGGAAGTATTTTCCTATACTGGGAAAATTGATACCATTTTAAGTCCTATTGATTCCATTCGTTACTACAAACATTTTCTTCGATGTGGCTTTATGTCGATAGATGCTAGAAGTGGTCATGTAAAAGCTTATGTTGGGGGACCTGATTTTGAACAATTTCAATACGATATGGTAAATGTAGGTCGCCGTCAGGTTGGGTCTACCGTGAAACCCTATTTGTACACCCTTGCAATGGAAGAAGGAATGTGGCCTTGCGATAAAACGGCCTGGCAACCAATAACTCTAATTGATGGAAATGGAAAACCCTGGACACCAAGAACTGCAACAAAAGGAAAGAAAGTAGGAGATATTGTATCGTTACGTTGGGGATTATCTAACTCAGATAACTGGATTTCTGCTTATTTAATGAGTTTGTTTACACCCGATGCATTGGTAAAACTTATGCAATCATTTGGCATTCAGGATAAGCTTGATCCGGTTGTTTCGCTTTGCTTAGGGCCATGTGAAGTTTCGGTTGCCGAAATGGTAGATGCGTATACTGCATTCCCTAACAAAGGTATTCGCGTTGAACCGCTTTATGTTTCACGAATTGAAGACGCCAATGGAAATGTAATCGGTTCGTTTGCGCCACAAATGCATGAAATTTTCAGCGAAACTACTGCCTATAAAATGATATATATGATGCGTGCTGTGGTTGATGGTGGAACCGGAGGAAGAATAAGAAGTCGATATGGTTTAACCATGCCAATGGGTGGAAAAACAGGGACAACACAAAATAATTCTGATGGTTGGTTTATGGGATATACTCCTTCATTGGTTTCAGGAGTTTGGGTTGGTGGCGAAGACCGTTCCATTCATTTTGATAATATTGCCGAAGGTCAGGGAGCAAGTATGGCCTTACCAATATGGGCATTATATATGAAGAAAGTATTGAATAATAGCGAATTAGGATATTCAGCCTCTGAACAATTTGATATACCAAACTCTTTTAATATCAATTCAGGATGCGAAGTAGAGTCATTTGAATAATAAAAACCGGGCTTTTGAAAAACTTATTAATTATTACATTCACTTTTATATGTCAGTTTTCTGTTTTTGCACAATGGAATACTGACCGTATAATGACTATTGGTCAAAATGCATTGTATTTTGAAGACTATGTCCTTTCCATTCAATATTTCAATCAGGTTATAAAGATAAAATCTTACTTACCAGAGCCTTATATTTACAGGGCTATTGCAAAAATTGAGCTCGGTGATTATCAGGGTGCAGATCAAGATTGTAGTAAAGCAATAGAATTAAATCCATTTATTCCACAAGCTTTTTATGCCCGCGGATTTGCGCGTAAAAAGATGAGCTATTTTACTGAAGCCACTTCTGATTTCTCGAAAGCATTGGAGTTTAGTCCCAATAATCTTAACTTGCTATTAAACAGAATGGATGCCCGTGAAAAAAACAAAGATTTTGAGGGAGCATTAATCGATTTAGATGCATACATGAAATTAAACCCCAAAAACGTCAATATGATGTACGAAAAAGGGAGTTTGCAACTTTCGTTAAATGATACCATTGCTGCTGAAAATACATTTAATCAGTTTATTAGCACAGATAGTACCAACAGCTTGGGTTGGAGTGCACGAGCATTATTAAAAATGCAGAAAAAAGATCTTGACGGAGCATTGAATGATTATAATCAGGCAATTAAAAGAAAATCAACTTATGTTGGTGATTATATAAACAGAGGAATTGTCAATGTTCAGAAAAAGAATTTTAATCAGGCATTAAGTGATTATGACAGTGGAATAAAATTAGACAATAAAAATGCATTGGCATATTATAACCGTGCATTGTTAAGAGCAAACCTGGGAGATAACAATAATGCACTTCAGGATTTGAAAATGGTACTTCAGCTTGACACTACTAACAATGAGGCTTTGTTGCAAAAAGCTATGTTGGAGATGACACTTGGTGATTATAAGAATGCTATTCTGGATTATAAAAAAATAATCGGAAAATTTGAATATTTTATTCCGGCTTATCAGGGTATAGCAGAAGCAGAAGCAGCTCGTGGAAATCAGAAAGTTGCTTTTCAGTACCGTCAAATGGCAAGTAATATTGAAAGAAACAAAGATTATATCAGTAGAAAATCAAAAGAAAATATTAAAACCGAGAATAAAATGGTTGATTTAGCCCAGGAAGGTACAACTGGTCGTAAAACTAATTTATTTAACCGCTTTATTACCCAAAACAATGATGATAGTGATACCGATTCGAAATATAGCGACGAAACCAGAGGGGCAGTTCAGGATAAATATACCGATGTGGTAAACGAAAGAAGTTTTGTGTTGACTTATTATGCAAAAAATGATGAAATAAGACGCACAAATGTGTATTATCCTACGCTGGAATTATACAATAAACAAAAGAAAATAAGTTCGATTCTTAAAATTACAAACGATGAAGTTCCTCTAACGGCTGAACTTATAAACTCTCATTTTGAAGCGATAAACGACATTTCGACTAAACTGGCGACTGATAATACAAATGCGGATATATATTTCAACAGAGCTTTGGAATTTGCACTTGTTCAGGATTTTAATAGTGCTATCGATGATTTAAACAAAGCTATAGTGTTACGACCCGATTTTATGTTAGCGTATTACTGTAGGGCTACTATTCGTTATAAGTTGGTAGATTACGTAAAAAGCACTATGGAAACTAATTCCGGTAACATGATTGACAAAACGTTAACAGTAAAAGAAAAATCCAAAAAAGCTGCTCTTGAAAATCAATCGATGTTTGACGTGGAGTTAATTATGCGTGATTACGATAAAGTGAATACTCTGAACCCGGATTTTTCGTTTGCCTATTATAATAAAGCCAATATCCTTTGTACTCAAAAAGATTTCAGAACAGCCATTGCTAATTATTCAAAAGCTATTGAAATGGATCACGATTTTGCAGAAGCTTATTTTAATCGAGGATTGACCTATCTGTTTATAGGTGAAGATACTAAGGGATTAGCTGATTTAAGCAAATCCGGCGAGCTAGGTATTTATAAAGCCTATAATTTGATTCAACGGTTTAAAAAATAGGTAAGATAGTTGATAATTGATAATTGGTAGTTGGTAGTTGAAATTTGATTGCTTAAATTTTCATTTGATTCTGCTCACTGTTTACTGTTTACTGTTCACTGTTTACTGTTATTTTAAAGTTTGATTGCAAACTTCTTCAATCGTGCATCCAACATATGATTAGGTATAATTTGTTTAATACATTCAGCAACAGCATTCAACACTCCTTCTCTTACAAAATCATGTCTGATAACCACTGAAATTTCACGAGTGGCTTCGGGTTTCACAATTTTTCGCAGATTCAGTTTCTGAGATTCAGTTAATAAATCGATATGTAATTCTGGAATAACGGTATATCCACCATTTATATCAACAATTTTCACTAAAGTATCAATGCTTCCAGCCTCGTAAGTAGATGAATGAATTGTTTTTTCGTTACAAAAATTAAAAACCTGGTTTCGAAGACAATGACCTTCTTCCAGTACCCAAAGGCGGTCAAGAGGCATTTCTGCGGGAGATAATTCAGTTCTGCTATATATTTGATCGGTTGGCGATATATAAGCTGCAAATTTCTCGTAATACAAAGGTACTTCTAAAATTTTAGGGTCTTCTAAAGGTGTGGAAAGTATTGCCATATCAATCTCTGCAACCCGTAGTTTTTCGATGATTGTACTAGTTTGCAACTCATTTATTTTTAAATGTATACCCGGATACAAACTTGTAAATGATGCGATAAATTTTGGTATTAAATAAGGTGCAATAGTAGGAATTACCGCCAGATTTAATGAACCTGTAATTGATTTTTTTTCAGAATAAACGTTTTCTTTCAATTGATTGGCCTGAAAAATAACTTGTTGAGCTTGCAGAATTATTTGTTTCCCAATTTCTGTAGCTTCAATTGGTTGACGCGAGCGGTCAAAAATTTTACAATCCAATTCATCTTCCAATTTCTGAATCATAGCACTTAATGTTGGCTGTGTAACTCCACACAGTTCTGCTGCTCTAACAAAATGACGCGTTTTATCCAACGCCAAAACATATTCTAATTGTTGTAAAGTCATATATTATAGTTTTTATCTATGCAAAGATAATGATTATTACAAATTGATATCGATTTATTAAAAAATATCACAAATTATTTCAAGCTTCAAATTCTTTTTAAAATAGAAAAAATCATCAATAAATATAAATGTAAAATGAAATTCAACTCTAAACCAATTAGTTCAGTATCTTTGTGAAAAAATTAAATTGATTCTGTATGAAAAGAACGTATTTGTTTTTAATATTCTTTATTGCTTCTTTTTCTTTTGTAAATTCACAGTTATTGTGGAAAATCTCCGGAAAAAAATTGAAGTATCCCTCCTACCTCTTTGGAACTCATCATCTTATCCCAATTCAATTTTTAGATTCAGTACCCGGATTATACAAAGCTTTTAATGAATGTGATGAAGTGGTTGGTGAAATGGTGTTGAATAATATTGACGCAACTGCCAGAATACAACAAGCTGCTATGCTACCGGATCATATAAATATAAAGGATTTGTTAAATGATAGTGATTATCAAATTGTTGACAAGGAACTTAAATCCGTTCTTAAATTTGGGTTAAAAGAAGTATCGATGTTGAATCCTACTATGATTTTAACCATGTATGAGATGGAAATTTTCAAAAAATCAACAGGTTATACGGATGATAATCAATCGGATTCATTTTTTCAGTTGGTAGCAGCCGAAAAAGGAAAAAAAGTGATTGGATTAGAAACAATTGATCAACAAATTGCGATTTTGTTTGGAAACGGTAGTTTACAACGTCAAGCTGATATTTTAGTTGAAACAATACATCAGAAAGATAGTGTTTTGACAGAAATAAAATATGTAAATAGCTTATATAAAAAGGGTGAAATAGACGAATTACTTGAATTATCGAATCGCAGAGGAAATGTGAATGATATGACTGACGAAGAGTTTGACAAACTGGTTGACAAAAGAAACCTCAATTGGGTATCAAAATTGCCACAATTAATGGAAGAATCCCCTTGTTTTATTGCTGTTGGAGCATTACATCTTGGTGGAAAGAACGGTTTAATAAAGTTACTCGAAAAAGGAGGCTATAAAGTCAGGGCTGTAACGAAGTAATTATATGATTTTTCGCAAAAACTCCTGTAAATATTAAACTCATTTTTTTCAACCACGAATTACACAAATTATAAATATGAATTCTCACTGAAAATTTGTGCAACCCGCAGTTCTTTCTTTTTAACCGATAGTAATCGTCTATTTTTGAGTCAAATTCAACATTAATCTTAGTTTCAACTTTAAATTAAAACAACTTGCTGATAGTCAATTCTATTTGTCAATTTCCTCCAGCAATTCCCATGCTCTCTCTACCGATTTTACGTCGTTAAAAACAATGGAACGTCGGTGGTTTTTCTCACGCAATTGACATTTTCGGGGATGAGTAGTCATGAATTGCAACAATCTACCAAACTTTTCTGATTGATAATAAGGTGATTGTGGATTAGAAACCAAAAATGTAGTCATCCCTTCGTTTTTCAACAGCAATTTCTCTATACCAAATTTCATAGCGATCCAACGCAATCGAACCACCAATATCAAACTCTGACCTTCCGCCGGTATTTTTCCGAAGCGATCTTCCAGGCGTTTTTCAAAATCCATCAATGCTTCTTCGTTTTCGATATTATCCAGTTCACGATATAAACTTATTCTTTCTGATACATTTTCGATATAATCAGCTGAAAACATTACCGCCAAATCAGAATCAATCTGACAATCGTTTACAAATGCTGTATTTTTTGCATTTTCTGCACGTTCTTCGGCATATAAATCGGCAAATTCTTCGTCTTTCAGTTCATGCACCGCTTCATTTAGGATTTTTTGATAGGTTTCGTATCCAAGGTCGGCTATAAATCCGCTCTGCTCCGCTCCTAACATATTACCGGCACCTCGGATATCCAAGTCCTGCATAGCAATATTAAATCCACTTCCCAATTCAGCAAAAGTTTCCAGTGCTTGTAAGCGACGACGTGCATCAGGGGTAAGTAAACTCATTTCCGGAGCTAATAAATAGCAAAATGCTTTCCGATTACTGCGCCCTACACGTCCACGCAACTGATGCAAATCGCTTAACCCAAAATAATGAGCACTATTGATTATTATCGTGTTTACGTTTGGTATATCAATCCCCGATTCAATAATGGTAGTTGCAATCAGCACATCGTATTCATAATCAATAAAATCGATGATAATCTCTTCCAGTTTATTTGCCGGCATTTGTCCGTGACCCACTGCCACTCGACAGCCGGGAACGAGACGTTTTATCAACGATTCAATATTGTAGATATTTTGTATCCGGTTATTTATAAAGAAAACCTGACCATTTCTGTTCATTTCCAACTGAATAGCTTCGCGTATCACATCTTCGTCGTATTGATGAATTTCTGTCTGTACAGGATATCGGTTGGGTGGTGGTGTGTTGATAATAGACAAATCCCTTGCTCCCATTAATGAAAATTGCAAAGTTCGGGGAATGGGCGTAGCTGTCATAGTCAGGGTATCCACATTTATTTTCATTTCCTTGAGCTTCTCCTTTACCGTAACACCGAATTTTTGTTCTTCGTCAATAATCAACAATCCTAGATCTTTGAATTTTACACTTTTCCCAACTAATTTATGTGTACCAATAACGATATCCACTTCCCCTTTTTCCAATCGTCCGATGACTTCTGAAGATTGTTTGGTTGTTTTTGCACGACTCAGGTATTCAATAGTACAGGGAAAGTCTTTTAAACGATCTTTAAAGGTATTATAATGTTGTAATGCTAACACAGTAGTTGGAACTAATATCGCCACCTGCTTACTATCAGTCACAGCTTTGAAAGCTGCTCTTATGGCAATTTCCGTTTTCCCAAATCCCACATCGCCACAAATTAGGCGATCCATTGGCAAAGAAGATTCCATGTCTTTTTTGAAATCGGCTGTGGCTTTTACCTGATCGGGAGTATCTTCATAAATAAACGATGCTTCCAATTCATGCTGTAAATAACTATCGGGTGAATACACAAATCCCTGTTCTTCTTTTCGCTTTGCATAGAGCTTAATCAGCTCACGTGCAATGTCTTTCACCTTCGATTTAGTTCTTTCCTTTAAGCGTTCCCAAGCGCCAGAACCCAGTTTATTAATGCGTGGAGCTTCGCCTTCTTTTCCTTTGTATTTAGAAATTCGGTGTAATGCGTGAATACTAACAAAAATGATGTCATCGTCTTTATATACAAGCTTCACCATTTCCTGCATTTTGCCATTTACATTGGTTTTTACCAATCCTCCAAACGTTCCGACTCCATGATCCACATGCACCATATAATCTCCCACCTGAAACTGATTCAGCTCCTTGAGTGTCATCACTACTTTACCAAGTCGGGTTTTATCGGTTTTAAGCTGGAATTTATGAAACCGATCGAAAATTTGATGATCGGTATAACACAAAAGGGATAAATCGTGATCGACAAATCCTTCGTGCAGGGTATTTTTTATGGGTTGAAACTGAATACTATCGTTGCGGTCAGAAAAAATGGCTGCAATACGATCGGTTTGCTTAACACTATCGCTGAGAATGTATATTTTATACCCCTCATTTATTTTAAGTTTCAGATTATCCGCTACTAAGTCGAAATTTTTATGAAAAATAGGTTGAGGAGAAGTATTGAACTCAATGGTTGATTCATTTTTGAAATAGGATTTTTCAGCCCATTCCATTTTACGAAAATTATTAGACGCATCTATAAATTCGTCACCAGTAATGTAATGTTTGTGCAAATGAGGAGTATGCTGTTCCTGCTCGTTAGCTTTAACTAAAGCTTCGTTGTACAACTGATTGATTCGTTCACGAACATAGCCGGCATTCGCAAAGCTAAGCCAGCTATTCGCAGGAATAAATTCGAGAAAAGAAACCTGATTCGATTTTATATCACGTTGTAAATCAGGGATAATAATTATTTCTGATTTCTTTTCCTTTGACAATTGTGTTTCAATATCAAATATTCGGATAGTTTCAACTTCATCACCAAAAAAGTCACATCTATAGGGTAATTCATTCGCAAATGAAAAGATATCAACAATGCTTCCACGTACTGAATATTGTCCCGGTTCATAAACGAAATCGACTCTTTCAAAATGATATTCGTTTAGCATTTCTACCACGAAATCTATTCCCAGTTTTTCTCCCACCTTCATTTTCAACATCCTACTTTTCATTCCCTGAGCTGAAATTACTTTCTGCATCAACGATTCAGGATATGTCACTATCACACAAGGAGAAGATGTATTTGCCAATCGGTTTAATACTTCCGTACGAAGGATATCATTGGCTGCATCTAGTTGCGAAAGTTTGATTGCTTTTTTGAAAGATGAAGGAAAGTAATAAACAGATTCAAGCGAAATCATCTGTTTCAGGTCATTGTAGAGATAAGCTGCTTCATCTGCATCATTCATGACCAATACATGAGTATTTGGTCGCTCATTAAACAATGATGCTACTACAAGAGATGATGAAGATCCACTCAATCCGGAAATTTTTATATTCTGTTCGAGAGAAGTTGCCCAGTTTACAAGCGCTTTTAGCTGCGGGTGATGGGCGTAAAGTTGTTGAAAGTCTGAAAGAGTCATAAAATTCACCTCCCCTTCCCCCTCCAAAGGAGGGGGAAGGAGTTGGTTTGATTATTTTTTTATGTAATTACAAATTATTTGTTTTTTTTGCAGATCCAATTTTTTATTTCCGTTCTCTCTCTCCTTCAGAGAGGGATGGGGTGAGGTCAATACTCCACTTTATCCTCTGCATTCGTCCATTCGTCAAAAGCTACAATGGCTTCTTCCTGCAATAATTGTGTTGTAATGAGTTTTCTATCTGCAGGTTTTAAATCAATTTCATCATATATAAACGAATCGTCGAAACCTATATTCTTTGCGTCTGATTTTGTATTTCCGTAGAACATTTTATCTAAATGCGCCCAATAAATAGCTCCTAAACACATGGGACAAGGTTCACATGATGTATAAATCACGCAACCGCTTAAATCAAAAGTTTTTAGTTTCTTCGAAGCTTTGCGAATGGCAATTACTTCAGCATGTGCTGTCGGATCCGTATTAGCAGTAACACGATTTACACCGGTTGCAATTATTTTTCCATCTTTTACAATAACTGCCCCGAAAGGTCCACCCCCATTTTTTATATTTTCAATGGAAAGCTTTATGGCTTTCTTCATAAATTTTATATCATCCATGTTCTTTATATTAAACAAAAAAAATCAGCCAACAAAGATACACAAATTCTCAGAATCATTTTCTAGATCACATCTAAATGGGATATTTGGTGACTAATTATTATAACGAACATTTTTCTTTATTCAATATCTTTAGTAGTAAATATCAGAGGATTTAAGAATAAGGGAAAGTCAATATCAGTTTGACAGAAAGTTACGAACTTCATGCAAGGGCTGTTATGATAGGTGTAAGCGGTATTCTAAAACAAGAATTTTGAGCTGTAGATTATAATGAGCTGTTAGGCGGCAGTATAAAAAAAAATGAGCCTTATTTTGGCTATTTATTTGAAAACGGAATGTATAAAATTGATTTATCGAAAAGACATGACTTGAATTTAATAAGACTTTCCTCATTTCAGAAAGAAAAAGATACGCTTCGCGAAGAAACTAGATTAAGAAAATTATCGAATAGAACAAAAAAGGTACTCGAGAGTAGTAAATTTGTACTCCGAAAAAGGACAAAAAAACTATCGCTCGAAAGGCTAGAATCCTCAAAACTCCTCCCTTTGGTCGTCAAACAGGAGTGTTTTTGCGTCTTTTTCACTCGTTTTTTTTTGCTCACTGAACGAGGTCAATCTCATCAACTAAAAATTCACTACAACTGTATACATTGGGGATAATCATTAAAAAAAAATCATCCTCTTTTGAAGGCTAACCTTCAAAAGAGGATGATAAATTAATTTGTCAATTAAAACCTATAAGGGTTTCAGGACGAGTATAAGGTTTCGTAATTCTTACTCAGCACTCACGTGACTAAAGTAAAAACCATTAGTAAGTTGATTTGTTCCTTTATAAGAACCCTTTGTTCCAATAACTGTAAGTGTATCACCAACTTTAAGACCTTTGTCAGTAACTAAATTATATCTATCATCGCCAGATGCACCATATCCTGGATAACAACCATACATTAAAATTTCACTGTCTCCATCTTTCAAATACATGTTGCCATATTTATCACTAGTAATTTCTTTAATTTCAGCAGTTACCATAAAGTAATCATCGCTAGAGTCTTCTTTAGTCAATATTTCGGCAATGGTAGCCACAGTTACAGATATAGAACTTTCCAGAACAGCACCACCAACTTGAGGACTTTCTTTGTATGCAGCACGTTTACCAACGATTGTGATGATGTCACCAACCTTCAAACCTTTTGCTTCAAAATCTTTAAGGCCATAAACATAGGCTTCTCCAGAGAAGTCTTTTATGTTCAAATTACCATATTTATCACTTACAATTTCAGTAATAACACCTGTTAAACGATATTGTATATTACCAACTTCAGCTGCTAAGAAATCAGCAATTGATACTTCGAGAATAGCTCCTTTTTGAGTAAGACTTGTTTCTGTAGAATAGTTTTTAGAATCTACTTTAGTGTTGAATTTAAGAGTAGTTCCACGATCTCCAGCTGCATTCGCTTCAGCTTTGAATTTCACAACAGCATTAGTTCCTTCTGATTGAATAGAAGAAATTGATAACCAAGATTTAGCATCTTCAGGAATTTCTACTGAAACACCCTCTCCTTTGCAGGTAAGGTATGCTGTAAATTCACCACCTTCGAGAGGAAGAACTTCATTTTTTACCGAATCAACTTTTATAAGTGATTTTTTAATTTCGATAACTTCTACATCTACCAATTCTATCGTTGATCCGTAAGTGGTTTTTGGCCCTTTAACAGTTACCTCATCTCCCACTTCAAGTCCTAAACTTAAAAAGTTTTTCGCTGCACCTTTAGCATCAAGAGTACCATATATATAAACAGAGCCTGTTTCATCTTCCAAATACCAGTTGCCGTAAGTTGTGCTGGTTATTGCTGTACAAACTCCGGTTACCTGATAAGTCTTGCTGTCAGGTCCGGCAATTACCTCCGCACATGTGGCAGTTGCAACCACGGCTAAACCTTGGATGATATTAATCCTCTGAGTTTTACCGCCACTTAGAATTAAAACTTCAGCAGTACGTCCGTCTAAGGTAGATTCAGCTGAAAATATAAGCTCAGTTTCTCCAGCTTCTCCTGACATTGTTGATATAGATAACCATTTTACACTGTCTTTTTCGGTAACTACTTTTTCAATTGTCCAGCTATCTTGAGCTGTAACAGTAATGGTGTCAGTACCGCCATCCACAGGGATAGACACGTAAGACGACGATACTTGAATTTCATCAAGTAAGGTCACTATTGCTTCATCTACACAACTTGTCATTAAGGCAAGTATTGCAATAATTAATGGAAATAATTTATTTAATTTCATAATTGTCAGTGCTTTTTAATTAGTTGAAAATATATTTGATTCCAATTGATGCATACCAACATTGACCAAGTGTGTAACTTGACGTGAATGTTTCGGTACTACCATTGATTGAAGATGGTGTAGAGAATGTAGCTACTCCATCAGCATCAGCGCCTTCGTAGTTGAGAATACGGGCATCGGAACCAATTTCAGGGTTTAGATATTTAGCTACACCCCAGTTAGAGTTAAATAGGTTCATTACGTTTTTGATGTCCAAGCTAAGTTGTAGTTTGTGTTCGTCACTACCTGTTTTAAAGGTAAAATCGTGTTTGTAACCGAAGTCGACACGATGTACCCAAGGAGAATAAACGCTATAAGCTTCTGCATATTTACCTTGTTGGTTTTTCAAATAATCATTGTTATGTACGTAGTCCATAAAACGAGTTTTATCGTCTACAGAAACAAAGCGGAATTGATTGTTTGCCACTTCATCATCAGTTGGAACATAGATTGCATCATAATTGTAGCCATCGCTATTCATATCGTTAGCAGTCATATATGAATAGTTGGCTCCACCTTGCCATGCTTCGTAGATAAGGCTATAGTGATTACCGCTCTTATCGTGAGCAGTAAGCGATGCTACCAAACGATCGGGTGTAGTGTATTGAGAATTGTGCAATTTAATGTTGTTAGGACCTTCTACTGTTGGAACGTATGTAAATGCTGATTCAGCATTAGATCCCGGCATTCCTGTTACATCTTTAGCCACTGTGTGTATAGGCAGCCATCAAATTGATCCATTTTGCTGGTTGAGCATTCAAAGTAATGTTGCCTGTCCATCCATAACCACGAGAAGTGTTTTCTAATACAAATGCTTTTGTTGCAGTACGATATCCAGAAGGATAAATTGGACGATTGTCAACACCGTTGAAACGAGCAAAACCACCTACAGAAGGAATACTCCAGTCAGAAATAGAAACTCCGTTGATTGTTTTGTTGTAAATTCCTTCTACCGTTGCAGAGAATGGGAACGATGTTTTAAATGAATAGTCAACAGCGATTGAAGTCTTCCATACTTCTGGCATTTTGAAATCAGGATCTACACCTGCAATAGCAGAAGGAACTGTTCCATCGTCAGGAGAAATAGTTGAAGGATATCCTAGTGATATTAATTTGTTGTAAAGAGCAGCAGTAGTAACTTTTCCATTCGCATCAGTTACAAGACCGCCAGCAAATTCATCCATTGTGAAAGGTATATCTGCTGCTGCTGC
The DNA here is from genome assembly GCA_028692715.1 of Paludibacter sp. GTDB lineage: Bacteria > Bacteroidota > Bacteroidia > Bacteroidales > Paludibacteraceae > Paludibacter. The sequence continues at coordinate 15,443 of JAQUWU010000034.1, read as the reverse complement.
GTTATCAGCATTTATTTGTGCTTGATATTGTACCATTCCACCGTTGGATGGCATATTGGTAAAGAATACAAGTGGTAGGTTACCTGAGAAAAGACCAGTACCACCACGAACTTTTAGACTTTTGTCGCCCATTGCATCCCAAACAAAACCGATACGAGGAGAAACTATGATATTTGCTGCAGGCCATTTTCCTGTATCGATATTACGACCATCATAATCAATAGCAAGGATAGCATTGTTTGTTATCAAGTCATTATTATTGAAGAAAAGTCCATCAATACGAAGTCCATACGAAAGCTTGAAATTATCACTAACACTCCAATCATCTTGCGCGTAAACTCCAATTTTGTTTGTTCTTATGCGAGCTGCAGGATTGGCTTCTCCATCGTAACCATAAGTTAAGTTTACAATTTCAGGTGTTGCTTCGTTTAAGAAGTCGTCAAGACTTGAATAGCGATAGTAGCCTGTACCGTTACGCATATAAGCATTATCTGCCATCTTGTATTCATAAGCGATTCCACCTACAATTTTATGATCGCCTAAATAGTGTGTAAGTTCGTTCTTGATATTTAAAACGTCGTTGTGTACAGCATTGTTCCAAGTGAAAAGTTCGTATCCTAAAGACATATAGGCTTGTCCATCTTTCAAAATATCAATAAATGGGAATACTGTTGAATTGGTTCCGCGTACATCGTCCAATTTTGAGAATGTTGCCAAAAATTGGTTAGATAGATTATCAGACAAACGGCTGTTCAAATCCAAAGAGAATGAATGAACAAGGTTGTCCTTAGAATACATCGAATTTGCAAATGCCATAGAGGCCTGTGATGTTCTATCTTCAGACATACGAGTACCTCCGTCCATTGATGTTCCACTAGGAGATGACCAATAACGGTTTTTTGTGTAATTGTAACGTAAAGCCAGACGATTGTTTTTGTTTATATTCCAATCTAAACGTACAAGCAATTTGGTGTTGCCTTCATCTGCAGGGAAATTTGTATAAGATCCTGTTTCGTATCCATATTTATTCTTTACATAATCAGAAACTGTTTGCATGTCACTTTCTGTTGTACGAGAAATATAATTGTCTGCATCTGCGACACCATCTGTTGATGCTTTCCATCGATTTGCTACGGTTGGAGTTTTAGCCATTTCGCCGTTTACAAAGAAGAACAATTTATCTTTGATAATTGGACCACCAAAAGTGAAACCATAAGTTGTGTTGCGGTCTACATCACGCGCACCTAAGATTTGTTGACCATTTACAGCATCGCCACGTAAGTTTTCATTTCTATGAAAAACGTATGCGCTACCAGTAAAGGTATTTGTACCGGATTTTGTAATTGCGTTGACACCTCCACCAATAAAGTTTGTTTGACGAACATCGTAGGGAGTGATTACAACTTGTAATTCTTCTATGGCTTCAATAGAAATTGGACTACCTCCACCTGGAAGTGAAGAACTCAAACCAAAGTTGTTATTAAAATTAGCTCCATCCACTGTAAAGTTAGCCGTACGACCATCTGTACCAGCAAAGCTCATTCCATTACCGCCATAAGGTGAAAGGCGGGTAATGTCAGAAATGCTACGACTTACTGTAGGTAAGTTAGCTATCTGATTGTTTGTGATATTTGTTACTGCACCAGTTTTTTCAGAAGTAAATTTTGTACGATTTGCAGTAACTAAAACTTCATTCAAAGTTGATGGTTCTTCCGAGAGGACTACATTCAAAGGGTAGTTTTCTCCCAAGCTCAAGGTAATGTTGTTAATTGTGCTTTTACCATATCCAATGTAAGTAATTACCACTGTATAAGGTCCACCAACACGCATACCGTTTAGACTATAACGTCCTCCCGTGTTGGTTGTGGCTCCATAGGTAGTTCCCGAAGCTGTGTGGGTAGCAATTACAGTTGCTCCAATAACAGCGCCTTCAGCATCTGTTACCAGTCCGCTCATGCTCGAAGTCGTAACTTGTGCATTCAGTGCGGCAAAACTCATCAATAAAATTGATAAAATAAATAGTTTTGTTTTCTTTAGCATAATAATAATTTTAACATTTGTTTTTTGTTATTAATAAATTTAGTGCAAATAACGTAAAAATAAATAATTATTAGATTATTATACGATAAATATTTATTACAAGTTATCAACAGTTGAAAATACCATTGCACAAACTTCCTGATTATCAACACAAAGAAAATAATTAACTATATTGAAAGTTATTTCAATAAAATTAAGTATAAATAAATTCACAATTGACTTTGTAATTGAAGTCTAGAAGGTCCTCCAATACATACGTAAATGTTCAGAACTAGAAGCGAAAGTCATACGTATTTATAATATTTGAAATATAAATATGCACCTTTTATCTAAAAAAAAATCTGTAGCGCCTAAATTACAAACGCAAAAAAAAGAAGTCGCTGAAATTTATAACTTTATGAACGGATAGCTGTAAAGCGGGTTAAATTAACAGTAGAAGATTCGTAATATACAAACAGCGCAGAAATTGAATATCAATTTCTGCGCTGTTTGTTTTGTTATATTAAATAATCAATGTGTTACTATTTTAATTTGATTGGGATCGTGTTTGTATTTGAAAACGATGGCAAAAACGATAGCAACTACAAGCGAATATGTTGCAAAAATAAACCATGAATTCGGCCAGCCGGCAGCTTCAACCACCCAACCGGCAGCATATGAACCAATAAATGCTCCAAAACCATTTGTCATTATCATAAAAACTCCCTGAGCGCTCGATCGGATAGATGGATCGGTTTCAGTTTCGACATAAAGGGAACCTGATATATTGAAGAAATCAAAAGCTACGCCGTAAACAATCATAGAAAGTATCAACATCCAAAGTCCACCACCGGGATTTCCGGCACCCAATAATGCAAAACGTAACACCCAAGCAAACATACTTATTAGCATAACTTTTTTAATACCAAATTTTTTCAGAAAAAATGGAATTAATAAAATACACAAGGTTTCAGATGCCTGAGAAAGAGAAATTAATATATTCGCATGGACGACACCAAATGTATCTTCATAAACTTCGTTTCCACCAAAAAAATTCGTCAAATAATCATTTGCAAATGCATTTGTAATTTGAAGTGACATTCCCAACATCATCGAAAAGATAAAGAAAATAGCCATTTTTTTCTGTTTGAAAAGAGCAAAAGCCCTTAAACCCATATGATCGACCCATGATTTTTTGCTTTTATCAACACTTATATCACAGTTTGGAAGTGTAAAAGAATAAACAGCTAACACAAAGCCTATTCCAGCTGATAAATATAATTGATTTGCAGAATGAGCAAAACCTAACAAATCTACAGCTATCATCGAAAAAATAAAACCAACTGTTCCCCACACACGAATCGGCGGGAAATCTTTTACCGTATCATAACCGCCTTTTGTAAGTGCATTATATGCTACAGAGTTCGACAATGCGATGGTTGGCATATAAAACATTACACTTCCCAACAACAATGGATAAAGAGTTCCGTATTCCGTTTGAGGTGCAGCAGCCACCAAAAAGGCAGCAGCAAGGAAATGACATATACCTAATAATTTTTGAGCCGGTATCCATCTATCTGCAATAATCCCCACTAGTCCTGGCATAAACAATGATGCAATGCCCATTGTTGCAAAAAAACTTCCAATCTGAAAGCCTTCAAAATGAAGATTTCCACCTAAATATGCTCCAAGTGAAATAAGCCATGCGCCCCAAATAGCATATTGGAGAAAATTCATTACAACAAGACGAAATTTTAATCCCATGATTTTCAATTCATTAAATTAGTTATATATTACAGTTTGAACAATCGAAACAATTATTTTAATTCATTTTTTTTTCGCGCAATAGCATCGCGTAATTTTACTGCTAATTCATATTTTTCCTCTGAAATAGCCATTTCAAGTAATACATTCAATTCATCTTCAGCCAGAAAATCAAGTTCTTCTCTAGACATTTTCTCGGCGTCCACATTTTTTTCAGTTTGTTTTTCCTCGGTATCCTTTTCTACAATAGTACCTACGATATCTAAAATTTCAGATTTAATAAAAATAGGACAATCTGAACGGACAGCTAACGCCACAGCATCTGAGGTTCTGGCATCAACAATTAAGATATTATCATCTTTTAGAATGTGCAATTCAGAGAAAAAAACATCATTTACCATATCATAAATCAAAACCTTTACTAATTCTGCATCAAAAACAGTCATCAGGGTTTTAATTAAATCGTGTGTTAAGGGGCGAGGTGATTTTTTATTGTTCATTTTCAAGGCAATGGACTGTGCTTCAGGTTCACCTATCATCACCGAAAAACGCCTGTTACCAAACTCTTCACTCAACACCAATCCATAAGTTCCCACAATTGTTTGATTGTACACTAAGCCTGCTATAGTTAATTTAATTTCCAACTCCATTTTTTTAATATTTATTTTCGACATTCTTATGTTTAAATGAAACAAAAGTCCGTCCTAAAATCATTTATTTTGATAAATAACAAGTATGTAAAATTAATATCGAGTTTCGATATTTTTAGCCTCACAAAATTCGCACAAATGACACATGCCGAGTGTCGGTAGAATTGAAGACACAATTATTAATACAAATATCTGATATTCAGATACAATTAAGTCATACCTAAAGTATAAACTAAACAGATTTCCGGATGACTTACCGCCTTCGCGTGAATATTATAACGACCCATTGAAAAAGGGAATTACTTTCAAACAGAGTAAAACGCTGTTTTTTTTTAAAAGACAACAAATATACAGATAATTTTAAAATAAAAATTACAATTGACAAAAACTTAGAATAGCAGCCTCAAAAAGCATTAATAATAACTATTTTAGCCAAAATACTTGTCAGTTAAAGAATTATTTGTATCTTTGCACCGCTTTAATAAAGACTTATTATAAATTACTAAAAAGCTAATAAACAGTATGTTAAACCATTATGAAACCGTTTTCATTTTAACTCCCGTTTTGTCTGATGTACAGATGAAGGAAGCGGTAGAAAAATTCAAAGCCATTCTTACAGAGAATGGTGCGACTATTACCAATGAGGAAAATTGGGGATTGCGCAAATTGGCGTATCCAATCCAAAAGAAATCTACAGGTTTTTATTCGTTACTTCAGTTTGATGTAGATCCATCTGTAATTGCTGCGCTGGAAATCCAATTCCGTCGTGATGAGCGCGTATTGCGTTTCTTATCATTCCGTTTGGATAAATACGCGTACGAATATGCAGAGAAAAGAAAGAATGTTAAATCTAAAGAAGTAAAGGAGAACTAAAACATGGCAGCAAACAATGGAGATATCAGATACTTGACTCCACCTTCAGTTGATGTAAAAAAGAAAAAATACTGTCGTTTTAAAAAAAGCGGTATTAAATACATCGATTACAAAGATCCCGAATTTTTGAAAAAATTCTTAAACGAACAAGGAAAAATTCTTCCACGTCGTCTTACCGGTACTTCGTTGAAATATCAACGCAAAGTAGCTCAGGCAGTGAAAAGAGCACGTCACATAGCGTTGCTTCCTTATGTAACCGACATGATGAAATAATAAAAAAGGAGGAAAAAGTATGGATATTATATTAAAAGAAGATGTAATCAACTTAGGTTACAAAGACGATGTTGTTAAAGTAAAGGCGGGTTACGGACGTAACTTCCTTATCCCAACAAAAAAAGCTATTCTAGCAACAGAATCAGCTAAAAAAATGTTAGCGGAAGATTTGAAACAACGTGCTCACAAATTAGACCGTCTTAAAAATGATGCAGCTGAATTAGCTGAAAAATTGAAAGATATTGTTTTATCAGTTGGTGCTAAAACAAGTACAACCGGAAAAATATTTGGTGCTGTTGGTCCCATTCAAATTGCAGATGCTTTCGAAAAAGCAGGTTTTACTGTTGATCGCAAAGTAATTTCATTGAAAGACCCGGTCAAAGAAATTGGTTCATACAAAGCTACATTAAGACTACACAAAGAAGTTACTGTTGAGGTAGCCTTTGAAGTAGTAGCTGAATAAAATTTCAATTCAAAATCAAGACAAAAGACCGGTATGCTTCGTTGTATATCGGTTTTTTTTATTTGATAACTAACTTTTTGTCAATAAATTTGTTTTAAAAATAGAATCAAACTAATAACAATTTAATCATTTAAATTATGGATAAAATTTCAGCAGTAGTAAAACCGGGTGTAGTAACCGGAAGTGATTTACAATATATTTTTAAAGTAGCGAAAGCAAATGGTTTTGCCATTCCCGCAGTAAATGTAGTTGGTTCTTCTACGGTTAACGCAATAATGGAAGCCGCAAAAAATGTAAATGCACCTGTAATGATACAGTTTTCGAACGGTGGTGCAATTTTTAACGCAGGAAAAGGATTAAAACTTGAAGGTCAGCAGGCAGCTGTTTTAGGTGCTGTTGCCGGAGCAAAACACATTCATATTTTGTCTGAAGCTTATGGCGTACGCGTAATATTGCACACCGACCATGCAGCAAAAAAACTTTTACCATGGATTGATGGTCTGCTAGATGCAGGAGAAAAACATTTTGAACAGTATGGTAAACCTCTTTTCAGTTCACATATGTTGGATTTATCTGAAGAACCAATTAAAGAAAATATCGAAATTTGCAAAAAATACCTTGCCCGTATGAGTAAAATAGATATGACACTTGAAATTGAACTTGGGATTACCGGTGGTGAAGAAGATGGTGTTGACAACTCAGGTGTAGATAATAGTTTATTATATTCTCAACCCTCAGACGTACTGTATGCTTACCAAGAATTGAGCAAAATTTCTCCAAACTTTACAATTGCGGCTTCATTTGGTAACGTTCACGGCGTTTACAAACCGGGAAATGTGAAACTAATGCCAATCATTCTAAAAAATTCTCAGGATTATATCAAAGAAAAATTAGGTTTAACTGAAGATCATCCGGTAAACTTTGTTTTCCATGGCGGTTCTGGTTCTTCTCACGAAGAAATTCGTGAAGCCATTAGCTACGGTGTTATAAAAATGAATATTGATACTGATACTCAATGGGCATTTTGGGATGGTGTGAGAGCTTTTGAAGCAGCTAACCATGATTACTTACAAAGCCAAATTGGAAATCCTGACGGAGCAGATAAACCAAACAAAAAATTCTACGATCCAAGAGTTTGGCTTCGCAAGGGTGAAGAATCACTTATTGCTAGATTGAAAGTCGCATTCGAAGATTTGAATGCCATTGATAGTCTATAAATAAGACTCTCATATTTTACGCAGATGTTGAGATTTTTACAGTTAAATGCTGTACAAATTCAATATCTGCGTTTTTTTTACGACGATTGTTTTGATTTCAGTAAATCTTCCAGTTTTATCAATTCATCGCGCAATTGAGCCGCATCAAGAAATTCGAGTTTTTTAGCCGCTTCCTGCATCGCTTTTTTAGTTTTGGCTATTGCTTTTTCAAGTGCAGTGTTGGACATATACTGAACTACCGGATCTGCAGCAATGCTTTGTGAATTATCCGGTTCTACATAAGCATTCGGTTCTATTTTTGCAAATGAATTTCGCTCCCCTTTTAGAATAGCAGTCGGCGTAATTCCATGTAATTCATTATAAGCCAATTGTTTTTCACGTCTTCTATTTGTTTCCGAAATCGTTTTTGCCATACTGTCGGTCATTTTATCGGCATACATAATTACGCGACCATTCAGATTTCGTGCAGCACGTCCTGCCGTTTGAGTGAGCGAACGATGCGAACGTAAAAAGCCTTCTTTATCGGCATCCAAAATGGCTACCAATGAAACTTCCGGCAAATCCAATCCCTCACGTAAAAGGTTTACACCAATCAACACATCGTATACTCCACGACGCAAATCTTCCATTATAATAACCCGATCAAGTGTATCAACATCGGAGTGAATATAATTACAACGAACACCCATTTTTGCTAAATAATCGGTCAGCTCTTCAGCCATGCGTTTGGTAAGTGTTGTAACCAATGTTCGTTCATCTTTTTCCGTTCTTACAGTAATTTCTTCCAGCAAATCATCAATCTGATTTAGACTGGGTCGTACATCTATAATCGGATCGAGTAGTCCGGTTGGACGAATTAATTGATCGACTATAACTCCTTCACTTTTTGCCAACTCATAATCGGCGGGAGTAGCACTTACATAAATGGTTTGAGGAGCAAGTTCTTCAAATTCCTCGAATTTCAACGGACGATTATCTTTGGCTGAAGGAAGACGAAAGCCATAATCCACCAGATTTTGTTTCCGCGCTGAATCACCACCAAACATGGCTCTGATCTGAGAAATTGAAACGTGACTTTCATCAATTACCATCAAAAAATCTTTCGGGAAATAGTCGAGTAAACAGAAAGGGCGACTACCGGCAGAACGTCCATCGAAATATCGTGAATAATTCTCAATTCCTGAACAATACCCCAGTTCTTTAATCATTTCCAAGTCATAATTCACCCTTTCGTAAATTCGTTTAGCTTCGTAAGGTTTTCCTATTGAACGAAAATAATCAACTTGTTTGGCTAAATCTATTTCGATAAGATTTATCGCCTTTGCAATTGCTTCTTTAGTGGTTACAAAAATGCTGGCAGGATATATTTTGTAGGTTTCAACCGATTCTAACACATGAAAATTTAAAGGATCAACCCGTTGAATTTCTTCAATTTCGTCACCCCAGAAAACTATTCTAAGAACAAAATCAGCATAAGCCAAAAAAATATCTACTGTATCGCCTTTTACCCGAAAATTACCACGATTTAATTCAATTTCGTTTCGGGTATATAAACTATCCACCAACGTCCGCAAAAATGTATTGCGAACTACTTTCTGCCCCTTGTAAATTTCAATTACATTGCTATTGAAATCATCAGGGTTTCCCATTCCATAAATACATGAAACTGAAGAAACTACCAATACATCCCTCCTCCCCGACAGTAATGAAGAAGTTGTTGCCAACCGAAGTTTTTCAATTTCCTGATTTATTGATAAATCCTTTTCAATATACACATCGGAAACCGGCAAATAAGCTTCGGGTTGATAATAGTCGTAATAGGAGACAAAATATTCAACAGCATTCTGTGGAAAAAACGATTTAAATTCGCTGTAAAGTTGAGCCGCCAGGGTTTTGTTATGACTCAAAATCAATGTTGGACGCTGAATCTGTTCTACCACATTAGCAATAGTAAACGTTTTTCCGGAGCCGGTTACACCCAGCAATGTTTGATAAGGGATTCCGGCATTTAAACCCTCTACAAGTTGTTTAATTGCTTCGGGCTGATCACCAGTAGGACTGTAAGGAGATATGAGTTTAAATGCCATTTATCTATTGAAGTAAAAATTAACAAGATGTTCAGATAAGGACTTTTTATGGAATAAATCAAACTCCATTCAACAGAATCTAAACATCAAATGCAATCAACATTGCCATAAATAAAATGAACAATGTAGGAATTAAAACAGGTCTGAAAAATTAAAAATCATTCATTATCCAATGGCATAACTATCCACATAACAATGTACAACAATAAACCCGGAAATCCGGCAGAAAAAATTGTTAATAATGCATATATAACTCTGACTAAAGTAATATCCCAATCAAAATATTCGGCAATGCCTGCACAGACACCTGCTAGTTGTTGATTTTTTGACCGTTTCAGTTTTTTTTTCATATCTGTTATTCTTTTGGTAGTAAATTTCAAACAAAGTAACAAAAAAAATATTGAAAAAAAAAGCAGATACAATTTCTCGATTGCATCTGCTTTTAAATTTCAACTAACAGTTTATCTTCCTGACTGAATAATATAATTTTTTAATTCTTCATTAAATTCCGTTTCTTTCAATAAATCTTCCATATTAATATGAACACGATAACGCCAACTACTCATAGAATTCGAAGGTACCTTTATTCGTTCATCGTGCGGATTAGAGCGTCTTATTTTATCAGAAATACTCATTAAATCCTGCATTTGAAAAATAGACCACACAGCCGGAGAATACAAATGTTGTAATAATATATCCCTGCAAATCCACCATTCGCAAAAGTAAGGTGCTTCGCCCCAATGACCAAGTTGTGAGTTATAAAAACGCTGCGTCACTCCTCTGTCTTCTTCCCACCAGCCACGTATAGTGCTCATATCGTGTGTAGAAGGAGTAACAACCGACAAATAGGGAGCATTTGAAGGATGAAAAAACTCCAATTTATTTGTTTTTGGAGCTCGTTGTACTTCCAAACTCAGAATTCCCAATTCATTCATTACCGAAGTGACACAAGGAGTCATCATTCCTAAATCCTCACCGCAAATTAACATATTCGTTGATCGTTTTAATGCAGGTAATTTTTCCATTCCTGATTGATACCAGTTTGCATCCTGACGACGATAGAAATAATCGACATATAATTCCCGTAAACGATCTTTTGTATAATTGTCCAAATGTTGAAATGTACTTAATGATTCCATTCCGAAACGTGGGTAAAACTGTTGGCCGTTACTTCCTTCTAACTCAAAAAAGAGTACATTCGAAATTGTATCAAACAAACCCCATTTCACTCTTTCGGTAATTTTTTTGTCTTGATATAGTTTTTCCACTGTCACCTGACTTTGGTAAGCAGGTTTTAAGCGCAGAACCCAACCATCCTCAATTTGTAGGCAATTTGCTTTCACCCAAGCAGATTCTTCGCCAAATAAATCCCACAAAATAGAATCAGTTATATAAGGCTTACAAAAACGATTATAATCGAACCACAATCCTTTTTCAGCAAACTCATTAACATGTATTGGAGTAGATGGATTTAAATGTCCCATAATACCTTCCACTTGATAGGTTGGAATTTCCCAAATTCGGAAAAATCCTAAGATATGATCGATTCTGAATGTGTCAAAATAATTCGACATTTGTGCAAATCGTTTTTTCCACCAGTCAAAATCCGTTCGTTCAATTTTTTCCCAATTATATGTTGGTAATTCCCAATTTTGTCCTTTTACCGAGAACATATCCGGAGGTGCACCGGCCTGCATATTCATATTGAACAATTCGGGATTAACCCATGTATCGACACTATTTCTATTTACACCAATTGGAATGTCGCCCTTTAACACCACGTTATTTTTGTGAGCGTAGATTGCGGCTTCCGAAAGTTGCAGGTGTAAATGATATTGAATGAAATAATTTAGAACAATATCATCGTAATGTGGCTGAGATTCCTTCGAAAATTCAGTAATTTTTTCTTCTTTGTAAATAGCAAATTCATTCCATTGACGATAATCAGAAGTCCCAAACTGATCTCTCAAAACACAATAAGCAGCATAAGGGAAAAGCCAATATCTATTATTATTGTAAAATTTCTGAAAATCCTTATTTTCCAGAAACTTCTCTTTTTGTAAAAGGAAAAGTTCTTTTGAGTATTGTAGTTTATAAGTGATAACATCCATAAATCCAATGAGTTCAAGTTCATTTAATTGAGTTTGTGTGGATTTATATTTCTTCTGAAGTGGGTGAAAATCAGGTAGTTTTCCTATTGCCGAAAGATTTAAAAACAGAGGATTTAAAGCAAAAGCTGAAATGGCAGCATAGGGTAAAACATCTTCGTCGGTATGTGTTCCGATAGTATCGTTCAAAGGGAGAACCTGAATAAGTTTCAATCCCACTTTCGAAGCCCAGTCTACCAACAATTTGATATCGACAAAATCACCAACACCAAAGCTGTTTTTTGTACGAATACTAAAAACAGGAAGTCCGACACCAGCGCCTTTCCATGAATTATTCTGAATACGTACAAAACCATCGGAAAGCTGAACTACTGTTTTTTTTGAGTTTAAAACCTGAGCAATTCTGTCCGAACCTGATTCGAAATATAAAAATTTATTTTCATGTTCGTCGTAAATTCCATATTTATAATGAATTTCTGTCTTTACTTTACTCAAATTTAGCTCTACCGTCCACCAATTATCATCTGCATTATTCAATAACACCGGACTTGCAGTCGACCAGTTACCTAATGCATCACAATCTCCAATTAAACAAAGGGTTTCATTGTTTTTCAACAAAGGCATTTTTACTTTAAAAATATGAGTAATTTTTACATTTGAAGATTTAAAAGTCTTTTTTGATGGCTTCTGGAGTAAAACTTTCTGAAAAGGAGCCGTAAGAAATACATTTTCCACACTACCCGGGGAATTCCAGTTATCTTCGCAAAAGAAGTGATCAACCGTTTTTGGTTCAAGCTTTAATATTCTGTCCTCTCCCCATTCTTCGGTATATTGTCTGTTTTGTTCGTTAAACAACACATATTTATATCTGAATTCAATATTAATATCTGAATTTATTTCAATTATACCGTTCCAATTTTCGGGTGATTGAAAATTTAATTTTAATGCTTTTGATACATCACCATTTCCAAGCTCGGGAATATTCCCACTGACAAGCAAGTGCTGTCCCCAATAAGTAAAGTATGGTATTTTAAAGTGTATTTTCATAGATGTCTGAATTTTAATATATTAAGAGCCATAATCTTAAATATAAATCAAAAGTACAGCAATAAAAAATAATACGAAATCCAAACACTCTAAAACATGCATAATTTAATTTCAAACGTTTGCATTGATTCAAACGTTGTGTAATTATCCATTTATACAAAAACAATTTATCCTGATTTTTTATATAGAAAAAAATAATTAAAAGTTTCGATTCTTAAATCTATCATTTTCAAGAAGTTTGAAATAATAATCAATTGAATTTAAAAAGGAAATATTTTTGTATTTATTACTAATAAATATTCATAGACATTTTATCCTGTTTTCTTATATTTTTCAAAATATATTTGAGTACTTTTGCATAAAATTTCCCAAAACAATATTACAAAAACAACTCATGGAGGTTTCCAAATTCCCTTTTAAAGTATTTACCGGTACAAAAACCCGTAATCTCGCAGAAAAAATAGCAACGTCTTTAGGTATAACACTTGGTAAAATGAATATTGAACATTTCTCCGATGGAGAATTTTCAGTATCGTACGAAGAATCTATACGTGGACAATACATTTATCTGATTCAATCCACATTTCCCAATTCGGAAAACCTGATGGAACTGTTGCTAATGATCGATGCAGCAAAGAGAGCTTCAGCTTACAAAATTATTGCAGTTATACCCTACTTTGGCTGGGCTCGACAGGACAGAAAAGATAAACCACGTGTATCAATTGGTGCAAAACTTATAGCAGATATGTTGAGCGTGGCGGGAGTTGACAGAATTATCACAATGGACTTACATGCAGATCAAATTCAGGGATTTTTCAATGTGCCGGTCGACCATTTATATGGCTCGACTATTTTTGTGCCTTATGTAAAATCGCTAAAGCTTAAAAATCTTGTGATTGCTTCACCTGATGTTGGTGGATCAAAACGTGCCGGTTCTTATTCAAAGCATTTGGGTGTTCCAATGGTTATTTGTCATAAAACTCGTGATAAAGCTAATGTTGTAGGTGAAATGACCATAATTGGAGATGTTGTAGGAAAAAATGTTATCATTACCGATGATATGGTTGATACAGCCGGAACACTTTGCAAAGCATCTGACTTAATGATGGAACGTGGTGCAACCAGCGTTAGAGCAATTGTTTCTCATGGAGTTATGTCAGGTAATGCTTCACAGAGAATTATGGAATCGGCATTGACCGAAATAGCATTTACCGACTCAATTCCTTTCGATTGTGGAAAATGCTCAAAGGTTAAAATTCTGACCATTTCTGATATGTTTGCAGATACTATTCAACGTGTTCAGGAACATAAATCTATTAGCGAACAATATCTGTTGTAAGAATAAACAATACCATATTTAGAAACTCCCTGATTTTAATAAATCAGGGAGTTTCTTTTATAATTTTAAAAATTTGGTTTAATCATTTAAATTATATCATCTGTACTTTTAAATAGTCCAAAGCTATTTTATAAGTCAACTGTGGTTAATGCCGATGCATAGAAATAAATAGGACAATGAGACATTGTCGAAATTGGACTATATTATTTCTGCAATCGGTATTAATTACTCTAGATCTGAAAATTGAAGTGTAAAAAGACTCTTTGATTAATCAAACAAACCATTTTCATCAAATTCTACACCCTGCCATTTTCCGTCAACCAATTGCTGTAGTGTTTTAAAACCAACTCTTTTTAGTTCAGTATAAGTTTCCTTAAAACCATTTGTAATCAAATCAGGATAATGACAATCAGAATTCACCATTATTGGAATTTTCAATTCATTTATCAGAGAATAATAATATTGATTAGGATATGTAACTCCTTTGTCTAAAAGCGATTTGGTATTTATTTCTAATATTAAACCTTTCTTTTTTATTTTTTCAAGAACATCACCAAATAAATTAGTGTACCACAAAGCTTTAAAATCGAAATCACGATAATACTGCCCGTGTAATGCAATTTTATCTACATGTCCGACTATATCAAATCCTCCTTTATCAATCATCTGATTAATAGCCTCATAATATCGATATACGGCCGCTTTAATATCACAGTGAAACAATGTCATTAACCCATTGTCAAATTCGTCAAAAGGGCCATCAATTGCCAAATACTTCCGGTCTGCTATTTTATCAAGATAATGTATAGAACTAATTAGATAATCAAACTTTTTATCCTTTAAAACATTATTTATAAACGTTGGAAACTCTTCCATATAATCTATTTCCAAACCTTGAAATATATTAATTTTATCTTTGTATTTTTCTTTATATCGCTTAAATTCAGTCTGATAATCTGGTAAATCACTTTCTAACATCGTCCATTTTGTAAGGAATGGAAGTGGTGCATGTGAAGAAAAACCGTAATTTCTGACGTTTTTTGCTATTGCAAATTGAATAAACGTCTCCATCGAACTTCTTCCATCGCAAAATGTACAGTGACTATGATAATTTGACCAATACATATATAATATTTATTTTACAAAATTAAAAAAAAGACCGCTACCAAACAAGTCTAATTATACTTAAATCTCCCTAAAATCTCACATAAGTAATAGAATTCAATCTCAATAGCTATTCGGGAGTCGTATTTTTTTTATTAAAAATCACTACTGATCGACAAATAAATTAACATGTAAAAAAAAAGGAAGTCATCTAACAGATAACTTCCCCCGATATAGTACTTTTGTTTTACCACAAACAGATTTACTATATGGGCAAAGATAAATAAAAAAATTTAGTCGGTCAGCCGATTTTCAAACAAATCATCAAAATGCTTCCATGCGAGCAGTTTGATTTATTAGTAAACCAGTGCGGTAGCGACCGTTATTACAAGCAATTTTTTTCGTGGGATCAATTGATAGTGATGCTTTTCGGGATATTGTCGCGTTGCGATTCGATGGGCGAAATTTGCGATGGCATGCGCGCCTTATCTGGGAAATT
>JAQUWU010000121.1 GCA_028692715.1 Paludibacter sp. | reverse complement strand
AGCCATGTGGAAGCGAGGTGGAATTTTTTGCCTACCTTATTCCAACCAAAAAACATGATTGAAATAAAGGTTGCTTCCATAAAGAATGCCAGAATACCTTCGATAGCCAATGGAGCTCCGAAAATATCACCCACAATCCAGCTGTAATTCGACCAGTTTGTGCCAAACTGAAATTCCATAATAATTCCTGTCGCAACACCAATTGCAAAGTTAATTCCAAATAGTGTCATCCAGAATTTAGTCACTTTTTTCCATTTCTTATCACCTGTTTTCAGGTAAACACTTTCCATAATGGCCATAATTACTCCAAGGCCAAGTGTTAGAGGAACGAAAATCCAGTGATACATGGCTGTTAACGCAAATTGCGCTCTCGACCAGTTGACTAATGCAGCATCAAGTAGTTCCATAATAATCTTTTTTTGTGTATTACAATTTAATGTCTGTTAGTTATTTTATTTTGTATAGTTTTAAAATCAGGGTTTTGTGGTTGGTTCGGCTGTGTGGAGCATTTAGCCGGATTAAATTATAATGATATTTACACAACAATAATACAGTTTAATGAAGTGATAAAAATCAGTATAATTTTTAACCGCACAAAAATACGAAATTATTTGGCATTATTACAAAAATGGAATTATTTTCCCGTTCAATATGGGAACTATTCTGAATTTTTGAAAAAATATGCGAAAGATAAGAGGTTTAGTTTAATTAGCAATGGAATTTTAATAAAATGGGCTAAATTTTTGCAGGATAACTTATACAGTTATAAGCAGGAGGGAATTTATTGTCAGATGGTTTCTAATAAAATTAGCATCAAGGCCGGCATCATAGTTAATCAGTCTTCTTGTATGTTAGGTTTAGGAAGAAGCTGTTTTTTCTATCACTATCACACTATTTCACCGGCCTTATGCTAAATTTATCAATGGTAATTCACAAGATTTTTGTGTTGCTAAAATAGTGTTCTTCATTCAAAAATAAAAATTATTCAGAAAAAACTTTTGGACATGTTAAAATTTAAATCATTTAAAATCAGATATTTATTTATGAAATATGGCTGACTTTTGGACAGTGAATTATTTTAACGACATATGGGGCTGTTTTGCGGATGAAATCATTAATGCCCAAAACATATTTTCAAAAAATCGTCAAGTTCGCGGGTCGAGTTAAGCCCGAGTTTTTGTGCGAGTCGCTGGCGGATTTTGTAAAGTCCGTTCGGGGTGGTCTCGAGTAAAACCATGGCATGATTCTGAGGAATGTCAAGAAGAATAAAACTACAATAAAACATTTCCTTTTGGCTGATAGCCGGAAATTTGATAGCCAAATCGCAAATCATATTGTTGTATGCTGCATTTATTTTCTGACTAAACACTTCGTAATTATTGATTTGCAGTGCCTGAGTGTAGATTTCCAGAACAGTTTCGTCGCTTAATAGGATATCAGCATTTTTCTTACCATTGCTTTTCAAGGCTTTATTTTTTTCGATAAGATCTTTTATGCTTTCACGAAGCATTGTTTTATTCTGTTCAATTTCAGATTTTTTATTGCTTAACGAGTCTTCTACGACTTTTTTCTGCTTGGAAATTGTTCTGTTTTTTCTGATAAGTCGATATGAGATAAAAAAGACAATACCCAAACACAGAACAATGACAGCAATAAGCCAGTAAATCTGGTTAGATTTTTTAGCTGCTTTAATAGCAGACTGATGCACTTCCTCTATTACAATTGCTTTTGTCTGGGCCTGAATTTTGCTGACAGAATCAGTCATGGCCTGATAATGGGTCATATATTCAGCCATAGATTTAAAGTCCTTCTTTAAATAGCATGTATTTGCAAGAATACGATAACATTCACGTTTTGTATAAAAATTAGCAGGATATTTCAATGATTCATTGGAGAAATAAAATGCCGAATCAAGTTGATTTAGTTCATAATATGCATCTGAAATCATATGCAGCCTCACAGCTCTATTGGTATCAACAAAGGGATACCTTAAACTCTGTTTTAAATAAATAACCGACGAATCAAATTTATTTTCAATAAAATAACTAACTCCTATTTCCTGTAAAGCAATACCTGAAATAGTTGAATCACTTGAATTTGTGAATACATCATTATATATTTGATGTGCTTTAGTAAAGTTCTTCTCAAATCGATAAGTGTTTCCGATATTAATATTCTCAGAATAGACTTTATTATATATTCCTGCCTTAGATAAGTACTCTACAGATCTTTCAAATTTCTTACGCGCTTCTTTAAATTCGCTTTGAGCAATATATATATGTCCTAAATCAGAATAAATTTTTGCAAGTAATTTATAGTTTTTGCTACCTTCCAAATTTTCCAATGCAAGCATATAAAACTCGCTTGCATTTTCATGTTTAAAAGCGTATTTATACATTCTGCCTTTGTAAAATAATGCTTCACCCAGTTTTTCACTATCCTTTTTGTCCTGATAAAACGCTATCGAAAAGTTGATAAGGGAATCCGGAGCAAGTGTAAGGTAATTGTTGTCAAGAGTTTTAAACATGAGGATTCCGTAATTTGCTTTTTCACTTTGAGATATCTCGTTTTTATAATCAATTTCTTTGAGTATTTTTAGTGCAGAATCGGGCTTTGTTTCAATAATTTCTTCAGCCAGACGCAGTTTTTTAGATGTTTG
>JAQUWU010000120.1 GCA_028692715.1 Paludibacter sp. | reverse complement strand
TTTTCCCGAATCAGTTTTTTGTTTCTAACTAATTCAAAATTAATGATTTATAATGGAAAGTGCAACGTTTTTATGAATTTATATTGCTGATTACTAGCATTTTAATAACTCCGAAACTTTAGTTATTATTTTCTATCAGCCTCATTAAAATCATTCCGAATCAAATAAAAGAATCTTCTTTTCTAATATCGATATCAATTCTATTTGTATTTATTATGTACATATATCTAACCGAATTTATCTTTTCTTACCTAATCGGATCCTATAAAAGTTTAGGAACTTTTAATGTAAACGAACAAGATCAACAAATTGATATTACTTTGTTAAAGTATAGAAAGAAAATTGCGTTTGAAGATATTGAGGAAGTTCGGTTAAGAATAGGAATTGAACAAGGATTCCAAAGGTACTTTGAGGGTCAAATTTCGTATTTAATATTTATAAAGACATGTTTTGACGATACTCCAATACTTTTACATGTAACAAACAATTACTTCATAAATAACAAATTGATTAAAAGTAGAATTTGGAATAAAAATTTAGAACTAACAACTATTTTAATGATTAATAAAATGAAATACTTAAAAACGAAAAAAATAAAAGAATCTCAAATTCGAGAGATGAAAATACACAGATGAATTTAGCAGGCTATAAATCAGGCTTCTAGTCAACCTCTGCAACTCTTCGATTTTTATATGCATATGCCCAAAACGTTGCTATGTATTAAAAAACACAAGCTACGAAAGAAATTGATAAAGCGTATGCACTTTTTGGTTGTGGTCCAGCCATGGCAGTTAATTTCGACTTTCCTATAAAAGACAGTTCAGAAGTAATAATCAAGACGACTGTTAAGAATATAAAATCAGGAATTGAAACAACTTATTATATCGCACCTCAAAACAATCAAATACGTGTTGGACATGGAATGTGTTCGGGAGCATTCACTTATGATGACAATCCTGATTATGAAGTTGAATTTACATTTATGGACGCATCAGGAAATACTACGACTTGGACAGGTGAAAGAATTCAATTTACCAAACCGACAGACGAACATTGGGATGACTGGAAAAAGAAGAAGTAGAAAGTCTACACATAATCGAGGAGATGCTTCCGCTAGACAAACTGACGACGCACAGTTCGTGAAAAATCTGGTTTAACAAATTGTAAATATCCTGTAATTGTTATGATTAATAGCATCTTTTTAGCCAATTTTGAAAACGAAAGTAAATGCAATGAAGAAAATTATTTTATTATGTATTGTCCTATTTCCTATCGCATCGTTTGCTCAAACGGATAACCTTTTTTCCAAAGAACCGTCAGATGAACCGTTTATTCATTACTATCATTTTTACAATGGAGTACAAATGATACAATTAGATTATAGAAGTGCGTATGAACGTAAAGTGCGTTTTTTAGAATCAACTCAGCCAAGGGCGTTAGAATGGCGAAATGTATTGGGTGGATCAAAATCAAATGTCTATATTTTTAGAAATAAAAATGGCGAGATTGTAAAGCAATTTGGAAATACGGATATGTCAAAATTGTTAAGCGTTGAAGAATCTTTAAAAATATCGGAACCACATTTATCACTACGGGCGCTAGTCGGTACACGGATAGGGTATTCAAATGTTACAACCAGTCATTTTCCGTATTATCTTATTTCTGAACAGCAGTCCTTATCGAGCAGAGAAGGGCTTATAGATTCTTTGGGAAATGTAGTTTTACCCACTGAATACAATGAAATTTGGAAAGGAGATAATCTTTTTATTACCCGTAAAGACGGATACAATGAATTGCGAGATGTTCAGCTAAATATTAAATTTAGAAGTATGGAATACAGACTACAACCTTCTCAATTTCTCAGGGAATCTGTATCTATATTTAAAGACGGCGAAAACAGCAATCAGTATACAGTTGGTTTAATGAATTCAGAAGGTAAAATAATAATCCCTTGCAAATACGACATGCTTATTGATGGTTTTAATAAATTTGGCCTAGCCAAAGTGAGAGGAAATCATCGTTACGGGTTTGTAGATACAACAGGAAAAGAAATCATCGAATGTAAGTATCAAAGTGTAGGCGAATTTAAAGAAGGACTATTGCAAGTCCGTTTAAATGACAAATGGGGATTTGTTGACACGAAGGGAAAAACAATTATAAAGCACCAATTTGAAGGGGTCCACGGTTTTAGTGACGACCTAGCGCTTGTTACAAAAAGAGAAGGTTTTGATTTGTATTATCACGGGTTTATTGACAAATCAGGAAACCTAGTTATTCCATTTAAATATACAGCAGCACAAGATTTTAAAGATGGATTAGCTAAAGTGAAGCTGAATCAACTACCGGGGGTTCTGCTACAGATGAAAATTCGGCGGAAGGATCTATAAATAATGACACAACTAACGAAGCCCCATCTTCGTCTGATAATAGCGGACCATCGCAAGACGGAAATCGCGATCTAGAAAATACAATTGATAGTGGAGGAAAAGGTGCTGGATTTATTAATATTTTTGGAAGCTTAATAGAATTAAATGCCCTAGCCGCCAAATACGAAACTGTACAATATGCACAAATTATACCTAAAGCAAATAATCCAAATCGTGTAATATCTGCAAAAGGGTTAGAAAAATATTATAGCAAATTTTTCACAAAATTAGCAAAATTTGCTG
>JAQUWU010000119.1 GCA_028692715.1 Paludibacter sp. | reverse complement strand
AGGGAATGTCCAAGTTATCAAAAGCATTTAAAGAAGTAGCAAATATTAATGTTTTTGACAAACAAACTGGGCAACTAAGGGATACTTATTCAATACTTCAAGATATGGCAGAGGTTTGGCCTACACTTACCTCAAACCAAAGACAATACCTTGGTGAATTAAGCGCTGGTTAACAAATAGCCAGAAATCGTAGAAATACGTATGTGAATAGCCTAAACTGCTGGAAGCCACTTAGAGATAAATATACCACAACGTAATGATGAAATACGCATAAGCGTGATGGTTTGAGAAATATTTATATTGGGTAATCAGCAACGAAGCTCCGAATAGGAGAACGCTCAACGACTATCGAAAATACAAAATTGTATAAGTAGAGTACACAGAAGTGCTTGCTGTGGAAAGAGGCTGCCCTTACCGCGTAATGGCGAAGGTGAAAATATAGTCTGGTCTCATTGCAAAACAATGAGTTTTATTAAATAATCTTACAGTATTAAGCTGCATATGAAGGTGAGTAACATTACTTACGAAGAGGAATTCCAAAAATATAAGCAATTTTATAAAAAAGACATAGAAGATAATCATTCAGAACTATATGAATATGTTGACTTTATATCGAAAAAAGATTCTCGCGGGAAAAATATATCACATATAATTGTTAAACACAAAATTTGTGGGGAATCATTTTCAAGGTCTGCGGCAGTATGGAAGAACAACAAGAGGTGTCCGGTTTGTTCTAAAAACAGAAGTGTTTCTTTGCTACACGCCTCAATGTGTTATTATGGGAAACAGTTGTATCCAGAAAGCGAATTTGAATATGATGCTGGTTTTAGGGGACATCATGGCGGAATAAGCGAGTATGATCTATTTATTCCAAATTATAAAGATAGTGACACCCTGTTTGAATTTCAAAGTAGATTTCATGATTATAAAACAGAGTTTGATAGAGAAAAGAAAAAGTTTGCTGAAGATAATGGGTATACTTTTATAGCTATAGATTGCAGGGAAATTTCCCCAATAGAAGCCGTATTTAAATACTACAATATAAAAGTAACAGACAAAGAAATACAAGAAAATTTTTTATTTAATAAAAATTATGATATGAAAAAAGTGCAGGAATTATTAGATAAGAATCTATCTGTAAAAAATATTTCTCAAATAACGAAAATTTCTGAAAACGTCATATATCATAATATGAATTCTGGATATTTAATACAAAAAGAAAATAGGAAAGAAGTCCTATATGGGAAATGTACCGTTGTACAACTAACGTTATCTGGTGAATTTATAAAAGAATTCGAAAGCGGTTGGGCTGTTTTTAAAGAACTTGGTTTTAAAGTCGATTCGTGTGTGGCTGGATTAACCAGACATTCTCACGGATATTTATTTATAAAGAAAAGCGATTACGAATCTGGGAATTATATTATACCTAAAAAAGTAAGATTATTTAATAAAA
The DNA here is from genome assembly GCA_028692715.1 of Paludibacter sp. Classification (GTDB taxonomy): domain Bacteria; phylum Bacteroidota; class Bacteroidia; order Bacteroidales; family Paludibacteraceae; genus Paludibacter. Next base: position 1,238 of record JAQUWU010000119.1, on the reverse strand, counting down.
TCTGACAACTTAAGCACTTGTCAGAAAACATAAACGAAACGTCAGATAAACGTATTAGAATCGTTGCTTCAAAACTGGGAAAGTGTTTCAAAGGCAACTAAAAATGCTTTGGATGCAGCTGGATCTGCTGAAATTGAAAATGCAAAATACTTGGATTCAATTGAGGGAAAAGCAAACGCCGTACAATCATCTTTACAAAAGTTGGCAACAAGGTCTGTAGATGATAGTTGGATAAAATGGTTCCTTGATGTTGAAAAAGGTGTAGTTGATTTTGGGACTTCTATCGGAGGGCTTACTCCTGTTATATCAGTATTAGTAGTTTTGCTATCTTCAAAGCTTGCTCCTGCTTTAAGAATGATTGGGAAAACATTAAAAGAAGGGGTAAGTGGATTAGCTGGATATGGCGGAAAGTTACAAGGCGTAGTATCTATTGTTGGTTTACTTACTACGGCAATATCGGTTGCAACTTCTTTACGTAATAATTACATATCTTCTATAGAACAAAGTGCGGAAAAAACATTAGATTTGTCTAATTCCTTATTAAATGAAAACGATACTTTAAATGAATTAATTAAATCATATAAAGAATTGGCAAACTCTGGAGATATTGCCAGCGATAACGAAAAAAGAGAACAGGCAAAAGAGATACAACAGCAAATTACAGATTTAGTTGGAGACGAATCAACAGCATTAGACTTAGTAAATGGGAAGCTTGACACACAACTATCAACATTAAAAAATATAACGCTAGAAAAAGCTAAGGCAAATCAGGGAGATTTAGAAGCTGCAAAAATAGCGTCTGATAAAAATATTTATACTGTAATGTCCGGTTTTTTTGGAGGAGATAGTAAAGCTCTAACTGTTAATTTCGAAAAATATAAAGATATTATAGAAAAATATTCACAATTAACAGACCAAATTACTATAAAAAGTGGAGCATTTGGGAACAAAACTGCATTTTTTGCTACGCCGGAAAATTTAAAAGAGGCGCAGACCCTATTAACTTTTTTTAAAGAATTAAGAGATGCCGAACAATCTGCCGGAGACACCAGTTCAAAATATTATGAATCTTTAATTGCTAACATTTCAAAATTAGATGCTGTAGTATCTTCTTCTCAAGAAGCATATGATAATTTTACAAAGAACGAGGCATATATAGATATTTTATCGCAAACAAAATCATTTTCTGTTACGTCAGAGCAATCCTTAGAAGACTTAATTTATAAAACGATTGTTGC
>JAQUWU010000073.1 GCA_028692715.1 Paludibacter sp. | reverse complement strand
ACTGTCTTACGATTGACCTGAAGATCACGTGATATCTGACGTTGACTCTTTCCATCACGATAACTCTGCAGTATTATTTCTTGTTTTGTATACATGTTTATCATTCTTTTATAACGAATTTTTATTCGTTATGATGAAATCACTGGTATACTTTTCAATTAATGGGTGGTACCTTTTTCAATTAATATATACAGTTAAGTCCATACGTTCAATTGACAATACGGTATTAGACAAATTACTAACAATTATCACAACAACGAACATCAACTACAATTGCGAAATTCAATATATTCCGGCAGGAGTTGTGAAAAATATAAAAATTTATACCGATTGTACAAACAATATAGCCCAATTTCGACCCAGCCTGCTGTAAGCAAGTTAGTCTTATTGTTTAATTTGTTTGTTCCGATACTCGATAAACATCGATATTACCAACTGTAGACAGTCAAAATGATTGAATCATTTTAAATGTACAGTTGGTAATATTTGTAGAATTTCTTCATTATCTTCCTCTGATGAGTCTGACTAATATGGCAATGATGGCAAAAACAAGCAGGATGTGTATAAGACTACCTAAACTGAATGCAAAAAATCCAATAGCCCAAAAAATGATAAGTATTAACGCGATAAAATATAATAGATTGCTCATAATATAGGTGTTTTAAAAATTATTAATTTGTTTCATCTCTCTTAACTAACTCTTTTAATCTGAAAGCCACTTCATTCAACTCGCGATTAAAGTCTTTTTTAAATTTCGTCCAGTCGCTGTGAGTGAGTTCATAATTATCCATTTTAGTTTTCAGGTTTTTGTTTCTAATACTGATTGAACTATTTATATGTTTTACATAAATGGGTTCAATTAAAGCCCTGAAATAATTTTACGAAGTTCTTCTTTGGTTTTTCCCAGTTTGGCTTCCAATCGCCCCAACATTTCTTCTTTTTTCCCTTCGGTAAATAAGAGATCATTATCTGTCAACATAGCAAATTTTTGTTTTAACTTGCCCTTTTGTTTTTCCCAATTTCCATTAAGTTCGGTAGTATTCATTTTCGTTATTATTTAAAGGTGTATATTTTTTTACTTCACAAAATTGGGATATTTTTTGAACTTTTGAGTTATATAATTTTTTATTTAAGTTGCAAAATTCACACATTTACAGTGAACAGTAATCAGTGAACAGTGAACAGTAATTGTCTGTCCGAAATTTGCATTCGGCATTAAAAACAGAAATCCTGCCACTAAAGTAAAAAGTAGTTTTGTTTTCATTGTGTTTATTTTTTGCCAGTGAAAGTTTTTTCACTACACAGCAAAGGTATTCATACCCATATTGGGAGAGTTACATAACTTTATGATTTAGTTGCATAATTCACACGTTGAAGTTGAACCATGATAAATAAAAAAGACAGAGACCCCACTATGAGGTCTTTGTCTTTTTATCAGATAATAAGCTTACTTATAAGCTTATTTTTGAGGAACGATATCAATAATTACCGTTCGGTTGTAGTAACGTTGTTCAGGGAATTTATTTTCGAAAGGTGATTTCGAAATATCTTCACCATAACCATCTACTTCAAATGTTACATCGGTACGTCCGGCTTTTTTCAAGCTGTTTTGCATAATTGACTGTACATCATTTGCACGAGCCAACGATAGATTCATATTATAAGTTTCACTTCCGGTAATATCGGCATGACCTCGTATAATAACTGTTCCGTTTTTAGGAATTTTTGGTACAACTACTTCGTTGATGTATTTTTCGTACATTTCGATTGTTTTCGCACTGTTGAATTCATACATCACGCTGAAACGGGTTGCTTCCTGTGTTGTAGCCGGAGACCAGTTTACAATATGTACTAAAGTTTCTTTCCTCAAGACTTTACCTGTTTTGGTCTGACCAACTAAAGTCACTTTATAATCTCCTTCGGGGCGTGTTCCTAACACTTTATTTCTCGGAATACTTATTTTATCCTGTGTATACGGACCAAAATTTTGTACTGCTCCCTTTTCGTCTTTGAATTCAACCGACCAGGATGTATAAGCATTTATTCCGCCTTCAGCATTCACAAATACATAACTATCGGGTGGTGCTATTTGTCCCGAAACGATTTCAATCGGTCTCATGGCATTGGTTCCACTGTAAAATTCCATCAACAATTCAGGTGAACTGCTTTCGATAGAAACCTTACGGTCGCCCTCCTGCAATAATACAAGATCAACTGTTCCACCTTTTTTTACTGAAGCAATAAGGGGTTTCGAACGACCTTCAACCGAGATTCTCGAAGGATTGATTCCCCATATATTTACAAGGTAATCCTTTGTAGATTCAGCCATTAAACGTGCATCTTCCGGACCTTGTTCAGATGAACCAATCAAAGTTATACTTGATTTCGGACTTTTGACCATACGATCGCCAATGATATTCAATATGTTATAATAAACAATCATTTGACGGTTTGAGCGTCCGGAGAAGTTTTCAGGAGTAGTTAATTCCACCTGATCCTGTCTGAAATCTTTCACCTGATTTTTATTAAGCTGCACATAACGACTTGGTATTTTAGTTGAACCCAAATCGAAATAAACATAATTACCCAGTGGGAATATTTCTCGTACATTCGTTACTGATGGACTGTTTTTAGGCGCATCCACATAGAATTTTACTTCTGGTTCAACAATAGCTGCTATAGGTACAAGAACATCTTTATTTATTGCTTTCTTAATTGCATGTCCGCTACCCAATTTAAGCGCTGCACCAACACGAAGTGTAGTTACATTCCATGTTTCGATAGTTCGTGGATCTTGCCCAAAATAGGGTTGAAAGGAGACAAACGGAGACAAAATAAACTGCGTTTTTTTATCAACAGATGTAAGATGAATATCGTAACCTGCTCCAATTTGCATGGAAAGCATGTTTGGACGTATGCTACTAAAATCTTCGTTTACAGGATCGGTAGGTAATTGCCCTGGTATATCCGGATTCAATCCCAACTGATACGTAAATGCTTTGTTTAAATTAAACGCCAAACGTGGCCCTGCATATAAATACAAATCGGATTTGAAGGGCGCAAAACGTAAACTGGGTTCAATGGTCAGATAACTTAAATCGGTGATTAAGTCGGCTGGACAATTACAGGGTGTGGTAACTGAATTAAATGCACCTTTACGACTATCGTAACCCCCTTCGAACATAATTCCCCAACGTGAATTGGCAGGACGATATTCAATAAGCGGAGCAACGAATAATCCAAATCCTGTACCATCGTGAAATGTGGTAGGAACAGTCAGTTCTGCATTTAATTGCTGAGTAGAACCACGGTAAAAATTGATGTTTCCACCGGCAGCCACACCAAAATACCACGAAGGTTGTGTGTATTGAACTGCTTCATTCTGTGCCTGCATGGGTGATTGAACACCTACTAAAATAACAGCAGCAAGAAAAATATCTTTTATGCTCAGGGCATAAGGGAATCGCGCAAAACGCGATTCCTTTTTATACATATTATTTGTTTTCATTTTCAATTGATTTTTTATTTAATCTTTTAATAAGAATAAATTGAGTTTAAGGTAATACTACTGTAGCTGTATTTAATGTCACTGCTGATTGAGCCAATAACCTTCCGGTTACTTTAGCACCCGTATTGAGTGAAATAAGTGTCTGGCTAAGGATATTTCCACTAAAATCAACATTTGATCCTATGGATGCTTCTGAAGCTGTTATCCAGAATACATTTTTAGCCTGTGCACCACCTGTTAAATGTATGATAGCAGTGTTGTCTACAGTAAGACCCTGTGCAATCTGGAAAACCCAAGTGTCGTTTGGTCCACCCGATAAAGTTACACCGGCATTGGTTATTAAAAGACCAGAGCTCCATTTATATAAACCCGGTACCAGTGTCATTCCACTTATATTTCCTGCTCCTTTATCGACGATTACTGAAGTCGTCATACCCATAGCAGTAGTAAATGCATTTTCTACATCGCTAATAGCTGTTATCATTTTTGACGGTGGAGCTAAGGTATAATCAGCTGCAAACACATGTCCTGAGACGTAAAGTGAAGTTGAAAATTGATTGGTAGCATCCATAATTAAGGAGAAACCGGTTATAGCAGTTGCAGTTGCGGGGCTAACACCGATATTACCAGTAATGGAAGTAACTCCAATGGTTGAAATTCCGGTTTTAGATAATATTGTAAAAGCTGTAGATGTTCCTAGATTTACAATTCCGGGACCTTGAACGACAGCAGCATCAAAATTAGCTGTGACATTCTTGTTTGCATCCATAACTATAGTTACTAAACTATTTGTTCCCAAAGCGTCTCCATTCCAAGAATTGAATATGAAACCGTTGTCGGCAACTGCAGTAAGCTCAACGGATGTACCATTAGCATACGTCAGTTGATCGGGATTTCTTACTACTGTACCGTTTAATGCACTTGTATTCAATGAGAAATTACTTGAATTTAATGTAAAGTTTGCTGTGATATTCTTTGACGAATTCATATTTACAGTTAATGGATTTTTTGTTCCGGTGGCATCGCCACTCCACGATGAAAATGAATAACCCGTAGCTGCTGTTGGTGTAAGAACTACGTCTGTTCCGCTACTATAAGTCAGTGCACTTGGATTCTTAGAAACAGTTCCGTTTGTTGAAATTACATTTAAACTATATTCAATAATGGTTGTAAATTTCCATGTTGTGTCTTTAGCTAAAACACTGCCATCCAAATTCGTTGAAGCAGTCGTAATTTTAGCTGTGTAAACGGTACCCGGATTAAGTGCTGCTGAAGGAGTAAAAGAAACTTTAGCGCCAACTGTTGAAACACTACCAGATACAGCAACTGTTCCATTCATCAATGTAAATGCTGAAGTCAGCGTTGATCCATCCATTGGCACATTAAAAGTAGCAGAAATAACCTTATTAAGTGCTACTCCACCATCTAAATTCAAAGGATCAGTGAAAAGAACTACAGGTAAAATTGTAGTACCTGTACTAAATGCCCACACGTAATCCTCTTGCAAAGCATTACCCATTAAATCTTTTACTCCCGTAGTCACTCTGGCTTCGTAAGTAGTATTATCAGGGAATTTACTTGAAGCAGTAAAAACGGCTGTTGAATCTGAAACAACATAGGTAACATTTCCGGAAACTTGTGAACCACCGGTAACTTTTACAATAAAAGTAGTTTCATTTATTGTTGTAGGATCAATTTTCTTATTGAATGTTGCTGTAACAAGTGTGGTCCGCATCGCCAGTTCACTGGCATTTACATTGCTCCTACCAACCATTAACTGGCCATTAGTGGGTGTAACAGATACCACAACCGGACACGGACCGCCATCAATGGCGACGTAATCATCGTTCCGGCATCCGGCAAACAAAACAACCGTTACGATTGCAAGGGTTGAAAGTAGCTTTTTAATTTTCATATTTTTTATTTTATGGTGAAAGTATTTTCACAAAGCAAAGGTGAGAACATTTGTGTTTCTTTTTGTTACACAATTTAAACAAAGAGTTACATCATTCACACCTCTTTCCATTTACTATTTATTCATTTACTATTTACGATTGCACTGACAACCAACGTATAATTTGTTATTTTGAATTTTAGAGAGTTTATTTACTTAACTTTCGCAAGTTCTCATATAGGGGTTTCCACCCCTAGCCCCGACCTACTTTTTGCCTTGACGCAAAAAGTAGGCAAAAAAGTCAAGACTACGGCTGCTTCACTCGAAAAACTTACGCTCGGTAAGCTCAAATCGTCCAAACTCATTCCGACGAAATACGTCGAAACTCAAACAAGGACGATTTTTAACCGCTTACCTCACTTGTTTTTCGGTTCACCAGCCGAGGTCGCGCATTCAAGAACGACATCGGTATACGATAAAACGTATTTTAACTTATAGTAAAAAGATCACAAGAAACTATATGCAATATTTATTCGATGAAATAGAATTTTATAACCAACTCATTATCAATATATAAATTTAGATATATCAATATTTATCAATAAGTTAAATGCTTGCGAAAGTTGAGTTATTTATCTTTAAGTTTCCTGTTTTCAGAATTATTGAATTTAAACTGATTTCTTCTAAAAAAAAAGGAAGTTGTCTCCTGACGAAACAACTTCCAGCAATTTTTTAATATAAGAGAGTTTTATTTTTCAAACGTTACCACAAATTCTACCCGCCTGTTCAATGTTTTACCTACTTTTGTATTATTACTGGCTACCGGCTGTGTTTCGCCATAACCGTGCGAAGTAATTTTAGTCTCACTTATGCCTTTTGACACTAAATATCCACGAACCGAAGCAGCTCTTTCGTTCGAAAGATTCAAATTAAAATCGTCACCTCCAACATTATCGGTATGACCCTGAACTTCTATCAGATATGTAGGATTTAGAATAAGGATATTGGCAATTTGATTCAATAAAGGATACGATGTAGGTTTAATATCTGATTTACCTGTTTCGAATTGAATTCCCTGCAAGGCTTTTTTGAAAAGTTCTTTTACTTCTTTTTTCACTTCAGGGCAACCATTATCAATTGCTTTTCCGGCAATTGTAGGACAATTATCCTGATAATCAGGAATTCCATCTCCATCTGTATCGGTAGGACAACCATTTACATCTACTTTGCCGTAAGCTGCAACAGGAGTACCGGGACATTTGTCAAGATAATCCACAACGCCATCACCATCTGTATCTTTTTCGCAACCGTTCTCATCTACTTTTGCTCCTTTTTGACTATTCGGACATTTGTCCAGATTATCAACCACACCATCACCATCGGTGTCTACTGTACAACCAGTTGCATCTACATTGAAACCTTTTGGAGAATTCGGACATTTGTCCATATAGTCTGCTACTCCGTCACCATCAGTATCAATAGGACAACCAACAGCATCAACCTTAACTCCAGAAGGAGTATTCGAACATTTATCCAGATAATCAGCAATGCCATCCCTGTCAGCATCTATGGGACAACCTTTTGCATCTACATTAACTCCTGCAGGTGTCATAGCACATTTATCAAGATAATCAGCCACACCATCACCATCAGTATCAAAAGGACATCCTTTATCGTCAACAGCTATTTCAAGTGGAGTTTCAGGACAAATATCAAATTTATCGGCTATTCCATCTTTGTCTGTATCTTTTAGTTTTCCAAAATTAAATACCAAACTAAACACATGTTGACCAAAAGCATCGTTTCCGGCTTTATTATATGGATGAGCCGAAGTTCCGAAAACAGTATTTACAACTCCCCCACTTCTGTTCTGATCATGAACATCACTGTTTGTAAAATTATATAAATACTGGTATTGAATGGCAAACAAATCTGTCACCTGATATTTTAATCCAAGACCAGCCGGCACAATTAAATCTATACCATTCACAATGATTAAAGGACTAAGAGCCGGATTTACTTCTGATTTATCAAGACCTAAATCAATGCCGTACGATGCAACTCCAAAGCCTAAAGAAATAAATGGTGCAAATTTAGAGTCTTTACTTAAAATATAACCATTATTTAATTTGTAATGTGCATACAATGAACCATCAAGTTTCTGACCCTGAAAACGATTGACCAAATCTTCTTTGTATCCATATTTTCCATAACTTGTTTGTAAACCGAAGTCAAAAGATGGATTTACATAATAACCTAATGATAATCCGAGCCCGATATTCATGTTTTGTTCAAAATTAAAAAATGCACTTCCATAATCACCGATATATTCAGTTCTTAAAACGTTTAATCCGACTGAGAACTTATAATCCTCTGTCTGGGCACTTGCAAATTGCGTGGCAATAAATAACGCCATGATTAGTAAAATTTTATTCTTCATTTTATTTAAGATTAATTGCGGATACATTTCCACTTTGCAAAGGTCAGATTTTTGTTATTAGTATGTATTACATAATTTTAGGAAAAAGTTACATCTTTCACACCTCTATCTATTTACTATTTATTCATTTACTATTTTTTCATTTTGGCAATTTTTTAAAATCCTATTTTAAAAATCAAAAACCATAAGATTAATTATCAAAAAGACTAAACCTTATGACCCTTTATTTATTGGGTGTAAAGAGACTAAGTGACACTTTTATATAAATTTGATTCATAACAAAACATTGAACAATGGACTATAAAAAATAGCAATTATCATTAACTTTTAAATTGTTTTCTTTATCTTTGGGCTTTAATAAAATGCCAATTGAGAATCCAAAATTAAAATTAAATCATGTCACTTTTCCAGGCAACCGTTATAAATAAATACCTGAAAATGCAGGATAAGCAAGTTATTCACGATGCTTATATCTTGTTTAAAGCGCATTTTCATAATGTCAGCATTCAGGAGAATATTCGTAACAGTAAGGAAGAACAATATCAGGAAGGTTTTTTGACTGATTTGTTTGTGAATACGCTTGGTTATGTGAAAAATCCAACCCCTAACTACAACCTTACTACTGAATACAAAAACGTAAAAGATAGCAAGAAAGCCGATGGAGCTATAATAATCGGCAACAAGGTTAAAGCGGTAATTGAGCTGAAAGGAACGAATACTACCGATTTGGGTAATGTGGAAATTCAGGCATTTGGTTACAAAAACAATCAACCCGAATGTGATTATATTATTACCTCCAATTTTGAAAAGTTACGCTTCTATATCGATAATGCCATTGAGCACATAGAGTTTAATTTGTTTACTCTTTCCGAAAAAGAGTTTGAATTATTGTATTTATGCCTTTCTTTTCAAAGCATTGAAAAAAACATTCCAAAAAAGATAAAGGAGGAGTCAATTAGTCATGAAGATAAAATTACCAAACAGCTTTACAACGATTATTCGCTTTTCAAGCGGGAACTCTATCAGAACTTAATTGCTCTGAATCCTGAATACGACGCTTTGGTTCTTTTCAAAAAATCTCAAAAACTATTAGACCGTTACCTTTTTTTATTCTTTGCCGAAGATCGTCAATTATTACCGCCAAATTCGGTGAGAATGATTCTGTCCCAGTGGCATGAACTTCGGGAAATGGACAAATACAGCCCACTTTATAGCCGTTTCAAGAAGTTTTTCGGTTATTTAAATACGGGATACAAGGGTAAGTACGATGTATTTGCTTACAACGGTGGCTTGTTTAAGCCCGATGATGTATTGGATAATGTAACGATTGACGACGAACTACTTTACAAACACACACTGAAACTGTCGGAATATGATTTTGAGAGCGAAGTAGATGTTAACATTCTGGGTCATATTTTTGAAAACTCTCTAAATGAGCTAGACGAAGTGAAAGCCCAACTTACAGGTAGTGAAGTTGACAAGACAAAGTCTAAACGAAAAAAAGATGGTGTTTTCTACACTCCAAAGTATATCACTAAGTATATAGTAGACAATACGGTTGGCAAATTATGTGCTCAAAGAAGACCCCTAACCCCTGAAGGGGAACTATCAAAAAAAGCAAAAGTAAAATATTTCAACGAACTGAAAGAATACCGTGAGTGGTTATTACAGATTACTATTTGCGACCCCGCATGTGGTTCGGGAGCATTTCTGAATCAGGCACTAAACTTTCTTATTGAAGAACACCGTACAATTGACGAAATGCAAGCCAAACTTTTTGGTGACAGTCTGGTGTTGAGCGATATTGAAAACACCATTCTGGAAAACAACCTTTTTGGTGTTGACCTCAACGAAGAAAGCGTGGAAATAGCCAAACTATCACTTTGGTTGCGTACCGCCCAGCCCAACCGCAAACTGAACGACCTGAGCAATAACATTAAATGTGGTAATTCGCTGATAGACGACCCTGCGGTTGCAGGCGATAAAGCATTCAATTGGGAGCAGGAATTTCCGCAAGTGTTTACACCCGGAAAAGAACTAAGCCCAAAAGTAAAAGTCGAAAAAGCTGAAACTCCTGATTACCTGAAACTGATAAAAGAAAAATCACTCGAAGCACAAGCCAAAGCCGAACAAGCCATTGCCCTATCGAAAGAAGCAGCCGAAATATCTAAAAAAGTATACGAATACGCCAAAAAACTAGAGAATGTTTCGGAAGCTGATTCTGCTTATGGAATCTTTAAAGGTGGATTTGATGTGGTAATTGGGAATCCTCCGTACTTAAACATGACTAAAAATAACACTGACTATAAGCAGCTTGAATTTTATAATCAGAAATATGAAAGTATCAAGAATGCTAATTCAAAAAATTTATATACTCTTTTCAATGAGAAGTCAATACAGTTAGTAAAAACAAACGGAATTGTTTCATTCATTATACCCGAAGGATTCCTTAAAACTAGAAGTTATGACGACTGTGTGAACAAAATGAATAAATATGGAAAAATAACTAAAGCTGTATATTTTGAAGATTGGGTTTTTGAGGATGCCACTACTGGAAGTGTAATTTTTGAATTTGTGAACCACAAAACAAATCATGAATTCAAAGAATACATTATGAATAGAAATCATGATGTGTTCAAATTAGAAAAAGACAGAAATTCCGTAATTGAAAGGTACAACGAATTGAAATGTCCTATTTTATCAGATATATGCGACATGTTTAAAGGTATGGCTGTTAAAGATCGATCGAATTTTATTTATAATGAAAAGAATAATTTACCCAACACATTTTTACTCGGGAATTGTATTGATAGATATTCTTTTAAAAACAGTTTCTATTGTGACTACGAAAAACTCACAATTGTAGGTGGTACGAAAAATAAAGCAAAACATGATATTTCGCCACGTATATTGATTCGCAGAACCGGTAATTATTTATGTTGCGTAATGTTGAACGAACCTGCACTTACTGAAAGCACTTTGTATTCTTGTTCTGCCAAAACAGACAATATTGATTTGAATTATTTATTATCAATACTCAATTCAAAGTTACTTACTTACGTTGTAAGGCAAAATATGATTACAAATGAACAAGCTTTTCCACAAATAATGATGACTGATATTCAATTATTGAAAATAATAATTGCAAGTAAGGATACACAATTAAATTTAAGCGAAAAAACAAAAATATTATTCTCCTTAAACAAAGAATTGCAGGAAGTTTCAGGCAAATTCCAACGAACTATTCAGCGCAAATTCAGTTTGGATGACTTGCCCGGCAAGTTGCAGAATTGGTACTTGCTAACGTATGCTGAGTTTATAGCTGAATTGGGTAAAAAGAAAGTGAAACTTTCACTTACTGATGAAGCCGAATGGGAAAGCTATTTTGTGCAAGAAAAGGAAAGTGCCCTTGCTATTAAAAACCAATTAGAAACCACCGACCGTAAAATTAACCAAATGGTGTATGCACTATATGGTTTAACGGATGAGGAAATCAGTATTGTAGAAACAAAATAAGTAACTACTCAGCCCCCCAACCCCCTAAAGGGGGAGTTCTGGAGCGACATTCATCATTTATGCGCTTTAATTTGACTGTTTTTTGTGAAAATTACATTTTTTTACTCTGCAATTTTTCCCTAAAAACGTCAAATGAAGTACTTATTGAAGTCCTGAGTAGTCACCAAAACAAACTGCTAATTCTATTTTTTTATACAAAAAGAGCATCAACCTACACAAGATTAACACTCTGATAACTATCCACTATCCACTGTCCACTGTCAACTAATTCACATTCTCTCCATATACCAATTCAACTCTTTTTCCATTTTTTTATATTTGAAAATAGTGGTAATAATTTTTTGCAAGCGAATAAAGGCAGTTTCGCTTTTCACCACATAATCGAAGGCACGGTGGTGCATACAGTCAATAGCCACGTCGATTTTATCTTGCGATGATAACATAACAACTGGAATCTTCGGATTTATTGCTTTAATCTTATCGAGTGTTTGAATACCGTTAATGGCTGATTTGTCAACTCCATCCAATTGATAATCCAATATAATTACGTCCGGATTATGTGATATCGAAGCTATACATAACTCACCGGTAACATAGGTTTCTACCTCAAAATCGACATGTTGCAAAAACTCTATTTCCAATAATTTCAGAAACACAACATCATCGTCAACCAAAAACAGTTTTATCTTTTCGTTTTTCATCCCTTTTTATTTTTCATTTTATTTAATTCTATTTTCAACTCTTCGCAGGACTGTTGACATATATTTCCAAGCTTAAATACCAACTCTTTTATTAATTCTGATTGTTCTTGTAATCCTAGATATTCTTGAATTTCTTTAGCCATATTTTCAAATTCCGTACTAATACCCATGATAACAAACGATGGAATCATTTTATGAACTGCAGCGTGCAACATAACCCAATCTTTATCGGCAAAACCATTATTCATGGCAGTTACCAGCGGAGGCGTTTGCTCCAGATAAAGCGAAATCATTTCCATCATCAATTCCTGATTCGATTTTGTACGGGTGTTTAAGTATTGTAAATTAATACAACTGATTTTTTCATTCTCAACAATTTTAATCGATTCATCATTGGATATTGTATTGGTCATCTGATTAGGCTTCTTTACCAGGTTAACAATTTTATTAAACAATAAACGTTCATCCACCGGTTTTGCTATATAATCATTCATTCCCACAGAGCGACATTTGGCCAAATCAACCGTAGT
>JAQUWU010000004.1 GCA_028692715.1 Paludibacter sp. | reverse complement strand
ACTTTAATAGATTGTTCGGTGAGTTTTATGTTTTCCTTGGCCCTTTCAATATTAATTGCCGACTGTTCAATTCTACTTTTTCTTTGCAAGCCACTAAATACCGGAATCGAGAGTTTTAAACCAACTGCTGAACTTTGATACCAGTTTTGATCCTGGTTCATAAATTTAAACTCCTGATTCATTGCATTGTAATTGTAGTTTCCGTAAAATGAAAGAGTAGGTAAGGTAGAAGCTATATTTCGTTTCTTATCCTGTTCGGATAATTGTAAAGATGATTCCTGTATTTTGTATTCTATGCGATTGGTTGCAGTCAATGATTTGTCAGTCAATGAGCTGTATTTATTATTGTCGAAAGCAGGTAATTCATTTGGTAGCACTATTTCACTCTCTTGTGCCATTCCCATTTGAAACTTCAGATTGTTTAATGCTTGTTTGTAGCTTAGTTTAATTTGTTCAAACTGAGTAGCCGAATTGTTATAACTGACTCTGATTTTATCCACATCTATTTGTTTTGCCAAACCATTTTTAAATTGCAATTCAATTGATTTTAATGATTCCTCCGATACCTTAAGGGTAGCACTCATTATTTCAATTTGTTTTTGAATAATAAGCGATTGATAATACAGAAGACTAACAGTATAAGCTATTTGTTCCCTGGTGCGTTGTAAATTTTGCGCCGACAATAATTGGTTTGCTTTTGAGGTTTCAATTCCAACCCAAAGTGTAGGGTCTATAATTGATTGGTTGAGTTGTATTCCGGCCGACAAACTATATTTCGTGCCAAAACTCACAGCTTGATATGTACCAGCTGCGCCACCAAACATTTCTGCTGGAATAAGTTGTGTGTTTAGCTTCAAATTGTCGTCCAATGAACCATTGATATTCACTTGTGGCAATAAAGCTCCTTTCTGTTCATTTACTTTTTTCTGTGCTACATTCAGGTCATAGCCCGAAATTTTAATGTTTTGATTATTCTTGTTGGCATAATCCAAACATTCCTTTAAGCTAAATACGTTTTGCGAAAATGTAACTGAACTTATCAATAAGAGCAGTAAGCTAATTTTAAATGTTGTTTTTTTATTTTCCATATTCAGTAAGTTGCATCATTAATTTCAATCATTGTAATTAATGGTGCAAAGCTAAATACAGAATCGTAGGAGAGAGAAAAATTGAGAAGAAGGGAGGAAGTTTTGCGAAGAATGTAATTAATAAGCTATTGTCGGTATAATTTATAGAATTCGTCTTTGTAAGTTCTGCCAATAGGAATTTCCTGTTCGGTCAGATAAATTATATCGTTACGAACCGATTGAATACTGCTAAAAGGTATTATGAAACTACGATGCACACGAATGAAATCATTTGATGGAAGTTTCTCTATCATATCTTTCATGGTCATTCGTGCCACAATAGTTTTTCTGTCTTTCATGTAAATTTTCAAATAATCAGCTAGTCCTTCAATATACAAGATATCGGTCAAATGAATTTTGACTAAACTAAAATCTGCGCGGATAAAAATATGCTTATCTTCTGATGTGTTTTGCTTATTGATGAAATTGTAATATTCATTGGCTTTATTTACAGCTAGTTGAAATCGTTTGTGGTTGATAGGCTTAAGTAAATAATCAATCGCATTGAGCTCATAACTTGTTACAGCATATTCACTAAAGGCAGTAGTGAATATTACCATGGTTTTTTGCTGTAAAGCTTTTACCAGACTGATACCATTCATTGATGGCATTTGTATGTCTACAAAAATTAAATCAACAGGATATCTTCGTAAATACTTCAAAGCTTCGGTAGGATGCGTAAAGGTTTTTTGCAGATTAATAAAATCTGTTTTTTCGCAATGGGAAGTAATCACCTTAAGCGCCAGAGGCTCATCATCTATAGCTATTGCATTTATCATACTAAATTGATATGAAGTAGAACTGTAAAATCTTTTTCAGTTTCGTTTATGGTTAATAAATGTTTGGACGGATAAATCAGTTCCAAACGGTGTTTTGTGTTGTTGATTCCTAAACCACTACGTTCTGTTGTGCTAGATTGATTCTTGACTAAATTGTTTGTTACCCTAAGATGCAACTCTGAATTATCTATTTTAAGGCTTATTTTAATATTACTGTTTTGTTCCGAATTTACGCCATGTTTAAATGCATTCTCAATAAATGGTATTAACAGCATCGGGGCAATTTGTAATTCGGAGAATTCACCTTCAATGTTGTAATCTAACTTCACCTGATTATCAAATCTCAACTTTTGCAGTTCGATATAATTGTCAATATAGTTGAATTCTTCCTCCAAAGGCACAAAGTCTTTTTGCGTTTCTTTCATGCTATATCGCATCATTTCTGAAAGTTTTTCAACCATATCAGCCGTTTGAGGCGAGGTATCTATAGCAGTAGCATAAATATTATTCAAGGTATTAAATAAAAAATGAGGATTAATTTGCGATTTCAAAGAAGATAGTTGAGCCGATAATTTTTCCTTTTCTGTTTGTCTGAGATGGTTATTCATTGTCAGTGCTATGGATGCTAAAATGGATATGATTAGCATCAAGAATGTATTTGCTTTGATGATTGGTTTTAGCTTTATTAACTCAGAACTATTGCTAACTATGTCGTCATGGTTGAAGTCAACCAAATTTAGAAAGAAACCTGATACTATAAAGGCTGCTATAATACTTAAAATGAGCGTGCTAATATATAATAAATATTTTTTTGATAAAAGGAATTTAGGAATCAATACAAAATAATTAAAATAAAAAATCACCATTAGCAATAAGCTTAAGGTAAATACGGGTACCAATGAAAAATTTTCTTCAATAGGAATAAATGATTTAACAACTTGTTGAATGGATAAAAAAGGGATCATTAGCAGCATACCCCAAGCTATTACATGAATTGAAATTGTAGTAAAAAGGTTTTTCATTATCATTCAATTTTTCAAATTAAGACTCAAAGATATATAAGATTTTGAGTTGATAAAAATATTTGCGATAAAGTGAATGAATTTGTCGAGGAATAAAGTGTTAGATTTTTATTTCAATGATTTTGTCCATTTGTTTTATTTTAGAACGATTAGATAATCTGAACAATAGGTTGGAAACCAAAACGGTAAAAAATATCCCTATACCTATTGGAATAAGATTGGTGGTGTGGAAATAGGAAATAAGAGAACAAACAATGCTGCTAATTGTAAATCGAACTACACCAACAACGGCATTGGCAGCCCCACCAATTTGAGGAAATGTATCGAGAACCAAAGCTGTTCCATTGGAGAAAATAAGTCCTAAAGAGCCAACAATTATTACCAACATACTAAATACCAGAACAAAAGGCGGAAGTGACAACAAACTTACTACAAGCAAAATTGTAGCTGCTGTAAGTTGTAAATATAAACCGGATAACAGAATACTTCGTATTTCAAAATATTTTAGCAGGATAGTATTTGCAATAGTTAAAACAATATTGGCGGTTACTCCCGAGGCAAAAAATACAAAAAAATCAGACGATTCTACATGAAAATACTCCAGATAAATAAACGATGAAGTAGTAATAAATGCAAACATGGCAGCCATTGAAAATCCTAATGATAAGACTAAAAATACAGTTGGTTTGGAGGCCAAAATCAATTTGTATTTTCCTAGCAATTGTTTGCGTGTTAATGAATAAGATAATTCTTCTCTTTTTTTTGATTCCGGCAAAATGAGTAGAACAAGTATTAGTACAGTTAATGCTACTGTAGCCATAAAGAAGAATATTAAACCCCAATTGTTGTCCTTCATCAACAGTCCTCCAATTAATGGTGCCACAAGAGGAGCTAGCATCATTACCATCGTTAAAATAGATGCCAAACGTGCAAATTGTTTTCCTTCAAACCAATCGCGAATATAAGCCATATTGGTTACTGATGCGAACCCCCCACCAATAGCCTGAAGAATGCGTAGTGCCCATACCATCTCAATGCTTTTGCACCAAGGAATGCCTACAACTGATATTCCATAAATAAATAGGCCAATGGTAGCCATCCGTTTTCTACCAAAGGAGTCGGATAACGGACCTCCAAAAAACTGACCCACTGCAAAACCTATGAAATAAAAGGTAATGGCAAATTCGATCATATTTATTTTCACGCCAAAATATTCTGCCATTGCAGGCATTGCCGACAGAAAAGTATCGGTAGCAAAAGGAGATAATGCGGAGATACATGCTATTAACAGAGTAACTACAGGTATAAAATACCTATATGATCTTTTCATCATAAGATTTACTTTTTATAAAAATAGCTGCAAAGGTAAATGTTTTTAATGCAATTATTGTGTGAAAAATGGATTAAAAATGAAGCATATAGGTTTTAGTGCATGGGAACAGAGCAATAAGTGTGACGCTTTATTTTTTCTGTAAATTGAATAGAATTGAATACTCTGCTTACCTAAAAACTAAACTGAAACCTTATCTGAACATTTAGGATGTCAGTCATAGTAAAGATATTTTTACCTAAAGTATTAATATACAGACATAATAAGTTGGCAATGAGAGTAAAACATTGGAATCGGCAAACAAGACAAGCAAGAGTTAAAACATGCTATTCATTGTTGAAAATGAAGAACTATTTCCGGACTGGATGAATATTACAGATCTGATTGATTGGGAAATAATAGATGACAATACGATTAAATAAACAACAGCTTCAAGTTCGAATAATGAGGCTCAAGTGGACAATAGATTAGAATCTCTTATGAAAATTGATCTATGCTGACCCTGAAAAACTGTTGAGAAAAAGTCTTGAGAATATAATGGTAAGTAGTCAATACTTTAACACAATTATCAAATTTAAAGTGGAAAATAGCCCCGAACATTCACAAGTTTTAAGTAAATTGGGATTAATAATGATATGTTTTTAATGATGAAAGATATCATGGGGCAAGTTACTTCTCAGTCGCTTGCCCCATGTTAAAATCAACAATCCAGATGTCTAGGGAAACATATCAATAAATATTATGAATTACTTATTAATCCACAAATTTCAGATTCAATTAAATCATATTTATTACCAATATTTTTTAGGTCTGCCTAATTCATTCAACAAATCGTTAATTTCTTTCTTTAATTCAATCATTTTTAATTCTCTATTAATGACGAAAGATTGATAATACTCCAAATCAGCAATTCTTTTTGCAATTTCAGCTTCGTTCTTTTTACGTTCAGTAATATCTTTTGAAATACCAAATGTACCAATAATCTTTCCATCGGAGCTATATAAAGGCATTTTAGTTGTAGACGCCCATGCTTCACTCCCATCCTTTCTGATAGTTTTTTCTTCAATTTCTATCAAAGGTCCTGCCGTTTCAATTATTTTTTGCTCATCATCAAATGTAAGTTGAGCATGGTCAATCTCGTAAAAATCAAAATCAGTTTTGCCAAGTACTTCTGATTGATTTTTAAGTCCATAACTAATTACCTGTGATTTGCTAAGAAGAATAAATTCACTTTTTAAATTTTTAAAAAATATATGATCAGGAATATTTTCCATTAATGTAAACATCAGGTATTGTTCCCGAGCCAAATCTTGTTCTGCTTTTTGATGTGCATTTTTTATGAACTTTTCATCAATTGCGCGTGTAATTGCAATGGGTAGTCTTTCAATCCTATCCTTTAAAATATAATCGACAGCCCCTTTTTTTATCAATTCAATAGCAATTTCTTCACCAATCGAACCTGAGACTACTATGAATGGAATTTGAGGTTTTATTTTAAGTGTTAATTTCAATGCCTCAAAAGCATCGAAATCCGGTAGTGTAAAATCAGATAAAATAATGTCAAAATCCTCATTCAATAACATTTTTCTGAAGTCTTTTTTATTTTCAACAAACTTCATGTCAAAAATAAATCCATGATCTATCAATAATTCATATATTATTTCATAGTCTCTTTTCGAATCTTCAAGATATAAAATTTTCAATTTGCGGTTTTCAGTTTTTCTCATTTTGTCAATAATTAGGTGTTTCATTAATCAATGCCCAAAACACACCAATATGTTTAATGGCATCAGTAAACTCTTTAAAATCAACTGGTTTTACAACGTAAGCATTAGCACCAAGTTCATAGCATAGTTTTAAATCAGGTTCTTCACGTGAAGATGTAAGCATAACAACCGGTAAATTTTTAAATTTTTCTTCTGACTTCAGTTGTTTAAGTACTTCTTTTCCGTCCATCAGTGGCATTTTAATATCTAATAAGACAACTACCGGATTATCAGAATTTCGTTCCGAATAGTTTCCTTTACAATATAAATAATCCAGCGCTTCTATACCGTTTGTTACTACTACAACTCTATTCGCTAAATTATGTTCACTTAATGCTTCCAGTGTCAATTCTATGTCCATTGGATTATCCTCTACCAACAAAATCGTTTTTAAATTCATAGTTTTTATTCTGTATTTAGGTTTAAATAATTTATGTGAATCAATTTGAAAGTCGCATACCATTCGGTGTGCATTTATTTTTACATTTTGTTATTTACCAAAGTGAAAAAAAAGGTAGCTCCTTTACCAAGTTCAGCATCCGCCCAAATTCGTCCACCGTGACGAAGAATAATACGATTAACGTTTGCCAGTCCAATACCAGTACCTTCAAAGTCAGCTGTTGAATGCAATCGTTGAAATACACCAAATAATTTTGATGAGTACTTCATATCGAACCCAACACCATTATCACTCACAGAAAATACAAATTCATTAATTTCCTGCTGCGAATTTATTACAATTATTGCTTTTTCTTTTTTTCGTGTAAATTTCACAGCATTACTTAAAAGGTTTATCCATACCTGTTTTAGTAAATTATAATCACCATGTACTTCCGGTAAATCTGAAATAATCCATTCAATGTTTCTTTCCTTATTATCATATTTTAAAGTACTCACAACATCATTCACCAACAAATTCATATTCACTTTCGTAAATTTCATTTCCTGTCTACCCGTTCTGGAAAACTGCAACAAATCATCAATTAACATACTCATTTGAGTAGCCGATTCTGATATGTTTTTCAAATAATGTTTTCCTTTTTCATCGAAAGAATCAGGGATTCTCCTGTTAATCAAATCAATATACCCGTTTATATGACGTAATGGTGCGCGTAAATCATGTGAAACAGAATAACTGAATGCCTCCAATTCTTTGTTTATAGCTTCGAGTTGTATTGTACGTTTTTTTATACCGATTTCTAACTCCTGATTATACAAACTCAGCTTTTCGTATAACTTTAAATTTTCTATAACGACTGCAACTTGTGATATGATCAATTCAATTAAATCTAAAGCCCGTTTATTGGGTTTAAAATCGGTTTTTGTATAAGCACAAACCACACCCAGACATTTATTGTTTAATACAATTGGAAATGCTGCATGGTATCTTATATCTTCATTATCATGTATATAATTATTCGAATACTCCAATACTTCAGATGAATTATTCAAAATTAAAGATTTACATTGCATCGCACAATCACCGCATAAGCAATCGCCAATTTTAATTTTCTTATTCGTTAATTCATGAATAACTTTTTCGGAAACATTAATAAATGATGCTAATTTTAAAGTACTATCTTCCTCCATCAAACAAAGTGTAGCACTTTCCAGATTAAGAACTCCAAGTAATTGTTCAAGGATTATATCAAATAGCTGTTTTAAATCGTGTTGTTGATTACAAACTGTAATTGTTTTGTTAATCATCTCCATTTCTCTAACAGAAAGCTCCACTTCTTTTTCAAGACTTTTCCTTTCCGTGATATCATGTATTATTGCATACAGCATTTCTTTCCCTGAAAGTAAAACTTTACCGGAGTATACTTCAACCGATTTTATACTTCCATTCGCCAAACGATGATTGAAATTTAATTTAAGTCTATCATTTTCTGTTGCATTAATTAATTCGCCTTTAATTTCTTCAAGCGACAATGTATTAATATCACTAATATTCAGGTGTTTAATTTCATCTAAACTGTATCCATAAAAACTACAGGCAGAATTATTGGCATCAACAATTCTCCCATCAGATGGATTTAGAAGAAGCATTGCTGATGAACTTTCCTGAAACAGTGCCCTATATTGTTCTTCACTTTCTATTAGTTTTAACTCTGCAATTTTCTGATCTGTAATATCAGTTCGGGTACCAAGCATTCGCTTAACATTTCTTTTGGCATCATTTTCAATAATAAAACCAAGTACCCTTTGCCACCGATAACTTCCATCGGCATGTTTCAAACGAGCTTCATACATAAAGCTAGTGGCATTTTCATACTGTACACTTCTTATCTTTTGTTCTACAGATTCTCTGTCATCCGGATGAATTCGCTCCAGCCAAACCATACGGTTACCAAATCCAACTTCCGGTTTATAACCAAGCATAGAATAATACAAAGGCGAAGCATACCACTTGTCGTGAATTAAGTCCCAGTCCCAAATAGCCGTTTGAGTTACTTCCATAGTCATTCTCAAACGTTCTTCACTATCTTTTAATGATTCTTCAAAATACTTACGTTCTGAATTTTTTAATAATTTAGCTCTGAAAATGAAAGCTAATAATAATAAAACGATTATAGCTGTAATTGTTAGCCCAACAAAAAGAATGAAATATGAATTTGGTACTTTGTAAAAAACAGGATCGATAATAAAATTCAACTCCCATACCCTACCTCCTACATTAATTTTCTTTTTGATTATTTTTTGCTTATTCAATAACAGACCCTTGGGATAATAAAGCAATTCCTTTACAGTAGTAATGTCATAAACAATTAAATTAATATGGGTTCTTTTACTTTCTAGAATCACTTTATCTATCAAATTATCAACTTTAAAAACAATTGATATTAACCCCTTAACATTAGTACCGGATACTTTTTCAGGATTAAAATTATTTGAATAGAAGACCGGAACAATCCCAAGTAAACCATAACCCGATGAATCCTGTACCAATTTAATTCTTGGAGTGACAGTCAGTTTTCTGCTTTTAATTGATTCTATTATGGTTTTTCTTCTGGTTATATTCGAATAGATATTAAAACCTAATGCATTTAAATTTTCATTTTCTGGTTCAATATATTTTACGGGAAAGTAATACGGATGTTGTTGGCTTTTTATAATATTATCCGGGGTAGAAAGTTCTTTAATTGAAAACTCTTTATCTTTTTGAGTTATTTTCATTTCACTTTCAAAACGACTTCTGTCAGCATCAAAAATTTTTGGCACCCAAGAAATAGCTTTAAAGGACTGATTTTGAAGTAAAAATGGTTTTGTAAATGTCTTAAATTCTTCGTTTGAAATATTTTGTATTGAATCGAAAAAATAACGTACAACTTCCATCGACGAGAAACTGGAAAGCAGTTCTTGTCTTATAACTTCTTCAATTTTATCAATTTCAATATTTAATTCAATTTCTTTGGATTCTTGTTTTTTCTGATCTGCTTTATACTGCAAATAAGTTGATAAAAGAATTCCTAAAATTAAAATAGCTATTGGAAAAAGGAGTTTGTGCTTTTTCATATCTATTCCTTAATACAAATCAATAATCTAATTCTAAAACTTTTAGAATATTAGATTGGCATGACAATAATAGGAATAATATTTGAATTTAAGAAATAAAAATTAAGATATTTGACAATTAATTTTTTTAGCACTTACTAACTTCTGTTGAAGTGTACAGTTCGGTTGTTCGTCTTTTTATTAAATTTGTTGTTTTTAAAGCAAAATAAAAATTTAATTCATTAACCTTCTGCTTTTTTTTCAAAAAAAAAGATCGGTTTTTAACCGATCTTTTCTATTATAGTCATTTTGAATTCTAAATCCAACGTACAAAGCAAAAATCCTGACGATGGGGTAAATCCTCATTTTTGGGGAACATACGGAAACCGTATTTAAATGATCCAGCCATATTGAATTGATATTTAAGATTGAAATGAAGGATAGAGCCTTCGGATTTAACCAATTCAAGTTCCTCTACATCAAATAAAGTATCGTTATTGTTTTTTGCCATTTTCGTTGCAACAAGTTCAATTCCAATACCATTATCACTAATTCCATTTACGTCAATTACAATATTGATGTCGTAAACCTCACCTGCCAGTGGATTATGGATTAAATTTTCAGGAATATCCATCGATACCACATTAATTTTATCCCAACCTTCAGCTATTTTTTCTTTCCATGCAGCAATTTCTTTTGCTTTTGCAAAATTAGTTGATTTTAATAGCGCAGAACGGGTTGCCAGCTTAGTATAAAAACGTTCGATATAATCATCAATCATTCGTTTGGTTGTAAATCGAGGAGTGATTTGTGCCAATGAATTTTTGATAACTTGTATCCATTCAGGAGAATAGCCTTTGGTGTTTTTAGCAAAATAAAGCGGAATAATTTCATTCTCAAGCATTCCATAAATTGTAGCTGCATCTAACTGATCCTGATGATCTTGATTCTCATAAGTTCTTTTTTCAGTTAACGCCCAACCGGCGCCTTTTACATAACCTTCGAGCCACCAACCATCAAGTACTGAGAAATTTAAAACGCCATTCATTTGCGCTTTTTCACCCGATGTTCCGGAAGCTTCCAATGGACGTGTCGGAGTATTTAACCAAATATCCACTCCACTAATTAAACGTTTTGCCAAACGCATATCGTAATTTTCAAGGAAAATAATCTTTCCAAGGAATTGCGGCATACGCGAAACTTCAACAATTCTTTTTATTAATCCCTGACCTCCACCATCGGCTGGGTGTGCTTTTCCGGTAAAAATAAACTGAACAGGGTGCAATGGGTCATTTACAATTTTCTCAAGTCTTTCCAAATCGGTAAAAAGTAAATGAGCACGTTTGTAAGTCGCAAAACGACGACCAAATCCAATTATCAGTGCATTGGGGTTAATTGCTTGTAAAACCGAAACGATACGCGATGGATCTCCCTGATTTTTCAACCATTTTTCATTAAACTGATCTCTGATATAATCTACCAGTTTATTTTTCAATCCCATACGGGTATTCCATATTTCCTGATCAGGAATTTTATATACACCTTCCCAAATTTTCATATTCGATTGATCGGCATAAAAAGCTTTTGTGAAGTATTTTTCATAAATTGCTTTCCAGTCAGAAGATGTCCATGTAGGTAAGTGTACTCCATTGGTCACATAACTAACATGAAGTTCTTCCGGAAAATATCCTTTCCAAATAGGGTTAAACATTTCCTGAGAAACTTTTCCGTGTAACCAACTTACACCATTTACTTCCTGACAAGTATTACAAGCAAATACACTCATACTAAACTTTTCATTATGATCGCCCGGATGTTCCCGACCCATATCTATGAATTCGTCCCAGCTTATATTTAATTTAGCAGGAAATTCACTCATATATTTTTGGAAAAGACTTTCCTCAAAACTATCGTGACCGGCAGGAACGGGAGTATGAACAGTATACAGTGAGCTAGAGCGTACAACTTCTAATGCCTGATTAAATGTAAGATCTTTATCTGAAATATAATCAGCTAATCGTTGAGCATTAATTAAGGCTGCATGTCCTTCGTTACAATGATATACCTCTTTTTCGATTCCTAATTTTTTTAATGCCAATATTCCACCAACACCTAACAGAATTTCTTGTTTCATACGGTTTTCCCAATCTCCACCATACAGTTGATGCGTAATTGATCTATCGTATTCACTATTCATATCTGTATCTGTATCAAGAAGATATAATGATATTCTACCAACAGCCACTTTCCAGATATAGGCATATACAATACGATCCGGATAAGGGACTTCCAATACAACGGGATTATCGTTTTCGTCTTTTACCTGTGTAATGGGTAGATTATTGAAATTCTGAGCTTCATAAACAGCAACTTGTTGTCCATCAACCGAAAGTGATTGAGTAAAATATCCATAGCGATATAAAAATCCTATGGCGGTCATATCTACACAACTATCACTGGCTTCTTTCAAATAGTCACCTGCTAAAACGCCTAAACCACCCGAGTAAATTTTCAATACTTCGGTTAAACCATATTCCATACTGAAATATGCTATTGATGGGGTTTTTGGATTTTTGGGAACATTCATATATGCTTTATAATCTTCATATATAGCATCTACTTTCTTAATAAATTCTGCATCTTTTCCCATTGATACCAATTTCTCATAGTTAAGAATATTGAGTAACAAAACCGGGTTTGAAGATGCTTCAATCCATGCATCATGGTCAATCTGGCGAAACAGATTTTTTGCTTTGCTATCCCATGACCACCAAATATTTTGGGCTATTTCTTCTAATTTACTTAAACTATCAGGTAAATTTGACTTTACATTGATTTCCTTTAAGTTTTTTTCGTTTACGTTGTTAACTTTAATTTTCATAACTTATAAATCTTTTTTATATAACTATACACTAATACGTTTTACTACAATTCTAACACAAATATAATATAAAAACATCTAAGAATAAATCAATATCTTTAAAATAAGTGACTATAAATTTCAAACGTTTGAAATTTACATTTTCAATGCATTTTTCAATGACTGATTCTCTTTGATTTATTTTCTAGAGCAATATGATAAGCTCTTTCATAAAATTTGATAAAATGTTTCCACAAAGCTTTTTCAGCTATAACAGAGGCTTTTGCCCGTACTTCTAAAACTTCAGTATCATTAAATTCAGCAAATTTCTGAATCATTTCGGCAATATGAGTCGCAACAAGATAAGAATTATAATCGGAACGATGAATTACACCAACTCCGGTAGAAATATCTTTTGGTTTTGAAGAAACCCACAATCCAAAACCCGATAAATCAGTAGTGATGGTAGGAACTCCAAATGCTACACTCTCAAGCGGCGTATAACCCCATGGTTCATAATAAGATGGAAAAATTGTCAAATCCATTCCTATTAATAATTCGTAATAACTTTTGTTGAATATCCCATCCGTACCGTTCAGATATGATGGAACAAAAATAATTTTTATCGGTTGATTTTGATTATTTTGAAAATGGAACCAATTTATTGCCGACATTACATTGTCGTTATGGTAATCGTACAATTCGTGGGTAGTAAACTTATTCCAGGAATTCAATTCAGTAGAAGGATTTTTTAGTGCTGAAGCTAAATCAACTCTAAACTCTTTAATATGAGCAGGAACCATTATAAAAACCACAATCTCTTTCTTCAGATTCGGAAATTCTGATAACTGTTTTAGAGATTCAATCAGTGTATCAATTCCTTTATTTTTATATTCATATCTACCTGCTGTACCTACAAATAAGGCATCCTTTGTTAGTTTATAACCTAAAAGAGTTTCTGCTACTTTACGCAACGATGTTTTAGCTTGTTTTCGGGCGGTATCAAATTTCTTGTTTTTAGGAACAAAATCATCCTCAAAACCATTTGGTGTTACGATGTGAGGAGTTTTATCGAGCAATTGTGTACATTCGCAAGCAGTTATATCACTTACAGTAGTAAAGCAATCTACAGTATGGGCAGCAATTTTCTCGGTAGAATGTTTCGAAACCATGTTCAACTCCCGAGCCATCTGATCACCATTATATTCGTTGAGGTAATCGTACAGAGGTTTATGATTGCCAGCGATAGAACGCCCAATGGAAGTAGCGTGTGTAGTGAACAGGGTAGCAATTTCGGGAACATTTTTTTGAATATAAAATGCACCAAATGTAGTCATCCATTCATTAAAATGTGCCACTATATTATTCTTAGCACTTAAGTTATGAAACCGATAATAACTTTCAATTATTATTCCAGTTGCATACCCAAACATAGAAGATTCGTCGTAATCGCCATAGCTAGCCAGAGAATCTACACCTACCTGTTCCCAAACCTGTCCGTAGATTTCATTTTTCTTGGCCATTAGAGGCATAAAATCAACTAATACAGCAATAGGTCTGCCTGGTATTTTCCACCGACCTACACGTATTTTCAAATCAAAATGCTCTACTGTGAACAATTTCCAATCTGAAAGCAATTCCGGAATTTCTTCAAAATACGGATTTGGCTTTTCAATCCAAACATCCGGTCCTATAAAAATCAGTTTGTCTGAATGAATTTTTTCTAATGTAGCAGCTCTTGTTGATAGTACGGTATAAATTCCCCCCACCATATTGCACACTTCCCAACTTGTCTCAAAAATATATTCTGGTTTCAACACTAGCGCCATAGATTGTAATTTTAAAATGATTGCAAAGATAATATTATTTTACGGGAATTATAGTTAATGTATTAAAGGCATGAAATTTGTTTAAATAATTGCACGATAAATCGTTAAAACATATAGAATAAATTAATAGGACATATATTTTAACATTAGACTTTGTTGCATTTAAATTCAGACATTTAATTTACAATCAATTCTTCGACTAAAAAAAAATATAATTGCACCCAAAATGTATCGTTTTTGTAATAATTATACATTTTATTTACAAGAAGAATTAAACAAAATAAAAATAAAAAAACATGAAAAAAATTACTCTATTATTATACATTATCACTTGTGTCTTGGTTGGGCAAGCACAAAATAATTTACTAACTGATCAAAATTTAGGGACATGGGCTAATGGTGCTTCAGGCTCTTTGTACGTAGTAAGTACAAGTGGGACAGACTCTTTCGCATTTCAAGATGCTACAATCAAAAAAGATGTTGTTTATTGGGATAAAAAGTTTTTGGGTGAAAAAGCTACAAGTATTTCTCCTGTAAATGGAAATTCATTTAAAGCATATGTGGTTGGCAAGCAATTAAATGTAAAGAATGCTAACACCTCAACTGTAGAAATTTACAGTGCTTTAGGAGCTAAAGTTCAAACCCTTCAATTAGTAAATGGTGTTGCTGATATGTCTGATTTCACTAAAGGTTTATACATTGTACGAGTAGGTAAACAAGCAACTAAAATCATCTTGAAAAATTAAATAAATCATTGGTTTACATTCAAAATTACTCTTAAAAAAAAAGCCTTCGAATGAAATCATTCGAAGGCTTTTTTTTAAACAGTAAAACAGCTTGAACTTGAGGTTTATTTCAGAGCTTAATCAATTTGTTTCTAAGTACTCTTTCGTTTATCAGCAAGTCCTATATAGAGAGAGTATTTATCTTCATAAAAACTCTAGAACGATGATACATTTTAAATATTTCTATAGATAATTCAAAAAAAAACATGGTCGATTCAAATTTTGAATCGACCACGCCTTTTTTATCTTAATAGATTAGTATTTAGATTTGTTTGAAATCATCCGAATTATATAAGTTCATTTGTGCTCTCATTAAATTTATAGATTTTAAGGCAATTGCTTTTGTTTCATTTAGTATATTCAAATACAGAATACTATTTCTTGTTCCGGTTTCTTTTTCCTTTGTTCGCTTAATTTGTTTCTTCACAAGATCTGAATATAAATCTAAAATGACTGTTCGGCGTTCTTTAATTTTTGCTAAATCAGAATAATTATTATTTCTCATCATATTAATAAAATCCTGATATACAGATAATAACTCATTACTTAATTGGGTCAGGTCATCAATTTGATCCTGTCCAAATCCTTCATGATTATCGTCAATAAAATTGAAACTTGATTCTGTCATATATCTCAACGAAACAGAAATTTCATAGAAATAATCAACTGCCTGAACATAATATTGACCTGTATCCAATGCATTATAATCTAACCTTTGCAAAGTCGGTAATACTTCGTAAGCTCTGCGTCTTTTGGACTTTCCATGAAAATCATCGGCAACTTTATATAATTTCATTAGTCCTTTACGATCCTCCTTGAAAAGACCTTCAAGCATTTTCTTATATATTTCAATGGTGGTTTCAACTGACTCTTCTATTTCATGGGTACAATTTATGACAATATCATGTTCATTATTTAAGAAGATATCATTCGCTTCCTCAGCTTTTGCTCTTTTTTTATGAACTTTCATAAACTGGATAAATAATAACGCTACTAAAAGCAATAATCCAACAATCGCATAAATTCCTCCATACATTAAAGCAAATGCAACTAACATAGCTACTGTGAAGGCAACAAATGCAGTAAGGAACCAACCACTAATAACGGTTAAAACACCAGTAATTCTGTATACAGCACTTTCACGCCCCCATGCTCTGTCAGCCAACGAAGAACCCATTGCTACCATAAAGGTTACATAAGTGGTAGATAATGGTAATTTCAAAGAAGTTCCTAACGAAATTAACAATGCAGAGACAGTTAGATTCACTGAAGCTCTTATTAAATCAAACGATGCATTGTTATTGTCCTTTTCTTCATTAGATAAAGGCTTAAAACGGCTTTCCACAAAATTAACAACAAATTGAGGAGTTATTTTTTCAAAAATCTTATTTAAGTTGATAACATTACGAACCAATGAACGTGATGCGCCCGTTGATGAAAATCTTTCAAACCCTTCACCTTGGCGAGCCAAATTTACTTCTGTCATAGTCACGGATTTGGACTTTTTTGAGAACCAAATCGCTAAAATCATGATAACACCGGCTCCTAATAAATAACGCCAATCTGCACTTACAGGCTCTGATAATTTCGACATGTATAAATTTTCAACTGTTCCTCCAGAAGCTATAACATTTGAAGCAATTTCAAATGATCCTAATCCAGCCATAAATACGCCAATAAAATTTACAAGGTCATTGCCTGCAAAAGAAAGTGCTAGTGCTGCTGTTCCGCACAATATAATTATTTTCAGGATATTTACCTTAAAAATATGTTGCAACACAGCCATAACAACTGTCAAAATCCCCCACGTATACAAAAGAATTACACTTAAATTATCCTGCATTAATTGTAAAGAGTCTTTTGAAATCAGTGTCGTATTTTTTAGTCCTTTAAAGATGGCAAAATATGATATGGCTGTTAATGCAAAACCTCCCCATATTGCTCCCAGATAAAGAAAAGATTTTTTATATTTAAATGAAAATATTATTCTGGAAAACTGCATTATTATCAATCCGAATGTAAATGCAATTACCACAGATATTAAAATACCTGAAATAATGGTTAATGCTTTTCCTGTATTAATGTAATCAATAACATTACCGGTGTTGGCACTCCATGTATTAACTAATGCAACAGCTACGGCAGCTCCCAACAATTCAAATACCAACGAGACAGTAGTAGATGTAGGTAAACCAAACGTATTGAATACATCCAATAAAATTACATCTGTGATCATTACAGCTAGAAATAGCATCATAATATCCGGAAATGTAAATTTTCCTGGATAAAAAATACCACTTCGTGCTACTTCCATCATGCCACTTGAAAAGAGTGATCCAACCAAAATACCTATTGAAGCCACTGTCAAAATCACCCACATTGGAGCAACTTTAGAACCAATACTTGAATTTAGAAAGTTCACAGCATCATTTGAAACTCCAACAACTAAATCCAACGTTGCAAGCCCTAATAGTACTACTACAATGATAAGATAAATACTGTCCATAAATTTGTTTTATTTTTTTTTGCAAAAGTATGAAATTTCCAGGTAACAAAAATGTCTCACATATTATATTAATGTTACAGTTATATTACATTTATATTTCAACGTGCTCCTTCAGGTTTAGATATCTAAGGTCAGTTTACATACCAGCTGCTTGATTTATAAATAAAAGCATCTAAATATTTGCTTGACCCACAAAAGAATAAATAACAAATTTTATTTTTTTTCAACCCGTACATCGTATCGACCGAATTCTGATTCAGTCAAAAAGAGGTCGAGAAATACGAAATGACAGGATAAAACGTAAGCATTCCAAATCAGCCGTATTGTTTTGCAGTAAGCATCCCAAATCAACCGTATTGTTTTGCACAAAAAAACGGACTATCAATAGAAATACTATAGACAGTCCGTTTTATATTTTTGGTTATAGTTTCGGTAGAAACTCCTCCCAGTTTATTGGAGTTCTCAGTTTGGGGATTTTCTCCAGTGTTGTAGTTAACCATTTGTGTGGTTCAACACCAGCTTGTAGGCAACTACCTATGAGCGTATAAAATATGCAATTATTCTCAGCGCCGCTATCATTGCCTGAAAATAGATAATTCTTACGACCGAGCGTGATTGGTCGAATGGAATTCTCTACTCCATTGTTGTCAATATTGAAATATCCTTCCTTGCAATACCGGCTGATACGAGGCCACATACCAAAAGCATAGCTAATGGCTTTCCCAAGTGGACTTTTTGGCGTACAAGTATTGTAAGTTCGCTTCATCCATCTCTCCATTTGTTGTAAAATGGGGTAGGCTTTCTCTTGGCGCTCTTTGCGGATTTGTTCGTAATCGGCATCTTCTGCTTTGAGATTCTCCTCTAACATATAAAGCAACGCAATATAATCAAGTGCTTGCTTTGCCTGAGGCGTAGTTGTCAGTGCATTTTCAAATTTTCTTCTAACGTGAGCCATACAACCAAGTGGAAGTATACCTTGCTTTTCTTCAAAGATACTATAAGCCGCATAGCCATCGGTTTGTAAAGCCCCTTTGTAATCCTTGAGCATTTTTAATACCACTTCTTGCGAACGAGATCCTTTGTCGTAATGAAAAAACACACCCGGAAATAGCACGGAACGAACCACCCAAATATATCCTTTGCGCGCCGAACCTTTGCGATCAATTATCGAATGAGATGTTTCATCTACTTGAATGTAGTTTGCTGATAATATGCGTTGCATTTGCGCCACATAAAGGGGATATAGCTTATCCGCCGTGGCGTGCACCCAACGATTAATGCTGGAAGTGGGTATTTCAACACCAAGTTCTTTGAAGCGTTTTGCTTGTCGGTATTCGGGAAGATGGTAAAGAAATTTATCTACAATTAATTGGCTCAATAACGATTCGCCAGCCATGCAACCCGGGAATATCACTTCTTTGGCAGGTGCCTGAACAATGGTGGTTGTAAGTGCTTGTCCTTGTTCAGTTTCTTTTACCTTATATATAGGACGAACAGTGCGTTCTACCCAAAACTTGGAAGGGTCAAGCATCAGTCTTTCGCTCACATCTTCACCAATCTTTATAAGTGTAGTTGTGTCGTTGTGTGTAGGCTCGATAATAGTTTCTATACGTTCAACGTTTGCAGGAATCTTATAAGAGCGTTTTTCTGCTGTTGTTTTGCGTTTTGAGGCAGAATGGCGTTGTTCTGCCTTTTGCTTGATATCTTCTATCAAAGTTGTCATGCCAGGCGTTTCCTGTTCCAAAGCAGCCATACCTTGCTCTGAATCGAACAATGATAATTGAGCTTCACAATAGTCGGGTAACTTCTTTTCCGAACGACGACCAAATAGTTGACGTTCCAAATAAAGGATACGCTCATTCTTACGAAGAAGCTGTTCATCTTTCAGAAGAATCTGTTCATTCATCTGAAATATTTGCACTTTTAACGAAGCGTTTTCTTGTAATATTTGTATTGTTTCTCCCATTGTTTTACAGTATAAAGATACTATAAAACAGTGATATACGCAAATAATTTGCTATAAATTATAGCGTTTTCTTCGCTTAATTTTTACGCTAATTCCTTCCATAAAAAGCACCAATTCATCCCAGCGAATTGTACGAAATCCAATACCTTCTTTAAGAAATATCTTGTGGCTAACGCGTCCACTTTCCATGCGTTTGTAATAAATTACATGGCCTCCACGTTCCCAATGAAGTAATTTCATGGTCGTGCGACTTTTATTCAAAAACACATATACATCGCCATTTGTCGGGCTTAATGACAAATAACGAATCATCCCACATAAACCATCCAACCCTTTGCGTAAATCTACTCCTTGTAAACACACTACAAAACGATTGTTTTCATTTAAACTAAACATTGCTTTTATTTTTTGGCAAAGTTCAGGTTTTTTGTAAATTTGGAAAATACGGCTGATTTGGGATGCTTACTTAATATCATGCCCAACATACAAAAAATGCTCAGATGAATTTATCACCTAAGCATTCTCTATTATTTAAATAAAACTAATCAATAAGACAGTTTATACTACATAAGTTGTAGAAGCTGTGTCACCACCACGACCCGTCCAATTGGTATGGAAAAACTCACCGCGTGGTTTGTCGATACGTTCGTAAGTATGTGCTCCAAAGTAGTCACGTTGTGCTTGCAACAAATTGGCAGGTAAACGCTCTGTTCGTAATCCGTCGAAATAGCAAAGTGCTGAAGTCAAGGCAGGAACAGGGATACCGTTCGTCAAAGCAGTTGCACATACACGACGCCATCCGGCTTGTGCTTTTTCAACGATTTCTTTGAAATGAGGATCGAGTAACAAGTTCTCCAGGGTTGGATTTTTATCAAATGCTTTTTTGATATCACCCAAAAATACGGAACGGATAATACATCCACCACGCCACATCAAGGCAATACCACCTAAATTCAGTTTCCAGCCATATTCTTTAGCTGCTTCCATCATCAAGTTATAACCTTGTGCATAAGATATAATTTTAGCTCCAAACAAGGCATCTTTCAGGTCATCAATCATTTGTTTTTTATCCCCGATAAATTTCTTTTCAGGTCCATGAATAGCTTTAGAAGCTAACACGCGCATATCTTTTTGTGCCGATAAACAACGAGCAAAAACAGATTCTCCGATTAATGTCAATGGAATACCCATATCGAGCGCCGTAACAGCCGTCCATTTACCGGTTCCTTTTTGTCCGGCTGTATCCAGAATTTTTTCAACCAGTGGTGAACCATCTTCATCTTTTACGGCTAAAATGTCACGGGTAATTTCAATCAGGTAGGAATCCAGATCACCTTTGTTCCATTCTTTGAAAACTTCGTGCATTTCGTCAGCGCTTAATCCCAGTAAATCTTTCATCACCTGATAAGCTTCGTTGATAATTTGCATATCACCGTATTCAATACCGTTGTGAACCATTTTCACAAAATGACCGGCACCGCCTTCACCCACCCAGTCGCAACAAGGTGTTCCATCTTCAACTTTCGCGGCAACAGCCTGAAAGATTTCTTTTACTGCCGGCCAGGCTGCAGGTGAACCTCCGGGCATCATTGATGGGCCTAACAAGGCACCTTCTTCGCCACCCGAAACTCCGGTTCCGATATACAACAACCCTTTACTTTCGACGTATTTAGTACGACGAATGGTATCAGGATAATGTGAATTACCACCATCGATAATAATATCGCCCGCTTCCAAATGAGGAATAATCAGGTCAATAAAATCGTCAACCGGTTTTCCTGCTTTTACAAGCATCATTACTTTACGCGGTTTTGCCAGTGAAGCACACAATTCTTCGACAGAATGCGCTCCGACAAAGTTCTTCCCGGCACCACGACCTGCGATAAACTCGTCAACACGTGCTACAGTACGGTTAAAAACTCCTACTGTAAAACCTTTACTTTCCATGTTTAATACCAGGTTCTCGCCCATTACGGCCAACCCGATCAATCCGATATCTGCTTTTTGTTTCATTATAAAAAATTTTAACCACATAGGCACATAGAACACATAATATTCTGATATGAATATGCTTAAGGTTAGTAATAATTTTTGTTATATTTTTTGAACCACATAGGCACATAGAACACATAAAATTCTAACATGAATATGCTTAAGTTAATTAATACTATTTGTTATATTTTTTGAACCATAAGGACACATTTTTCTATGATTTCTATGTGTCTATGTGGTTAAATTTTAAATCCCAATTGTTTTAATTTATTCAATGTTTCCGGTTCAACATTTTTTGCTTGTATCGTGTAAGCCGGAAACTCACGCCGAACAGGATAATCACCCCTTAATTGTTCAAAGTGAGAAGTGTTATCTCTGAAAGCTTTGTCATCACTCCGTATGTCATAGCTAGCCAAGATAGCTTTGGAAATAATTTCCTGTTCACTTAAACCAAATCCATCCAGTTCAATAATCGGATGTGCTGGTAATTCAACCCCTAAAGGCTCCCAATTGTTTAGTCCAAGTCCAAAAAAATTACTAATTGCTTGTACACTCATCCTTGTTCCTATTGCTTTTCCATCTTTAGAATAGCCTGCAATATGCGGAGTTGCAATAGCAGTCAAAGATAGCAATTCCAAATCTATGTCCGGCTCATTTTCCCAACAATCGCAAACAAATTCCGATAGTTGTCCACTTTTAAGTGCAGTCTTCACCGCTACGGTTTCTACAACCTCACCACGGCAGGAATTAATCAGTACCGGTTTTTTCTTTAAAGTATTTAAAAAAGCAGTGTCTGCCATATGAAAAGTGGCATCTTCTCCCTTCATATTTAATGGAACATGCAACGTAATAATATCAGCCTGCTCCATAATTTCCTTTAGACTTACAAAAGCTGCTGAACCTTCCGCACGTTCGCGTGGTGGATCATTCAAAAGGACTTTCATACCAAAGATTTCACAAATATTGGCCACTTTAGTTCCTACATTCCCCACTCCTACTACAGCTATCGTCTTTTCATTCAGGTTCCAGCCTTTTCGTTCAGCCAAAACCATTAATGTCGATGCAATATATTGTTCTACCGATTTCGAATTACAACCCGGTGCATTTGTCCATTTGATACCGGCTGCATCGCAATAATCCGTATCAATATGATCGAACCCAATGGTTGCCGTTGCAATAAATTTCACCGAAGAATCTTTCAGCAAGCTTTCATTGCAAGTAGTCCGCGTGCGCGTTACAATTGCACTGGCATCTTTTACTATTTCCGGTGTCGTTTTGGAGCCGGGCAGGTAAACTACTTCGGCTACACTCTCAAATGCTCCACGAATATATGGAATTTTATCGTCTATAATTATCTTATTCATTTTTTTGAACCACATAGCCACATAGACCACATATAATTTTGTTTTATTTTGAATCCCACATAGGCACATATAAATCACAGAAAATTTTTATGTATCTATGTGGTTAATTCATTCAATTGCTAAAGCACGGAAATATTCCGTTACAAAAGTACGTTGACCTTCTTTAAATATATTCGTGCAATTAAAATTAATCAATATTCCTTTAGGCTTCTTTAAAAGTTTCAAATAAGTAAGTAATTGGGCTTCGTGTATTGGAATAAGCTCCTCAACGGTTTTCAACTCAACAATTATTAAATTATTCACCATTAGGTCGAACCGAAGTTCACAATCTAAATCTAGTCCACGAAAGTTCAGAGGTACCGATTGTTGCCTACTTACTGTATAACCATTTTGCAAAAGAAGATGTGCAAGACATTTTTCATAGACACTTTCCAACAAACCCGGTCCAAGTTCTTTATGAACTTCAATTGCAAAACCAATTATATCATAACTTAGTTTATTTATTTCCTTTTGAGTCATTCTATTCAATGATTTGAACCACATAGACACATAGGACACATATCCTATTATTTATATGTTTGTTTAACTTATTTATTAAAGAAAATTTCTATGTGACCTATGTGCCTATGTGGTTAAAAAATCAGTATTTAAACCTATCCTTAAATGCCCATAAACCCAATGCAGGATTAGAAATATAGAAAATTTCTTCACCATCGGCCATCGTGTTGTAACCGTCACGCAGTTTTTTCGGATCGTATTTGGCTGTTATTTCATCAATATCAGCATACTTGAATCCAACACTTTCAATCTCAGCCTTCGATAAGTTCTCTGCTCCTTTTCCCGGACAATAGGTTATACTGAAACGTCCTTCGGAAGAACCATGAATCAGATGGGCTGCTGCACTCAGATTATTTCGCAGGTCTTCATTTTCATCACAATTTTTCAAAGTTGTTGGCGTTCCAAAATATCCATACTTCCGAATGAGACGGTCGATTTCTTTGTCTTCTCCAAATTCTTTTAATGCTGGTGCTAAAACAATTAGTTCTCCACCATCATCAATGGCCATACGGGTACGGTAAACCGATTTATTTCCAAGCCAGGTACTCTTGAATTCTGTAGGATCAAGATAGACCACTACTTTCTTCAAGGGTTTATCAAGCATTTCAAAGTTTACGAGCAAAGCTAGTTTGGCTGCTTTGTCAAAGACTTCAAAATCATCGCCAATAAACAATCCACGTGTTTTAATCTTACCATCAGTTTTATCCAACCCAACCACTGTTTGCACATAAACTATGGGCATGTGATTCGTAAAATTATCCGAAGCATAATTAAAAATACGACGAACCGGTGTATCGGCATGACCCATCATGCGTTCCATACCATAGGCAGCACCTACGAAATGGCTTTTGTTGATGCCTTCAACCCCACCCGTTCCGACGAAAATGTTTTTGTTGTAATTCGCCATTCCAACTACTTCGTGAGGAACAACCTGACCAATAGAAAGTATCAGGTCAAAATTTCCTTCAATAAGCAGTTTATTCACCTGTGCAGGCCAGGAAAATTCGACAGCACCTTCAGAAACCTCTTTCACAAATTCAGCAGGAACGGTTCCAACTGTTACCACATCATTCCGCCAATCGTGTTCACGTATAAGAGAGGCCGGCAAAGATCCGAACATGTGAGCAATCTGATGGTCAGTCATAGCTGTATGAGTTCCCAAAGCGGGTAAAACATCAGTCAATGCGTCACCGTAATACTGCCATGTAAACTCGGTAAGCTCTCCGGCACGACTTGGTAGCCGGGTATAATCAGGAGGAATAGCCAGCACTTTGTGCTTCTTTCCCATCTTTTCCAATGCTTCAAAAAGACCTTTTTTCAGATCATCAGCAGTCAATTCCAGTTCTGTTGAACCAATTTCGTAGTATAACATAATGCTATTTTTATCTATTGTGAGCTATGTGCCTATGTGGTTTAATATTTTGAACCACATAGGTACATAGTAAACATAGTTGTTCAAATTATCGCTTAACGCGTGCATTTCCGCCCCAGATGCTCCAAACCATTTCCTCATCGGCAGGTTGTGCATAATCGGTTAAGAAAGTTGTGGCTAAAGCTCCGGATGCCCATCCAAACTGAGCCCATTTTTCAGATTCCCAACCTTTCAGAATGGCGTATAACATACCGCCAACAAAACCATCACCACCACCAATACGGTCGAGTACATTGATTTTACGGGGTTCTATTACATTCCAAGTATCACCATCGAGCATAATCGCACCCCAAAGATGTTCATTGGTGCTGATAACCTGACGTAATGTAGTTGCATAAACCGAAGCATTAGGGAATGCTGCTTTTACACGACCAATCATGCCTTTAAAACCGTCAATTTGTGCATCGATTCCTTTTCCTCCTGCTTCAGGGCCTTCAATACCCAGACAAAGTTGAAAATCTTCTTCATTTCCAATTAAAATATCGGAAACGGATGCTATTTCTGTGAATATTTCACGTAATTCTTTATCACGACCTTTCCAAAAGGAAGCACGATAATTTAAATCGAAAGATATACGGGTTCCTGTTTTTTTTGCATAACGGGCCAATTGTAAGCAAAATTCACTTGTTTCAACTGATAATGCCCCAATTAATCCTGATAAATGTAAAATCTGAACTCCTTCTTTTACAAAAATACGTTCCAAATCAAAATCTTTTACATTCAAGGTCCGTCCCACTTCACCGGCACGATCGTTCAAAACGCGTGGACCACGTGTTCCAAAACCACTATCGGCAATATTAAACTGATGACGGTAACCCCAGGGATTTCCTTGTGCTACTTCAACACCTTCGTAATCCATATGGCGACTTTTCAGGTCACTCTTAATCATTTGGGCTATTGGGCTGTCCTTTACAAAAGTTGTCAGCACTTTAACGGGTAGTCCAAGGTAAGAAGAAATACTGGCAACATTCGTTTCAGCACTTGAAACTTCCATTTGAAATAATTTGCTACTATGAACTGGTTGTCCATTCACCGGAGTAATTCTCACCCCCATACTGGTTGCCACCATTAGGGCGTATTTTGTATCTTTTTTAAGTGTTATCATAATAATTTAAAGCCCCCTAAATCCCCCGCAGGGGGACTTTTGTAAGCAATTTTAAAGGTTATTTATAATTTATTCCAGTCTTTAAGTCCCACTTGGGGGATTTAGGTGGCTGTTTTTAAATACAGAACACATCGAAACCACCATCAATAACAGTCAATGTTCCAGTTACAAATTTAGATGCATCGCTCGCTAACCAGTGTAATGTTCCTAATAATTCATCGGGTTCTCCTAAACGACCGAATGGAGTATGCGCTACAATTGATTTTCCTCTTGCAGTTGGAGAACCATCAGGATTTGTCATTAATGCGCGGTTTTGCTCTGTGAGGAAAAATCCCGGAGCCATTGCATTTACACGAATTTTTTCACTAAACTTACTGGACA
Source organism: Paludibacter sp. (assembly GCA_028692715.1). GTDB lineage: Bacteria > Bacteroidota > Bacteroidia > Bacteroidales > Paludibacteraceae > Paludibacter. The sequence goes on along the minus strand of JAQUWU010000004.1, from coordinate 142,640 downwards.
TTTCAGTCGCTAAAAATTGAGTAAAGTTAGTTACTGCAGCTTTTGAAGCACCATAACCAACTACACGAGTCAATGGACGAATTGCAGATTCAGAGGATATATTAATAATACTTCCTTCTTTTTGATTCACCATGATTTTTCCAAATACCATACAAGGCAATACGGTTCCAAACAAGTTCAAATCAACCACTTTCTTAAATGCATCAATTTGAAGATCAAAAATAGTTTGGTCAGGTCCAATCGTTGCACCTGCCATATTTCCACCAGCAGCATTTACTAAAATATCAATTCTTCCAAATTTCGCAACAATATCTTTTGCGTTTTGCTCCAATGCTTCTTTTTCAAGAACATTTGTATTTAAATACAGCCCTTCTCCTCCTTTTGATTTTATATCTTCAACCAATGCAACTCCAGCATCAGCTCTATCCAAAACTACTACTTTACAGCCTTGCTCTGCCATATATTCTGCCATACCTCTACCTAGGATACCGGCACCACCGGTGATTACTATCACCTTACCTTTTACATCGAATAAGTTTTTCATTTTATTTTTTTTAAATAATTTGTATTTTCTAAAATCGGCCTCATTTAACCACTTACTCCCTCTCCTCAAGGAGAGGGTTGGGATGAGGTCTATAAATTAAACAAACGTTTCAAGTGACGTTCGTAGATATTTTCTTCTACACATTGTCCGATTACATCTGCATGTTTTTCGATCATACTGATATATTTATCACCCATCTCGTAAGCAACTTTGTAGGCAACGTGAATTAGCTGACGAAAGTTTGGATTATAATCAGGATGTCCAGGAATATGGCGCAATGTGTTTGCATATTTTTCACCTGACCATGAGTTAACTTCTTCGATAGTAGGTAGCTTTGTAGTATCAATATCAATTACGTCGGCATAAGGTCCACATAATTCTTCACTACGATTTAAAGAATCAGCATAAATATATTTTGCAGCTTCTAAACCATCACCACCGGCAACTGCCAAACCAATTACTTCTTCCAACCAGGTTGTTCCTGCTGTTTTCAAATGTAATCCTTTGTCATATTTTTTAATTACAGCAGCCATAACAGGATAAATTGAAAATTTATCAGACCCTGAGTGAATACTTAATTTCAATTCTTCAGGAAGTCCGAATTCTTTCACTGCAAAATCAATCACCAATACATCTTCTTCAAATTCTTTAGCAAACTGATCTACATTTCCAGTATAATCAACACCTTTATTGAAACGACCTGTAAATTTAGGGGCAATTGTTTGAGCAGGAACTCCTTTATCAGCCAACATTTTCAAAATGAATAACATTTCGATAGGTGTTTGTGGTGTTTCAACTTCATCCATTGATACTTCAGTGATAAAGTTTCCTTTTCCTTTTTTCTCCACAAGGAAATTATAAATATCGGCTGCTTGTTGTGTTGCAGCTAAAAATTTATTGGCAATCTGTACTAAAAATTCATTGCTAACAACTAGTGGATGAGAAATACCCGGAACAGATAAGTTCCCAACATATTTACTGCATGATGCTACAAAAGCATCAACATCAGCCTTGGCACTTTCTTTTCCAATAAATGACGCAACATCCAATGTAAAGAAGTCTGAGCAATCAACAAAAGGCGCAACATTACCAAAATTGATATGATCAGCATCCACAAAATACTGACCTTTATAGCTTAGCGCTTTTACAGCTGCATCAGCTTCTATACGAGTATCCTGAGGAATAGTATGAACATAAGTATGTTCACGATTTGATTTATTCCAAACAATGTTTATGTCTAGGCCCGATTTCTCGTTAGCTTTCATAATAGCTCTTAGTTGAGCCTCACCTTGATGTGAAAAACGGTCACCCGTTCCAATACTAAATTTTCCCAGTTTCATTTTTTAATTATTTTAAGTTTAACATTATATAGTCTTATTCTACAAAATTCAGGTAATCTTCGATATTTTCTTTCAGTAAAATATCAATAGGTACAAAATTTACTTTTTTAATTTTTTGCTTAAATATCAATTCTTTACACATATCTCTAACGGTGAAATAAGCTTGTTTGTCTGGTCGTTGTGCTATAAGGTAATTGATAACACCTTCTTTAAGATATTGAACATTTGGTTTTAATAAATCGTAACCAATTAAACGAATATTAGTTTGATTTAATGAAACTAAATGTTTTGCTAATAAATATACTTTTGAATTAAAGGTAATGGCAGCATTAATAGCATCATTATTTAAAAAAGTCTTCTCCAGAAGCTTGAGGTTTGCTCCTTCATCGTCGTTTTTAAATTCAACATTTATTATATTAAAGTTTTCGTGCAAATTATTCTCTTCAATAAACTGCATGAAACCCTTATAACGAGAGATAGTCTGATTGGAAACAGAGCCTTTTCGGTGAGTTCTAATTACCATTACCTGCGATTTTTCGGGTAAAGATCCTAGCAATAATTTCGCTGCAATATATCCACTTTGAAACGAATGTTGTCCGTAATAAGTCAAATAATTTGCTTCTGAAATTACTGAATCGATAAACGAAAAAGGGATTCTCCTAGTGGTTAGTTCATCGGTAAATGACAATGTTTCATTTTTAAAAATAGGAGAAAGAAAAACGGCATCTGGTTCATTTTCGAGAATCTTTTTCGAAACTTCAATAAATGAATTCACATCAAACTGATTAAAATATTGTTTGTCGATTAATACATTGTGATGTAAAAAATCTGAGGCTGCCTGATTAAACCCCTTATCAACTCTTTCCCAATATTCTTCCTGTTGAAAAGTTGGAATCATGCACACAAAACGATAATGTTTTTTAGAAGCTAGTGAGCGCGCAAAAAGATTTGGTTTGTAATTCATTTCTTCCAGCACTTTGTTTACAGCATCACTACTCTTTTCAGAAACATCTCCCCTATTGTGTAAAACCCTGTCAACAGTTCCTTCTGAAACACCTGCTAAAACGGCTATATCTTTAATACGTATTTTTTGTGATTTATCTTCCATTTTAGTTACATTATTCACTCCCGTGTTCGTACACAGAAAATCTATCTTGCAAATGTAACATATATTTTTTAATATTGATGTAATATTTTCGTGTGCGAACACGTTTTTTTTCAAACACCTAAAAAACACATCTTATATCATTCTTATTCAAGAATATAGCAGAGTATTTTTAAAAACAAAATTATACAAAAAAATATAAAAGCTACAAGAGAAGTTGGCAGTTGCTTACGCAAAAAGTCCAAAACATAAAAAAACTGCAATTAATTTTCATTTTGCAAACGATATTCAGAAGGAGTAAGTCCAAATTTTTGTTTAAAACAGCGACTAAAATAACGAGGATCTTCAATGCCAACTTGATAGGATATTTCTGAAACAGTAAGATGCGTACTTCTAATGTACTCAGCAGCTCTTTCAAATCTGACTTCACGTACAAATTCTACAGGAGAATAACCCGTAAGACTTTTTAGTTTGTTAAAAAATACAGTCCGGCTCAGTCCTAGTTCAGTGGCTAAATAATCAATGTTTAATTCGAAATTATCAATATTATCATTCATTAATTTCAAAAGTTTCTGCATAAATAAATCTTCCTGAGATTTTATTTCTAATGGCGGTAGATTTATTTCAGTTTTAAGCCCTGAAATCTGCATACGATAATATTCCTGTAACTGATTTCGTTGAGCAATCAGATTTTCAACACGTGCGTGTAAAAACTCAGAACTAAAAGGTTTTGTAATATAATCGTCGGCTCCCACTTTCATACCCGCCAGTTTACTTTCCATATCAGTAACAGCAGTAAGCAAAATAATAGGAATATGAGAAGTACGACTATCTTCTTTTACTTTTTTGGTAAGTTCGAGACCATCCATTTCTGGCATTTTTAAGTCGGTAATGATAAAATCAGGCATAAGTTTGTCGGTTTTCTTCCAACCTTCAACACCATTTTCAGCTTCTTCAACACGGTAATTGGTTTTAAGACTACTCTTTAGAAAATGGCGTAATTCCTCATTATCTTCAACTAGTAAAATTAGGGGTTTCTTTTTTTCAGGTTGTTCCTCTACTCGTTCAACCTCCTGAAATAATTCATTTTCAATCTTATTTTCAGGCACTTTTTGATCCGAAATAATAATATCGGCATTTTCATCAAAGTGTGAAACACCCAGTTTAAATTCAATACGGAAAGTGGATCCTACTCCGACTTCACTTTCAACCTGTATTTCTCCATGATGTAATTTTACAAGGTTTTTCACCAGATCGAGTCCGATACCGGTACTTTTCTGAGTAATATTCTTTAATGTTGATACACTAAAAAATCTGTCGAATATGAAGCCAAGTTTTTCTTTAGCAATTCCTACACCCTGATCAATAATATAAAGTACGGCCGAATCTTTTTCAACTTTTGTAATCACTTTAATATTTTTACCTGATGCAGTAAACTTAAAGGCATTTGACAAAAGATTATAAATAATAGACTCAAACCGTTCGGGGTCGACCCAAATCTTCACATCATTGGAGTCATTAACAATGTCGAACTGAATACCTTTATTATTAGCAATTTCATAAAAGTTGCTGCTACTAGACTTTACAAACTCGCCAAAATTAACCTCTTCAACCGTCAACCGCATTTTATTATGTTGGATTTTGCGAAAGTCAAGTATTTGGTTAATAAGTCCCAAAACACGATCAAGGTTTCGACGTGCCAATATTAACTGTTCTTTAATAAGCGGATCGAGTTTTTCTTGTAATATATTGTCGATAGGTAATGAAATCAGTGTCAATGGTGTACGTAATTCATGAGAAATATCCGTAAAGAAACGTAATTTCATCTCCGTGATTTGTTTTTCTAAAGCTACATTATTTTTTAATTTGAAAATAGTAATGAAAATATAAAATACAATAATAAGGAGCAAAACAATGAAGATAACATATAAAAATTTAGCCGGAACAGACTGCCAGAATGATGGTAGCACTTTAAGTTCTATCTGACGTTCGTTATTCAACCATACACCTTCACTATCGGTAGATCTGACATGAAATGTATAATTACCCGGAGGAAGAGATGTATAAGTAGCAAAGTGCTTTTTGTGTACCTGATTCCATTGGGTGTCAAATCCATCTAGTCGATATTCGTACTGTATTTTATCAGGTGCACGCATGTCCAACGTTGCAAATTCAATTGTAAATACATTCTGATAATGTTTAAATACAATTTTAGAAGTTTTATCAATATGTGTTTGTAAGATTGATTCTTTGCCTCCAATTTCCACCTCTTTGTTGAACAATGATAAACCGGTAAAAACTAGTGGAGCATCTATAACACGACGTTTAACTGCCTCAGGATTAAACAAATAAAAGCCTGATTTTGAGCCGGCACATATTTCGCCTGATTGCAGTAAGCAAGCCGATGCTTCGGGAAATTCGACGTTCTCCAATTCATTTCCTCTTCCAAACACTTCCACTTTCGTGCTTTTTTTATTAAACCTTACGATTGAATTTTCTGTGGTCAACCATAAATTTCCGATCTTGTCATCAATTATAGTATAAACAATATTATTTGGGAAACCTTTTGAACGATCGAAAATTTCAAAATCGGCATGATTATCCTTCCCATTTAATGTTTTTAGTTTATTCAATCCTCCACCAAAAGTTCCTAACCACATATCAGAATTATCATCTTCAAATATACAAAGTACATCGTTTGCTCCTAAACTATTTGGGTCTGTTTCATTTTTATGATAATATTTAAATTCAATATTTTCTACTGATTTAAAATCAGCATCAAAAACTATAAATCCTTCGGTAGTGGCCACCCAAATTCGGTTTTTCGAATCAGCGAAAACTTGTCTGACTTTAGAACAATTATCAATAGGATAAGATTTTAATTTATTTTGATTATGAATAAAACGAGGTTTCCCTGTACTTTCGTCAAATAAATGCAAGCCACCACCATAACTGGCAGCCCATATTCGTCCTTTTTTGTCCTGTATTACAGAATAAAAATCATTATTTGCCGGCGAATAAATATCAGATGGGTTATGAGCAAAATTCTCCAGTTTAAAACTATTTTTCACCTTAGTCGGCTTTAGTCGAAATAAGCCTAACCGTTTGGTTGACAACCATATATTATTATCTTTATCTTGAAAAAAATTATATACTGGTATTTCAAGTTTTCCACCGGGTATAATTCTACCATCAGAGTTTAAAGTTCCAATAACTTTTTTATATTTGTCATAAACATGTATAGCCTCATCTTTACATGCCACCCAAAGTCTTTTTTCATTATCTTCGAAAATGGAACGTGTTTCATTTGAAATGCTATAAACCGAATGATTATCGATTAAATAATGATTGAAATAATCAGGTAAAAAAGTACATTTAAAAAAACCATTTCCCCTGTTTGTACTAATCCATAAAACTCCCTGCGAATCAGATAGGACATGATTTACTCCATACGAAAACAAGGTATTTATTTCATCGTTATAAGCACTGTAAAAAGAGATTAATTTATTTTGTACCCGATCGTACCACGAAAACGAACCATAATAAGGTTGAATCCATAAAACATCTTTTTCATCTTCAAATATCAGGAAATTAGGGTTAGTATACTGACCCTCATTCATCTTAGAACTTATATATTCAATTTTATTGTTTTGTGCTGTAAAATGAAGAACACCAGAAGACCGTATTCCCAACCATGCCTCTCCTGCCCTGTCAATATAAATAGACTGTATTTCATTTGTTTTCATTTCAGGATATTTCTCTTTTGAAAACTGTTGTAAAGTTTCGCGGATAATATCAAAAGTATAAAAACCCATTTCCTGAGTAGCAAAAATATAATTATTCGGAGTAAAAGAAGCTATTGATGTAACAGTCAATTTTCCGGGGAAATCAATTAATTTAAAAGTTTTGTTACGTTTTTCGTATTGAAATACCTTGGAATTACTCCCAAACATAATTCTTTTGCTATTTTCAACGGATGAATAAAAAGATTGGTTATTAAAATATATTGCTGATTTTCCGGAAGGATAAATACAATTAAGTCCTTTAAGTGTTAGTATCCAAGTATTTTTTTCACTATCTTCAATTACTTTTTGAACTGAATTGTTTGAAAGTAAATTATTTTTTTTATTGAAATAGCTTACCGTTAATTCATGGCTAATTTCATCTGTATTTATTCGATAGCAACCTTTATCAAAAGTTGTCAGCCAAATACTTCCCGAAGGTAAAATATATAATTCATTTATTTTTTCATTAATAAAACCGCCTTCAGGACTTTCAATCCGCATCATTTCCTCCGTATTCGGATTCAACCTAAAAACAATTTCATCATATGTTTTCACCCAAATATAGCCCCATTTGTCTTCCTTTATATCAATAATTCGGTTACTCAGCAAATCAATTCTTTTATTCGGTTTCGAGTTAAATATTGTAAAATTATACCCATCAAATTTATTTAAACCATCGCGCGTACCAAACCAAAGATAGCCTTTACTGTCTTTCATCATTGCAGAGATACTATTTTGAGAAAGACCATCATCGGAAGTATAATGCGTGTAAGAAAAGTGATTCTGAGCCTCCAAATTGAATGTCAGAAAAATTAATAAGATAAGGAAGAACAATTTTTTCATATTAAATCAAGTATTTTTAGCAAAACTTCAAAAAAAACATCCAATCATCTAACAACCAATTCTTTATAAAAATATATGCCATTTTTATAAAGTATATTACTACAAAAATAAGAATTTGAGTCATCAATGTATCATGAATTGAAATAAAATATCCACTATAAGTTATATTTTACACAGTTTCCAGCAAATTTTCCACATGCTATTACTTTATACAGCCTATTTTTGCAACAGATAAATAATTTATTAAAAACAAAATAAACAACAATTAAAAACAAAAACATCATGAAAAAAAACATTACTATTTATTGCAACATTATTGATTACATTTAATTTAAGTGCAGTAATCTACACTTTCGATGTAGTTCCTACTGTAACAAAAGATGCTGCCCCTTATGTCGCCGGGGAAATTTTTTTAAGTGGAGATATCTGTTTGAATCAAACAACTACAGAAGATGACGTTTGGTTTCCTATTATTGCAAATCCTTCAAGCAATGGTTTAAAATACAGTTTAAAAGATAGTGAAACCAATATGGCGGCAGGTAAAAAAGCTGTAGTATATAAATCAGCAGAAAATGCTATTGTATTCGACGGTACCAAACGTAAAATGAAAATTGAAGGTCTTAATATTGGAGATGTAATTTACATGAGTATAGGTTCAAAAGGTAGTGCTGCACACACATTTACAGTTACTGGAGCTGATGCAAATGCCAGTAATCCTGCTTTAGCGGCAAAAGGTGATGCTTATGTATATTCAGATTGGTATTTTACTGCAACAGCAACAGAGGCAATTTTTGAAGTTGCAACTGGTGGAAGTATTATAAAAATCATCAAAACAGGTGCTGATGCTACTGGAATTAATGTAACAATGGCAGATCAGGGAATAATATTTACAGGCTCTGAAATAATTAATACAAAAAATATTGAAGTTGAAGTTTATAATATGTTAGGTAAAAAAATCCTGAATTCAACTTCATCTATCTCTACTAAAAATTTCGAAAAAGGTATTTATTTTGTTCGTCAAGCCGGTACAAATAATGTATTGAAATTTATGATTTAACAACACTCTTAAAGCATTAATTTTAAGCTCCATACTGAAAAGTATGGGGCTTTTTTATTAAAAATAGATTTGATAAAGATTTAACTCAATTTTAAAAACATAAAACATTTTTTTTATTATAGTTGTTTGATGACTAAAAGTAAACAAATTGATGTAGTTAATAAAAACTATTTATAACTTTGGGGTTTAAATTAATTTCAAAATAAAAATCCACTTGCATCGAATTGGTGATGTAAAATAAAAATAAACATTTATGATATTAACAAAGTTATACAAAGAATTTTTTAGTAGCGAAAAAACAGGTGGATTAATACTGGTTTTCGTAACAATATTATCATTAGTTCTTGCAAATTCTCCAATACAGAATGCTTATATCAATTTTTGGCATATTGATTTAGGTGGCCATAGTATTGTTCATTGGATCAACGATGGGCTTATGACTATTTTTTTCCTATTGATTGGATTAGAACTGGAGCGCGAAATTTACAAAGGTGAACTTTCTAATTTAAAAAATGCTTCATTACCTATTTTCGGAGCATTGGGAGGTATGGTTTTTCCGGCCGGGCTTTATTTCTTATTCAACTATGGTACCGAAACCCAGGCAGGCACTGGTATTCCTACAGCTACCGATATAGCTTTTGCTATTGGCATATTATCGCTACTAGGCAGCCGCGTTCCCGCTTCACTGAAAATATTTTTGACAGCTTTAGCAGTAATCGACGATTTAGGAGCAATTATTATCATTTCAATATTCTATACAAACTCACTTTCATTTATAAATTTATTTATTGCCCTAGGTATTTATGGCGTACTCATTCTTTTAAACCGAATGAAAGTTTGCAATTTAATACCTTATATTATTGGTGGAATAGTAATGTGGTATTTCATGCTGCATTCTGGGGTTCATGCTACTATAACAGGAGTTTTGTTAGCGTTTGCAATCCCATTCAGAGAAGGGGAAAAACATACTCCTTCGTCAAAACTTCAACATTTTTTACATAAACCAGTAGCATTTTTTATTCTGCCTTTGTTTGCCATTGCAAACACTGGTATAAGTATTGGCGAGAATTGGTTAGGTGGTTTAACCGATGCCAGTAGTTTGGGAATAATAACCGGACTTATTATTGGTAAACCTTTAGGCATTTTAATATTCTCTTCATTTGGCGTTTGGTTAGGTCTTTGCACCTTACCATCGGGATTGAAATGGAAAAATATTATTGGTGCCGGAATGTTAGCTGGAATTGGATTTACAATGTCAATATTCATTACACTTCTTGCTTTCGATAATGAAGTTATAATAAATAATTCAAAAATCGCCATTTTGGCTGGTTCACTCATTGCCGGAATTATTGGTTTTGTTTTCCTAAAATCAACCCTTAAAACAGAAGTCATAGACAATGAAATTGATTGAGGTAAATAAAATTACTTTTAATCTTGAATGTTCTAATTAATAAATATCAAATTATTCAATACCAACAAAAAATAATTATAGAATGAACATTTGATATTCTCATCATCTTTATGAATATCATTTATTTAAAAAGAAAACAATATGATTTCAAACATAGATGATTTTTTTACAAAAGAACAAAAATTGCACAAAGAATTTGAAAAATTGAGAACGATTATTCTTAATTGCCAGTCAACAGAAGAATTGAAGTGGGGAAAACTCTGTTACACTTTTCAACATCAAAACATCGTATTAATGCATGGGTTTAAAAGTTATTGTGCACTCCTATTTGCGAAAGGTGCTTTATTGAATGATGCAAATGGTATTTTAGTGCAACAAACTGAAAATATTCAAGCTGCTCGCCAAATTCGTTTTAAAAACATACAAGAAATAATTGAGCAGAAAACCCTATTGAAAGCTTATATTTATGAAACTTTAAAAGTTGAAAAAGCTGGTTTGAAAGTGATTTTAAAAAAAATCATCTGAATATACAATACCCGAAGAGCTCCTATTTAAATTAACTAAAATTCCAGCATTAAAAATAGCTTTTGAATATCTAACTACCGGACGACAAAGAGCATATATTCTTTATTTCTCAGCCCCTAAGCAATCCAAAACAAATGCCTCAAGAATAGAGAAATATTTGCAACATATTCTTTCTGGTAAAGGATTAGATGACCCTTAAATTTATTCAAAAATAAAATATAACAAAAAATAAATCCAAGCATTACTATGAAAAATCCAAATTTCAACAATAAAATATTTGCATTTCTTATAATAGGCATCTTATTTATCTCAAATATTCATGCTAAATTGTTGAACAATTTGGTTTTATACCCAAAAAATAACGATAAGAATATCAGTCCCGACACACATCTAAAACTCACTTTTAAGAGTAATCCCCAAATAGGGAATTATGGAAAAATACGCATATATAAAAGTTCAAACGATTCGTTGGTGGATGAATTGGACATGAGTATCCCTGCCGGTCCTACTTTGGCCAATGTAAATCCGAATGCCACCTATACAACTGTAGCTTACGAATATGTTTCAGGTAAATTTACAAATGCAAATACCAAACCCGGTACTCCTTCAGGAACAGCGTTACCCACTCCCAACAATTATCAACTAACAATTATTGGAGGTTTTACCGATGCTTTTCATTTTTATCCGATTATAATTCATGAAAATACAGCAATTATCTATTTGCACAATAACCTCTTGGAGTATAATCAGAACTATTACGTATTAGTTGATAGCACTATAATAACACCAACTAATGAGTGGTTTAAAGGTATTTACAATAAGAATTTATGGCGATTTAGCACCCGTAAAACATCACCAAATTTAAAATTCAAGAAACTAATTGTTGACAATAAAGGCAATGGTGATTTCAACACTCTACAGGGAGCTCTTGATTATATCCCTGACTACCACAGAGATACTATAACTATCTTTATAAAAAACGGACTTTACGAAGAACTTATTTATTTTAGAAATAAATCAAACATTATCATTCAAGGCGAAAACAGAGACAGTGCAATCATACAATATGCAAACAACGAAGTATTTAATCCTCACCCATGGAATGTAAAAACGAATGAACGTCCAGGCACGTTTCCTTCACGCAGAGCAGCATTTACTATAGATAACTGCACAAATATTCAACTAAAAAATTTAACCGTAAAAACATTGCTATATGGACAAGCGGAAGGTTTGCTTATTAATGGAAATAAAACAATTCTGAATGGAGTAAATATTGTAGGTTCGGGAGATGCGTTGCAAACAAATGGAACAGCTTACTTTGAAGATGTGAAAATTAATGGTGGTGGAGATATGATTTTAGGGCGTGGACCTGCATTTTTTAAAGACTGCGATTTTTATTCTCCCGGACCATTTATGTGGATAAGAAATACCGAAACAAATCATGGAAATATATTTGTAAACTGTAAGTTTACAGGAACTAGACCAGAAGGAAGTGAATTGGCAAGAGCTCCAACAAATAAAGGTACTTCGTATCCATATAGCGAAGCAGTTTTGATAAATTGTTCGCTCAAAAATATTGTTTCAAAAGGCTGGGGGGCTGTAGGCGAAGAAACTAAACATCTTCATTATTGGGAATTCAACAGTATTAATTCGGACGACGGAAAACTGATAGATGTTTCTAATCGTGCTGAATTTTCACGCCAGTTAAATATCGAGAAAGATGAAGATATTATAAAAAATTACGCTAATCCTGAATATGTTCTCGATAGTTGGATCCCAAAATCCGAATTATATAAATAACCACAAAAGCTTCAAGAAACAACGAAAAGCAAACTAGGTATATAAAATCAACAATTCTCTTACAACGAAACTCTCTAAAAAAACGATACCTCTGTTTTTATTGCATGTATGAAGGTCGATCATTTTATTGCTGAAGTATTACACCGTCAAATATACTCGCCATGCTCGGCGCACAAAAAAATGAGAGATTCATTTCAAAACGAACCTCTCATTGTAACTTTATAAATCTTAATTTATTTTACAACAACAGTTTTTAAAGCACTCTATTCTTTCATATATTTAAAGAATTGATTTGAGTTAGTAAATGGATCTTTTTCTTCTTTCATAGCTGCTGCTGTAATGTAGAAACGCATTTTTTCGCCTTTTTTATAGTTCAGAAGAAGCAAATTGTTGATTCCATCCTCTTTGTGTTTAAATTTAATTGTTTCGGGCACATAAAGTTCTAAACCTGCTGTCTGCTTTACATATTTAACAGTATCAGTTACTGGGAAATTGGTCCCCCAAGAGCCAATCAAACCTTTATCACTCATCATTTGACAGTCTTTATTGATGATTACTCCAGTTGCCAGATTATCAATATTTTCTGAAGCTCAAACTTCGCAAATGGCATCGCGATGTCGAGCATACAATATATAACGAACCGTCATATTTATTTTTTCACCTTCATATTGCCACCCATCCACTTCACTCTCCGCAACAATACGTAATTTTCCTGTTGAAACAATGCGTTGAGTACGTTTATCAAACTGGTCGATATTCACAGATTTTGTGCCATCCCAGCCCCTTACTCCACCAACTCCAATCGAATCATATACAGTTAGCACATCATCGCCGTATCCAGCGGCTGCTTGTTCGTCGATTGGATACCAACCTGTGGTAGCCAATTCTAATTGTTGTATCTTCTTTCCGTATAAATCAATTGTGCTTTTATTATCAAAATATATTCTATAACCAATTAAGAGTGTACTCCGAAAAGTAATTTTCGAATCTACCTGATGGCAGACAGGCGCAAATAACACAAGTTTACACAAAATAAAATTCATATATTCTATTGATTTATAAATATTTATAGATTTGCGATTATTCGCGATTTTCAGTGTTATTTGTGTTCTACTCTTTTTCGGAGTGGACTCAATTAATGAAGATTCGAACGCTACACCATGGCGATGCAACTTAGTATACATATCGTTTATTGTTGAAGAAATCTCATTGAAAAATTAAGATTTACCACCTTATTCTTTTTTAAAATCAAATCTGTATATATTTCTCTCAGTAAAGTCTCACATTTGCTATTACAAATCATTCTAATGCTAACTTTAAAATTAGAGGCCAATCAAAACGTGCTGCATTCAACAAAATTGAGTGCAATGTGTTTTAATTTTATTAAGAATTAATTAATGACAAAAAAATCGATAATACTATTTGATGGTGTCTGCAATTTGTGTTGTGGCTGGGTACAGTTTTTAATCCGACACGACAAAAAGGGTGTTTTCAAATTTGTTTCGTTGCAATCTGAGGAAGGAATTCAATTTACAAAAAGGTATAATATTGACACAAAAGTCATTGATTCAATAATATACATTAGAGACAATCAGAGTTTTATCGAATCGGATGCCGTATTTGAAATAATAAGGGATTTAAGCGGAATATGGAAAGTATTTCTGATTTTCAGAATAATGCCAAAACAAATAACTGATTTCATTTATAAAAAAATTGCTAAAAACAGATATTTAATCTTTGGTAAAAGATCAACTTGTTTAGTACCTACTCGCAAAAATAAGCCTTGAAAACACTATTTTCAATTTTAATTTTTTAGTCAGCTAAAATAATGGTAATTTTGTAAACTTTTTGAACGCAAGCTTTGAAAGATTTGGAATTTCCGAATTTGTTATTATAATGAAAAGATTATTTGTTAATATAATTATAGTATATGCTTTCTTTATTAATGCTAATGCAATTTCTGTAGATTCTATTTCTACTACCTATAATGATGGTATTTTCAATACTCAATATCTAACAAAAACTAAAGTTTCCGGTGAAATAGTTAATTCGGTTACTAACGACTTAGTAAGTGATTTTCATAATTCTTCTTCTGAACTTTTTAATTGGGCATTAAAAGATCTTGGACTTCAAAATGAAGGAAACGAATTAATTATAATTTTGAAGTCTTCTTTTCATGATGTAAAAACAAATATAACTCATGGTTTATTCGATATTGAGGTTCCCTATTTCAAAACTTTTAGTGACGTAAAAGTAAATGCAATTGTTTCAAAATCATTAAATAACGGAGTTACAAAAGTAAATGCGAATATCATTTATTCGAGCCTTTTGTTAGATAATTGTCAGGCTACTTTGTACATTATTCCTCAAAAAAACAAAGAACTTTATTTTTATACCAATGTAAAAATTAAATTTGGTTGGTTTTTTAATATATTTATTACAAAGCGACGTTATAAAAGTATTGTAGAATGGCGGGTAAAGCAATTTGCCAAAAACATGAAAGAAGAATGTGAATTGCGACAAAACAAAATAATAACTTATTAGAATTTGAATAAATACAGCTGGTTTCAAGTAGAACAATAAACTGGCGACTGCTTAAATCGTCAATAAATTCAGTTTTTTTGAGCAGGGTTACCAAACATTTAACAACTTGGTTAAGACATATACAAAATTGCATAATTTCAGTCGCTCCATAAATGGAGCTACGATTGAGAAATACGTCATTAGTTACTTAACATAACATGAATATAAATAAAAAAAAAACTAATCGTAGAACGATTTTATTCGATTGAATAAAATGTTGATGCATTAAAACGATGAAAAGAAATATCTTATTGATTCTTTTTTTAAGCTTAATTATTTCAGAACAAATCAATGCAAATGTTCATGATTCGATTTCAAGCGTTTATAAAAATGGTGAATTTGTAAGTTATTGCAAGATAAATGTAAAAGCATCAGATAATATAGCAAATGCAGTCATAAATGACTTTAATGCTCAATTAGAATCGGATTTACATAGTTTATTTGGATGGGCATTAAAAGGTTTAAAATTTCAGGGAGAGAAAGATGAACTCATGTCATTTAAATTTAAATCAGGTACGTTTTATAAGGACTCACGTATTTTAAAGTGTGTAGTCGATGTGATTGTTCCACATATTATAACAGTACCCGATATAATGGTGGATTTCAAACTGACCAAAACAAAATATCCTAGCACTCAAAACGTTTTTCTTGTTGATTTGGTTTGCTCAAATACATTTTTAAAAACCTTGAAAGGTAATTTTGAAATCGTTTCATTAAATAATGAATGTTATTACACAATGGAAATTCATTTAAGTTTTGGGCGTTTTTTTGATTTTTTTATAACCGAATCTAAATACAAACAAATTGCAGAATGGCGTTTAAAAAAATTTATTACGAACTTAAAAGAAGAAGCTGAACGAAGAGAAAAAAAAATCCATACTCAGAATGGGTTATAATGATTAATTATTAAACTAAAAAACATTCGTTCCAATACCTGTTCTAGGAATTTGAGTTGAATATAATAATTTATGGCAGAAAAAACACTTTTAGAAAAATTAGAAGGATTACAACATAAGTTCGAAGAAATCTCGACATTAATTACCGATCCGGCTGTAATATCCGATATGAAACGTTTTGTAAAACTTAACAAGGAATATCGTGAATTAGAGCGTATTATGGATGCTCAGGCAGAATACAAAACGGCACTATCGCATTTATCAGAAGCAAAAGAAATGCTCGAGAGTGAAACTGATGCTGAAATGCGTGAAATGGCAAAAGCTCAAGTAGATGAAATTGAGCCTAAAATACCGGTGATGGAAGAAACCATTAAACTGTTATTGATTCCTGCCGACCCTGAAGATAATAAAAATGCGATTGTTGAAATTCGTGGTGGTACAGGAGGTGATGAAGCTGCTATTTTTGCAGGTGATTTATTTAAAATGTATCTGAAGTATTGCGAAACGAAAGGTTGGAAGACTGAAATCACCAATATTAGTGAAGGAACATCTGGCGGTTTTAAAGAAGTGATTTTTACTGTTTCGGGCGAGAATGTTTACGGCACTTTGAAATACGAATCAGGAGTTCATCGTGTTCAACGTGTTCCACAAACCGAAACTCAGGGACGAGTTCATACTTCTGCTGCAACAGTGGCTGTTCTGCCTGAAGCTGAAGAGTTTGATATTGATTTAAAAGAATCGGATGTTCGTGTTGACACATTTTGTTCTTCGGGTGCTGGTGGACAATCTGTAAACACTACCTATTCAGCAATACGCTTAGTGCATATTCCGTCAGGAATAACGGTACAATGTCAGGACGAAAAGTCGCAGCATAAAAATAAAGCAAAAGCTATGATAGAACTTCGTTCCCGTATTTATGCCATTGAGCATCAAAAATACCTCGACGAAATAGGATCAAAACGAAAAACAATGGTTTCTACTGGTGATCGTTCAGCTAAAATTCGCACATACAATTATCCACAAGGAAGAATAACTGATCATAGAATCAATTATACCATTTACAATTTAGCTGCTTTTATGGGAGGTGATATTCAGGGTGTTATTGATCAATTAATCGTGGCTGAAAATTCTGAACGATTGAAAGAAAGTGAATTATAATCGTTACAAAATCGCATAAGGAGAACTTCTGGAGCAAAATAAATTTAGGTAAAAATAATAACATACTAATAATTCGCTCTAATCAAGGGAATTTAAGATACCAATAAAATGACTAAACAAGAATTATTTGAAAATATCCAACGCAAAAAATCCTTTCTTTGTGTTGGATTAGATACGGATGTAAATAAGATTCCGGAATTTTTATTTGACAAAACAGATGATGCAATTTTCGAATTCAATAAAGCAATTATTGATGCTACAGCCGACCTTTGCGTAGCCTACAAACCAAATTTGGCTTTTTATGAAAGTCTGGGATTGGAAGGTTGGGAAGTATTGGAACGTACAATAGATTACATTCGTGAAAATTATCCCGATCAGTTTATTATTGCCGATGCAAAACGAGGTGATATTGGAAACACATCTGCAATATATGCACGAACTTTTTTTGGAAACATGGAATTTGATTCGGTTACTGTGGCTCCGTATATGGGTGAAGATTCAGTATCACCTTTTCTTACTTATGAAGGTAAATGGGTTACATTACTTGCCCTGACTTCAAATAAAGGTGCTTACGACTTTCAATTTATGCGAGATATAGAAGGTGAATTTTTATTTCAGAAGGTTTTAAGAACGTCACTTAAGTGGGGCAACGACAATAATATGATGTATGTGGTTGGTGCAACAAAAGCTGAAATGCTTACTGATGTTCGTGCTATTGTCCCCGACCATTTCTTACTTGTTCCGGGAGTAGGTGCTCAGGGCGGAAGTCTCGAAGAAGTGGCCAAGTATGGTTTAAACAATACTTGCGGACTTTTAGTAAATTCTTCCCGTCAAATAATTTATGCTTCATCTGATAGTGATTATGCTGTTGCTGCGAGAAGCGAAGCACAAAAAGTTCAGGAGGTTATGCAAACACTGCTTAAAAACAAAGGATTGATATAAAACACATATATTTACAATAAAAAAGCTCTTAATCGATTGATTAAGAGCTTTTTTATTAGATTATAAAAGAATTACATTGCATCAATTTCTTTGCTGACAGCTTCGAACTCTTTATCCATTTTTAAACGATAATAAAGTGTTTTTAGTGTACGTTTAAATTCAATTTCTTTAGGACTTAACTTTGTAGCTTTTTGAAAGAAAGGTAATGATTCTTTAAAGACATCTTCTGCTGCCTTTTGTGCTGCATTATACTTTTTAATATCTTTAATGTTATTAGCTTCATCTAACATTTTAACGGCTTTATTGTAATACAATCTGCCTACACCTGCATACGCATCGGCAAGTGTTGGATCAAGTTCCAGTGCTTTCTCAAATGAAGCACGAGCTTCATCCAGATTTCCCTGCGATTCATCCAAATTACCTTTTACATACCTGTATTGAGCCATAGTTGGTTCACGTTCAATAGCTTTACCTAAATAATCCAATGCTTCAGGCACTTGTTTTGTATAAATAAAGTAGTTAATCAGGTTTTGTAAAAACCATGCTTCTGAAGGGAATTTTTCAAAACCTTGTTTTAATGTTTTTACGAAATTCACAGTATCTTTTTTACTTACATATTCTTCATAAAGTAATTGATATACTGCTTTAGTTTCATAATCTTTATCTTTCAGGCTCTCATACAATTTTATAGCTTCATCATGCAACTTAGCATTTGTACATGCAATAGCATCATAGTACATAATCATGTTGTAAGTAGAATCCATAGGGATTTCATTTTTAACAAAAGGCAATTTAGGGATTTCAAGAAATACATCAAATGCCTTATTTGCAGCTTTATAATCTTTTTGTTCAAATAAATGAGCTCCATATGCAACTAAATTTTGTTGAGTTGTATAATATTCTTTGATATTTGAAATAATGTCTTTAGAATATTTTGGTCTTACTCTTCCTTTTTTATCAGGAACAGAATCAAGCTTAATTGCTTTTAGAAAATAATCGTAAGATTCTAAAATTGCTTTTCCTTTTACATCTGCGTCAAATTTTTGGCCTAAAATAGCTTTATTATACAGAGATTCATTCTCTTTGTTTCCAATAAGACCTGCTACATACCATGTTTCAGCTAAATTGGCAGTTGTTGAATCCTTTAAAGCCTGATTTATTAATTCTCTCGCTCCGGCAAAATCAGGAGTCTCCATTAATGCTTTGTTTTTTGCCTGCGAAACAATTTTCTTTTGTGCAAAAGAGGATGTTATGGTTAACACCATAAATAATGATAAAATAATTTTTTTCATGATGAGTTATGTTTTTAATTTATAGTATTTTATGAAAGAAACGGTATCATGTTACCGCTTCTTTCAATCAAAATTTAGTTTTCCGTTGTTTCTTCAATATCAGAAACAGATGAATTATTTACACCATCAATATCAGTAATAGTATCAGTAATGGTATCAGAAATTATTTCTATTACTTCTTCTTCCGGTTCCGAAATAACTTTACAAACTGAAGCAATTTCATCATTACGTTTTTCGAGATTTATCAACCTTACACCCTGAGTAGCTCTACCCATTACACGAACATTAGCCACTTTCAGACGGATTGTAATGCCAGATTTATTGATAATCATTAAATCACTGTCATCATTTACATTCTTAATGGTAACTAATTTACCTGTTTTTTCGGTTATGCTAATAGTTTTTACACCTTTACCACCGCGGTTGGTAACACGATAAACTGGTATTGTTTCACCATTTTCATCATGTAATAAATTTCCTTCGTCATCTATTTCATCGAGCAGCGTCCTTTTTCCGTAACCTTGTTGAGAAACAACCATAATAGTTTCATTCTTCTCTTTATTTACACAAATCATGCCAACTACTTCGTCTTGACCATCATTATCAAGCGTCATTCCTCTAACTCCGGTTGCTGTACGACCCATTATACGAACTTTAGATTCATGAAAGCGAATAGCTCGACCGTTTTTATTAGCCATTAATATTTCAGAATCACCATCAGTCAAACGTACTCGTATAACCTGATCGTCTTCACGAATAGTAATTGCATTTACACCGTTTTGGCGTGGACGAGAATAAGCTTCGAGAGAAGTTTTTTTCACTACACCATTTTTAGTACAGAAAATAAGATAATGAGAATTGATATACTCTTGATCAGTCAAAGCTCCTTTCACACGAATAAAAGCATTTACCTTATCATCACCATCAATATTCAACATATTTTGAATAGCACGCCCTTTTGAGTTTTTACTTCCTTCCGGAATTTCATATACTTTCAACCAATAACATTTTCCCTTTTGAGTAAAGAAAAGCATGGTGTTGTGCATAGATGCGGGATAAATATGTTCAATAAAATCTTCATCACGCGAATCACTTCCTTTCGAACCAACTCCTCCCCGACCTTGTGACCGGAATTCAGACAATGCTGTACGTTTAACATACCCAAGATGCGAAATAGTAATAATCATTTCATCATCAGCATAAAAATCTTCAGGATTAAATTCTTCTGAAGAATAAACGATTTGTGTCCGGCGTTCGTCACCATATTTAGCCTTCACCTCAAGCAATTCATCTTTAATGATTTGCATCCGCAATTCCACTTTTTCGAGAATTTCCTTTAAGCCGGCAATTAAACTCAACACTTCTTCGTATTCTGCACGAAGTTTGTCTTGTTCCATTCCAGTTAACTGGCGTAAACGCATTTCAACAACAGCTCTGGATTGAATATCAGACAAACCAAAACGTTCCATCAATGCATTACGAGCTTCCTCAGGAGTTTTTGAATTACGAATAATCTGAATGGCCTCATCCAAATTATCAAGTATAATCATAAAACCTTCCAATAAATGAGCGCGCTTTTCAGCTTCTGCTAATTCAAATTTTGTTCTACGAATGACAACATCATGTCTGTGCTCTACGAAATAATGAATCAGATCTTTCAGGTTCAACATCTGTGGACGACCATGCACAAGCGCAATGTTATTCACACTAAATGAGGATTGTAACGCAGTATATTTAAATAATTTATTTAATACAACACTTGAGTTAGCATCCCGTTTTACATCAACAATAATGCGCATACCTTCACGGTCGGATTCGTCATTGATATGAGAAATACCTTCAACTTTCTTTTCTTCCACTAAAGCTACGATAGCTTTAATCAAATCTACTTTATTAACTTGATAAGGAATTTCATTGATAACAATTTTTTCTCTTCCCTGAGCGTCAATTTCGATATCAACTTTGGAACGAACAACAATACGTCCACGCCCTGTTTCAAAAGCATCTTTTACCCCGGCATAACCATAAATGATTCCACCTGTTGGAAAATCGGGTGCTTTTACATATTTAAGTAGCTCTTCAAATTCTATATCATTATTGTTGATATAAGCAATTGTTGCATCCACCACTTCCGAAAGGTTGTGAGGAGCCATATTCGTTGCCATACCCACAGCGATACCGGATGAACCGTTCACCAATAAATTAGGGATACGACTTGGTAAAACTGTCGGTTCTTTTAATGTATCATCAAAGTTTAATTGGAAATCAACAGTGTCCTTGTTGATATCAATCAACATATCTTCTGACAATTTACGTAAACGTGCCTCGGTATAACGCATGGCAGCAGGACTGTCACCATCAACCGAACCAAAGTTTCCTTGTCCATCCACCAAGGGATAGCGCATTGACCAGTGCTGAGCCATACGAACCAATGTTCCATAAATGGATGAGTCACCATGTGGGTGATACTTACCCATTACTTCCCCAACGATACGTGCAGATTTTTTATAGGGCTTATCGGAATTATTTCCCAATTCATTCATCCCGAATAAAACCCTGCGGTGTACTGGTTTAAATCCATCACGAACATCTGGTAATGCACGTGAAACAATTACCGACATGGAGTAGTCGATGTACGAAGACTTCATTTCTTCGTCAATGTTTACCTTAATAATTCTGTCTTGATCTATCATCTATTTTTTAATTTTATTTCTATCTAAAAAATCGCACTAAAGTACTGCTTTTTCTTGAATTAGGCAAGTAAAAAATCAAAAAATTATGAATCTGAAATCAAGTTAAATTATAGTTTTCTTGAAGAAAAAATAATTTAACTAATAAGTTAGAAATCAGATCATATTTATCTGTATTTCAATTACATAGATTCATTTTTATTTATTCTAATTGACCTCCTGCCACGAAGCAACCGGCAAACAAATCATTTTTCTCAGGCACATCTTCAAAAATGCCATATACAGAAGAACCAGATCCGGACATTGAAGCATACTTTGCCCCCATATCATATAATTGAAATTTAATTTTTTCGATGACAGGATGTGTTTTAAAGACAGATTTTTCAAAGTCGTTTTTAATAGTTGATTTCCATTCTGAAACGGGTGCTTTAATCA
This sequence comes from Paludibacter sp., assembly GCA_028692715.1. Taxonomy (GTDB): domain Bacteria; phylum Bacteroidota; class Bacteroidia; order Bacteroidales; family Paludibacteraceae; genus Paludibacter. Next base: position 120,234 of record JAQUWU010000004.1, on the reverse strand, counting down.
ACTCTTGTAATGAAAATTCAGGTTTTTCAGGCACAACTAACGAATAAGCCTCCGGTGTTGACACATGAATATCCGGTTTTACAAGCAATAAAAAATATCCATTTAATGATAAATCAATGGATATGAACGCATTTCCAATCCCCGTTGCGAATGCGGGTTTGTTGCGTATGAAAACCGGGCAATCGGCACCTAATTTAGCAGCTAATATCTCTAACCTTTTAGGGGTTATTTTCAAGTTAAACAACTCATTTAAAGCTTTTAGCATAAATGCAGCATCAGCCGAACCGCCACCAAGTCCCGCACCAAAAGGTATCTGTTTCAATAATGAGATATCAACAGCCGGAAACTGATATTTGGAACGCAATAATCTATACGCTTTTACGATTAAATTATCTTCGGGATCACCATCGATAGTAATTCCGGATGAAGAGAAACTGTAGTCCGTACACGTTTCAGAAAAATCCACCTCCAGCACATCGCATAATCCAATCGGATAGAAAACTGTTTCAATATTATGGTAACCATCCAGACGTTTTTCAACTACATTTAGTCCGATGTTTATTTTTGCATTTGGGTATGATATCATTTTATGATTGGCTGAATGGTTAATGGGTTAAATCGTTAAATTATTGATTTAGCTAATGCCTTTTTTAAAAAGCAATCAAAGATAAGAAAATTTTATATTTGATAATTCAAAAATTGAAGAATTGTGGATAATTTGTTGAAAAAAATAATATGAGACTTTGGGAAATCTTTTGTACTTTTGAATCCCTCTAAAAAAGTAAATTGTAAATCAAAAAATAGTAAATTTTTTAATGGCTGAAAAACGTAATTATTCAAAAAAAACATCAACTTCCACACCTATTTCGGCCAATGAATATGGCAAACTTCCTCCTCAAGCACCTGAACTTGAAGAAGCAGTGTTGGGTGCCATCATGATAGAGAAAGATGCTTATTCACTTATTTCTGAAATACTTAAGCCCGAATGTTTTTACAAAGTTGCACATCAGAAAATTTTTGAAGCAATAGTCTCATTGGCTATGCATCAGGAACCAGTAGATATGCATACAGTTACAGAGCAGTTGCGCAAATCAGGAACAATAGACGATGTTGGCGGACCATATTACATCACTTTACTTACCGCAAAAGTATCTTCGGCAGCCCATTTGGAATATCATGCGCGTATTATAGTTCAGAAATTCCTTGCTCGTGAATTAATTAGGATTTCAACCGAAATTCAAACCAAAGCTTTTGATGATAAATCGGATGTAGACGATTTGATGCAGGAGGCAGAAGGAATGCTTTTTGAAGTTTCACAACGCAACCTAAAGAAAGATGTTACGCAAATTAGCCCTGTAATTGACGAAGCAATTCACAGAATGCAGGTAGCAGCTACTAAGCAAGGTGCAAGTGGCGTCCCCACCGGATTTCATAGTTTAGATAAAATTACATCCGGATGGCAAAGATCCGATTTAATTGTTATTGCAGCACGTCCAGCGATGGGAAAAACGGCTTTTGTACTTTCAATGGCAAAGAATATGGGTGTGAATTACAATTCACCTGTTGCAATTTTTTCGCTGGAAATGTCAAATGTTCAGTTAGTAAACCGTTTAATAATGAACGTTTGCGAGTTGGAGGGTGAAAAAATTAAAAATGGGCAACTCGACAAAGCTGAATGGGAAAAATTTGATAAAGATATTGTTGATTTGATTGATGCTCCTATTTATATTGATGACACACCAAGTTTATCCGTATTTGAATTAAGAAGTAAAGCACGCAGATTAGTACGTGAACATAACGTTCAATGTCTAATTATTGACTATTTACAGTTGATGAATGCAAGCGGTATGAGTTTTGGTAGTCGAGAACAAGAAGTAAGTATCATATCCCGTTCACTTAAAGGTTTGGCAAAAGAATTAGACATTCCAATTATTGCTCTTTCGCAGCTGAATCGTGGAGTTGAAGGTCGTACCGGACTTGAAGGCAAACGACCTCAATTATCCGATTTGCGTGAATCGGGTGCTATTGAGCAGGATGCCGATATGGTTTGCTTTATTCACCGACCGGAATATTATCACTTAACCGAAGATGCACAGGGTAATTCTTTATTAGGGATTGCCGAAATCATTGTTGCAAAACACCGTAACGGTGCAACGGGTGATGTTCAATTGAAATTTAAAGCTGTTTTTGCGAAGTTTATGAATAAAGATGATAAAGATTCCGATGACAATCCATTTAACTCAGGATATCAGGTTATTTCATCAAAAATGAACGATGCATCGGCAAACGGTCTTTATAAGGATAATGCAATGCTGAATCCACAAAATGCCAGTCCTTTTCCGGGAGTGGGAAAAAATGACGATATGCCATTTTAAATTAGCCTACTACAATTCAATCACTTACAATCAATACCGTTCAAAACGATAGATTTTTTAAGGCTAGATGTATCAAGATAATATTTTAATTTATTGAAGTTGCTAAGAGTTATTTCAGTCCAACTACTCCTTCAGTTGACATTTGTATGCGTTTCATAGTACCATCTTTGTTGTAGAAAAGTTTGTCAATGCAAACTGATCTATGAAAACTACTTCCACCTACATCCGCTCCGCCATTGTGATAAACAAAATACCATTTGCCTTTAAATTTCACAATGGCCTGATGGTTGGTATTGGAGTTTCCGGCTAATTCGTTCAGGATACCTTTATATTGCCATGGACCTGTAATTTTCTTGCTCATTGCGTACACTATTTTTTCAGGAAATTCAGACGCATACGAAAGGTAGTACCAACCTTTATTTTTATGTAGCCATGGTGCTTCGGTAAATTGTGGTAAATTCGGAACTGCCATAATAGGACCAATCGTATCAATCATATTTTCTTTGAGTTTCACATAATAACATTGTGTGTTTCCCCAAAATAGATACGCTTGATTATCATCATCAATAAAAACAGTTGGATCAATATCATCCCAACTAATTTTTGTATACTTAGTAGTTAAATCATTCGTAATAATGGCAGAACCTTTTGCATCTTTAAATGGACCAATTGGACAATCGGAAACTGCCACTCCAATTGCTTTCCCGTGAATAGTACCATGACTTACGGCCACATACCAATAGAATTTTCCGTTTCGCTCAATTACCTGAGAAGCCCACGCATCACCGCTTGCCCATGCAAAATCGGAAGTCCGCAAAGGAGTTGGATGTTCCGTCCAGGTTCTCAGATCTTCCGATGAAAAAAACGCACCAGTCTTTCATCACGTAACGTTCCTGCTTTGGAGGACAAATATCATGACCTGTATACAGGTAAAACTTATTGTTATAAACCATAGCAGCCGGATCGGCCGTGTATTTGTACCGGATAACAGGATTTCCCTCGGAGCAAAAGGTAGTATCACGCGTAACTTCCTGACTGAATAGTAAGCAAGTACTAAAAATAGTGAGCAAAAGAACGATTGGTTTTTTCATAAATGTTTGATTTATTTACTCCCAAAGCTATTGGAATTATAATTTACAACTACCGGAAGTTTATTGCATACAAAACTAATTTAAAAATTACAGCTATCAAATAGTTGATTTCAATTGTAAGAATTTGTCCACCAATTAAAAGAATATGTATCTACTTCACGAATTATCAATGCGCTGATAACATGTCATCTAACAACCTATTATTAAATTAATCCATTATTCAGATTTACATTCACTCCATTTTTATAACCAAATAATTAGGTTTACTCTATTCATTAAAATAAATTGAATAGGTTGGTCAATATAAAAAATATGGTTATATTTGTGAAATTTAACTGCGATTTTACCAAATGAATAATCTATAATCATGATAAAACCATTTAAAATTCTACCTACTCCATTTTTTCTATTCGTATTTTTCTTTTTATTCCGTCCTTCCTTACTCATTGCACAAACATACACACAAGTTCAAATTGATAGTCTTCAGCAATGTTTTAAAAAATCAACTGATTTTGAAGAAAAAAACAGTCTACTCAAAACATTATCAAATTTTTATGAGTATAAAGGGGATTGGGAGAAATACGAGAAAGTGGTGAATAAAATGCTTGAATTGCAACATGAAAAAGTAGATAGTGGGTATTTGGCTGAAATATACAATAAATTGGGAATTTCGAATAGTTGTATGGGCAAAAACAAAGAGGCAGTAAGCTACTTTGCAAAAGCGCTTGAGATAAACCTGGCGATGAAAAAAATAGAGTATGCATCGAATAGTTACGAAAACATGGCTGCTGCTTACAAAGATATGGGTAAATATAAAAATGCGACCGATTGTTTACTTAAATCATTGGAGATTAGAAAAAAAACAAAGCACCCCCGTATATTCAACAACTACATGAAACTTGCTGTAATTCAACAGCTTTTAAACAACGAGAATCAAGAAGAATATTATTTGCAACTTGCAAGAGCAGAGATGCAAAAAAACGACAGCATCTCACCTTCAAATAAAGCAATTTTTTATAATGAAATAGGCAATTTATACAATGACCGGGGTATGTATGATAGTTGTTTGGTTTGCTATAAACGTGTGCTGGATTATTCCACACAAATTGGTTGGAACAGAGGAATAGCTGAAGGTTTGGGAAATTTGGCTGACACTTATAATAAACTTGGATTATACGATAAGTCGATTGAGTACCATAAAAAATCGTTGAAATTGTCTGAAGAGATTTCTGATTGTATGGGAGTGTCAGAAGAAAACTTGTATTTAGCCGAACTTTATCAAAAGAAAAATAATAAAAACTTAGCTTTGTTTTTTTCAAAAGCAGCGCTTCAACACTCTACAGAGTGCAATTTGCTTAAACAACAAGCCAATTCCATAAAATTTATTGCTGAGTTTTATAAAACGAATCGTCAGTTTGAAAAAGCAACAGATTATTTGGAACAATATTATAGGCTTAATGATTCCATTTCGTCGACAGATGTAAAAAATAATATTGCCGAACTAGAGACGAAATATGAAATCAAAGACAAAGAACAACAAATTGAACTCCTTTCAGCAGAGAATGAAATTAAAAATCAACGAATTCGCTTAGCTGTTTTATTTATAGGTTTACTTTTCGTAATAGTACTGTTTGTATTACTACTGTTTTATTATAGGCGGAAAGAAGCTGCATTCAAACAAAGTGAACTTCAACAGCAATTACTACTTTCTCAGATGAATCCACATTTTATATTTAATGTGATGGGTTCCATACAAGTTTATCTGTATAAGAATGAAGCAAGCAAAGCGGCAGAATATCTGAGTCGGTTTGGTTCTCTGAGTCGTTCGGTAATGGAGTTTTCTTCAAAGGAATCCATCACCTTGAAAGAAGAAATTGAAATGTTGAAAAATTACATAGAGCTGCAAAAAGCAAGTCTGGAAAAACCCTTTGAAGTTGAATATACTATTGATGAAGAAATGGAAACTGATTTTATCAAAATACCGCCGATGCTTTTACAACCATTTGTTGAAAATGCCATAAAACATGGTTTAAATGATTTAACTTATCTGGGAAAACTAGTCCTCAGTATTCAGGAAAACGGGGAATATATTACAGTTAAGATTGATGACAATGGCAAGGGATTGCATGAAAATACAAATAAAGGCCACAAATCCAGAGCAATAGAAATATTTCAACTACGTAGAAAAGGAATTGAACATAAATTTAAAAAAAGACTTAACTTTGAAATTCAGAACCTAAACGACTTAGATAAAACAAAACAAGGAGTACTTGTTATTATTCAACTTCCAATATTAAACTATGATTAGAACTGTTATAATTGACGATGATGCAGGTTTACGTACAACGAACATCCGCCTGCTTGCAGATTATTTTCCAGAAGTAGAAGTCCTTGGAGAAGCCGATTCTGTTGATAGTGCTTACTCTTTAATTCAAGAAGTGCAACCAGATTTAGTATTGCTTGATATTGAAATAAAAGGTGGTTCGGGTTTTCAACTATTGCAAAAACTGAAACCTTATTCGTTTATGGTGGTTTTTATTACCGCTTTTAATAAATATGCACTCAAAGCAATTAAATTTCATGCCATCGATTATGTTTTAAAACCTGTAAATGCGGTAGAATTTGAACAAGCTGTACAAAGTGCTATTCATTTAATTAATAAAAATGAGCAAATTCAAGAACAATCCGACTTGTTGTTAAATAATATTCAGCCAAAGAATTCACAACAAAAAATTGTAGTCCGTACAACGGAAGCGCTTCATATAGTACATATTCCGGACATTTTGTTCGCTAAAAGTGATAATAGTTACACCACCTTTTTTATGCAGGATGGTGAAAAAATAATGGTCGCTAAAGGCATCGTTTTCTATGAGGATATTCTTGCTGATTCAGGTTTTTTCAGACCTCATCAATCTTATCTGGTTAATTTACACCATGTCAAGAAGATAGATAAAAGTGATGGTGGATTTATTTTATTGAACTCAAAACATGAAATTCCTGTTTCAAATCGCCGAAAAAAAGCCCTAATAGAATTACTGGAGCAACTCTAACGCTTTCAAGATATATCGCTACGCTTTCAAGATAAACAATTGCGCTTTCCAATTTTCCTCCTTTTCTTAAAATGTATTATTGTATATTTGAGAAACAAAGGACAATAATATGACAAAGCGAATTCCGATTAACACAAAAAACTCCGTTTTTTTTATCGACCCTACTGATATTTTGTATTGTCAATCGGACAATACAACCACTACCCTATTTTTGCAAAACGGTGAAACGATTGTTGTTTCAAAAGGAATTAAATTGGTGCAAAAAATGCTGGAAGGAAATAATTTCCTACGCCCCCATCAATCCTATCTGGTCAATCGGAATCATATTATATTGATTGATAAAACTCCTGATTATTGCCTGATTCTTAAAAATCAAATCAAAATTCCTATTTCAACCCGTAAACGCAAAGAAATTATGGAAATAATAAAATCCAGCGTTATCAATACCAATTCATTCTAATAGATAAAGCAATGAAAAAAATGGTTCAACTAATAATTTTTTTTATAGCATTTGGGCTTTATGCAAATGCTCAGAAATCCGGACTAATCGGTTCATGGCTATTAGTAAAGTATGAGCTTGGCAATGAAATTCAACGTCCCTATCAAACAGCTGATTTTAAAGAAGGTGGTATATTTTGTATGATGGGAATTGATGTAGGAACTTGGGATTATGATAAAAAAAGTAATGCCATAGTATTAAAATCTAGTTTTGACAAAGATTTTAATGGAACCGGTAAAATATTGAAACTTAACAAAGATGAGCTTGAAATGGACAAAGCTGGAGGAAAACACTTCTACAAAAAGCTGGATAAAACGAAAATAGTAAGTAGTAATAAAAACTCAGGATTAATTGGAACCTGGGAATTTATAACTGATTCACTTCCTGAAGTAAAAACGATAGTCATTCTAAGTGAACCTGATGTTTTCAAAATTGTGGTTAAAGAAGCGTATTCAAAATCAATATTCAATGGCACTTGGATTTTTGATAAACAAAGAAAGTCCCTTATAATGATTGGATTACATGGAGAAGGCACTTTCCATGGCGATAGTAAAATTATAAAATACGATAAAAATTCTATTGTGTTAGAAAGTAAATCAAACACTTATACCGGAAAAAGAGTGATGCAAAACTCTCCTAAAATTGAGCGTCTCACTTTTACTGAAGAGGACTTTTACACTCAAGATGGTGAATACAAATACGAAGCTGATAAAGAAAAATTACCTTGGAAAGGATGGGAGGAAAAAAGGAATAGTCTAATCCCAGTAAAACAATTGGTTTATAATTACGCTGTGCTTATCAATGGCACTGAAGCTTTTAATAACAAAATACTAATGGCCAATGTGCGTGCCAACCTGGAATATGATGAGTTACATATCGATTATATCTTTAATGGATTCGATCGCTATAATGTTCCCGAAGACAACGAACTTTATCTGAATGATGAATACAGCCTGCCACTTTATCCTTTGTATGATCAAATTTTTCGCATAAGTGCTAGTGAATCGGTCACAACTCCTGCCGGAACATTTGATTGTACGGTTTTGGAAACAATTAACCCTTCAGGTATTGCTAAAAAACTTTGGCTAATAAATGACAAACCCGGCATATATGCTAAAATCATTGAGGATAATCCTGATAAAACTTTCGGACATTACTATGTATACGAATTACAAGAAATAAAATAAACTTAAATTACAAGAAAATGAAAAAGACTTTTACATTCTTTGTATTGATTTTTTTAGCTGCTGCAATTTATGCACAAGTTGAACCTACAGACACTGATGCGGATGGTTTCAGAAACGTTTCGACACTTGAAAACCTAAAATGGATGACAGAAAACTCAAGTTCTTGGGGCGATAAATTTAAATTAGATAATAATATTGATGCCTCTGCAACAAGTGCCTGGACAGAATATTCAGACATAAGCGGTTTTAAACCTATTGCAACAGGATATTTAGATAAATTTACCGGAACTTTTGATGGAAATGGATTTAAAATCACAGGATTATATATTCACAGCGAAATGAATGGTACTATGCCGGCGTTGTTTTGTAAAACGGAAGATGCAACCATTGAAAACCTGACATTGGAAAATTGTGATATATTTTCAACTAAGGCTGGAGCAGCAGCATTGATTGGTACTTGTAAAACAACTACTGTTAATAACTGTAAATCTTCTGGAACTATAAATGGAGATGAATATATCGGTGGACTAATCGCCAAAACTGATAACGCTACAATTAGTAATTGTATGTCGTCGGTAAATTTACCGGGAACACAAAATTATGCAGGAGGACTTATTGCTTATTTATATAATAATTCTGAAGTAACCGATAGTTATGCAACCGGAGATGTAAGTGGTAACGACAATGTAGGAGGTTTTATCGGGACATGCTATAATTCTTCGGCAACCAACTGCTATTCTACAGGTGCTGTAACTAGCGACAGCAAATATACAGGTGGTTTTGTAGGATATGTCTATCAATCGACTATTATAAACTCTTATTCTACAAGTTCGGTAATCCTAACAGGCGAAGCATCTGAAAATGCAGGTGGATTTGTAGGAGCAAATATGTCTGGATCAATTTCGCTTTGTTATGCGATGGGAGAAGTGAGCACAGAAGACTCTGAGGTTGGCGGATTTGTAGGTACAAATAATGGTAGTATTGAAAAATCTTATGCTACAGGAAAAGTTACCGGCAATAAAGTCGTTGGTGGTTTTGTGGGTGCCAACGAACAAGGTGCTGCTATAATTAAAGATTGTTATAGCAGAGGTGATGTACATGCAACCGTTGAGGGGCATCAATATGTTGGAGGTTTCGCAGGGGAAAATACGGTTAAAGCTCAGTTAATTAATTGCTATTCAACAGGAAAAGTTACTGCCGTGAATACTCGATATACTGATATTGGTGGTTTCGCAGGGATGAATAATGATGATTATCCGGCAGATTACAAGGGAATTATCACTAATTCATATTGGGATATTACTACAAGTGAGTTAGCTAGTTCTAAAGGTGCTGAAGGAAAAACGACTTCGGAAATGAAAACAGCTTCAACTTTCAATAGTTGGGATTTCTCAAGCATTTGGAGTATTGACCCGAATAAAAATGATGGTTATCCACATCTTGCCAATTATATCACAGCAGTTAGAAATGTGGTTTCAAACATAGAATTCTCCATTTATCCTAATCCTGCAAGTCAGTTTATCAAAATCAATAATGAGTTGAAAATATCAGTTATTCAGATAATTGATATTAACGGAAAGTCGGTTAAACAGATTAATAATTTTGAAAGCGCTAGCATTGATATTTCGGAACTTAACTCAGGAATTTATTTACTAACAGTGAAAACGGATAAAGGGACTGGTGTAAAGAGATTTATAAAGGAATAGTCCCAATTCATAAGATGTACACTACAAATATTGATTTATTGATTTAATTAAAAAACCCAAACATGAAAAAATATATTATATCCCTAAGTATCTTATTATTTGTCACAATAATAGTTCAAGCACAAAATGAGAAAATTGTTAAGTTTTACGATACCAAAGCAGGCAGTAGCTATCACTCTATCGGTACTGATTTTGGGTATATTGGAGATTCCATTATGATCTTTCAGAAGTGGAGTACTGATTGCGGCTACGAGCTTTGGCGCACCAATGGAACTACTGAAGGTACTTACATGGTGAAAGATATTGATCCAGTTTTAGATAGTTATGATTCTCCTAACTCTTCACATCCTGAATATTTTCACACGTACAATGATAAAGTATATTTTAGAGCTTCTGATGGCATACATGGCTTTGAATTGTGGTGTACCGATGGAACTGAAGAAGGGACTACCATGGTAAAAGATATTGCTGAAGGTAGCTTAGGGGCATTAAATCCAACCGCCCCAGTTATGTGTGTGTATAAAGATGAATTGTATTTTCATGCGAAAGGAAGTTATGAATCAGGACAAGAACTTTGGAAAACCGATGGAACAGAAAGTGGTACTGTATTGGTAAAAGATATCTTACCCGAAGATGGGAAATCTTCTTATCCCAATAATTTTATAGTATATAACAATTTACTCTTTTTTACAGCCAGAACAAACTTTAAATCAAATTATTACTTTAATGAAATATGGTATACCGATGGAACTCCTTCGGGTACTTTACGATTAAGTAATCTTCCTGCCGAGCAAACCCCTGAAACAGACGATTTAATGGTTTTTAATGGCATGCTTATTTTTAAAGGGAAACTAGACCATGGTTTGGAATTATGGAAAACGGATGGTACATCTGAAGGAACTCAGGAGATAAAAGATATTAATCCTGATGGAGGGTATGGAGTTACCGAAGATAAAATGGTAGAACTCAATGCTGAATTATTCTTTAAAGGCAAAACCGAAGAATTGGGTTATGAATTATGGAAGACAGACGGTACAGAGGCGGGAACAGTTTTAGTAAAAGATATTAATCCGGGCATGAATGGCAGTACTCCTTATTCTTCCACCCCTTATGATTTATGTGCTTTTGATAATAAAATCTTTTTTGCAGCCAGAAACGAAGACAGTGGAACACAACTTTGGGTTAGTGATGGTACAACTGACGGCACAGTTCTTTTTTATGGTCATCACGATAATGAAACTTCGACTCCCAGAAATCTGCTCAATTTCAACAATCGATTTTATTTTACAATGAATACAAGTGTTTTTGGACAACCCTATTTATATTCTATTGGTTCAAGTACTGAAACCCCAATAGCTCATGAAGCTCTAGATTTTCAATTCATGAATTATAATAGAGCTTATGGAAGCTTTTTTACTTTGAAAAACACTTTGTGTTTTCAAGCAGAATTAGAAAACAATACTGGTGCTGAATTGTATAAATTAGTGAAAGATGTACCAGAATGTGCTCTTGATAAATTACCTAAACCAACAGGTATTACCGAAGTCTGTGAAAATATCAATGTCAACATATATAGCACCATAAATAGTAATCCACAAGCCAGCATTAATTGGGTCATTGAGCCTGAAACTGCAGGAAGCTTGTCAGCAACAGGAAATGATGTTCGTGTTACTTGGAATTTGGCACACATTGGTGATGTTAAGCTGTGGGCATATTTAAGCGAAAATGATTGTGTTGGCGAAAACTCAGACACTTTGACAATTGAACGTTTTGCTTTGCCCGAAAAGGCTGTAATTTCAGAAGTATCTGGAGTGTTGATTTCAACACCTGCATCTGGATTTCAATGGTATATTAGAGTAGGGGATGCCATAAATGGCTATCTTGATCCAATTAATGGAGCAACAGGGAAAAGTTATTCACCAACAGAAGATGGTGCTTATGTTGTGGAAGTAGCCAATCAAAGCGGGTGTACAAGTTTATCTGAACCCTATGATTTTACTTCGGATCAAAATGAGTGTTCTCTTGATAAATTACCTAAACCAACAGGTATTACCGAAGTCTGTAAAAATATCAATGTCAACATATATAGCACCATAAATAGTAATCCACAAGCCAGCATTAATTGGGTCATTGAGCCTGAAACTGCAGGAAGCTTGTCAGCAACAGGAAATGATGTTCGTGTTACTTGGAATTTGGCACACATTGGTGATGTTAAGCTGTGGGCATATTTAAGCGAAAATGATTGTGTTGGCGAAAACTCAGACACTTTGACAATTGAACGTTTTGCTTTGCCCGAACAGGCTGTAATTTCTGAAGCGTCTGGATTGTTGATTTCAACACCTGCTTCTGGATTTCAATGGTATATTCGAGTAGGAGATGTCATAAGTGGTTATTTAGACCCAATTAGTGGAGCTACCGAGAAGAGTTATATCCCAACAGAAGATGGCGCTTATGTAATAGAAGTAGCCAACAAAAATGGGTGTACAAGTTTATCTGAAGCATATGATTATGTTAATGCAGGGCTTAACGATAAACAACTGTCTGGATTTAGCATTTATCCAAACCCAACCAATGGACGTTTTTCGATTCAACTAGATGATGAAATGCAAGCTGGAAAGATTATCGTAGCAGATATTTTGGGAAAAATAATTAAGGTTCAAGAAATTAAGACAGGACAAAACACGGTTGTACTTGATGTTTCTCAGGGTATTTATTTCGTTAATTATAGCAATGATAATCAACAAAATGGTAGGGGACAAAAAATGATCGTAAAGTAAATATATTTGATTGTCTAATAGACATATGGTCCAAAGATTCGGTTTAAAATCTTTGGACCTTTTTGACTTTATTCAGATATAGATTTCCTTGAATCATAGATTTTTAAATGAGCTTGAAAAACTGTAATCGCCTGTCCTTTTATTTCTACACGGCCACCAAGAAGTTTCACTTTTAACCGACCGGTACGTTTGGAAAGTTGTAGGGAATTAAATTCCACTTTTCCGGTCTTCATATGCCATAAAGGTGTTAATGCACAATGAGCTGAACCTGTTACCGGATCTTCGCTTATTCCTGACGAAGGAGCAAATACACGCAATACGAAATCACGATCGGGTTGTTCGCCCTTGGCAGTTATCATCAATTCCCCAAGTCCATTGGTTTTCATTCGTTCAAAGTCAGGGGTTGCGCTTAAGATTGCGGCTTCCGAATCTGCAACGGCAATCACCCAATCGTACATGCTGGAATACATTTCCAACGGTTCAAATCCTACACTGGCTTTAAAATCGGCATGAATTTCCATATCTTGCAAAGGGTATGCCGGAAAGTTCATAGCTATCCAATCGCCTTGTTTGCTAATTGTAAGGTCGGCACCTTCCGCTTTAAAGGCTATAGACTCATCTTCTTTTTTCAATCCCAATTCATAGATAATATGAGCACTGGCGAGCGTTGCCTGTCCACAAAGCGGAACTTCACAGGTTGGCGTAAAATACCGTATCCGAAACTCATTTTCATTGGGAATGATAAAAGCCGTTTCGGACAAATTCATTTCCATGGCCAAATTCTGCATCATTTCTGCCGGGAATTTATCGTCAACAATCATCACACCTGCCGGATTGCCCTTGAAAGGCGTATTGGTAAAAGCATCTACCTGATAAATTGTTTTCTCATTCATGTTCTATATTTTTTGATTTGCAAATATATGAATAATTTTAGCTTAATGCTTTGCCATAAATAAAGATCGTCCCGAAATTCTTTGTAGAACTCCGGGACGATTTTATTGTAAATAGTAAATGAAAATCCCGATAGAATTCGGGAGTCAATGACTTTATTTTTTCCACAATTTAGACATATCTTCCAATGTTTTGCCTTTGGTTTCAGGAACCATTTTCCAAACAAATATTGCAGACAATACAGACATAAATCCGTATAATGCATATGTAAATGTGGAACTGAAACTAATAAGACTTGGGAAAGTTGAAGAAACTATAAAGTTTGCTATCCATTGTGCTGCTACTGCAATAGCAATCGCTTTTCCACGAATTGTGTTCGGGAAGATCTCAGAAATCAATACCCAGCAAATTGGTCCCCAAGACATCATAAACGATGCAGTATAGATAATAATAAACACGAGAGTACTAACACCAATAACTTCTGAATAAGCTAGTCCGCTGATTGCAAACATCCCAATTGCCATACCGATCGATCCGATAATCAACAAAGGTTTTCGCCCAAACTTATCTACTGTAAAAATAGCCACTAACGTAAATGCAATATTCACAAAACCCATTACTATCGTTTGTAACATTGACGTATCACGACCGACTCCCATACTTTCGAAAATTCGGGGGGCATAATAAAGAACTACATTTATACCAACAAATTGTTGGAAAACAGACAATAGAATTCCAATTAGCACCACCTTCCATCCATACGAAAATAGTTTTCCGGTGGTCTCATGAGCAGTGGCTTTAATGTCATCTAGAATTTGTTTTGCAACGGTTGTTCCACTGATTTTTGTAAGTACCGAAAATGCTTTTTCATTTTGATTGGTAAGTACAAGGTAACGTGGAGTTTCGGGAACCAAGAATAATAAAACAGCAAAAATGCCGGCTGGTATAGCTTCAGATGCAAACATCCAACGCCAACCTTCTTTATAAATCCACTCGATAGGCTGTCCTACAGCAATAAAATAATTTACATAATAAACCACCAACATACCAAAAATAATGGCAAATTGATTCCATGAAACTAATTTACCGCGAATATCTGCAGGTGCAATTTCAGCAATATACATTGGTGTAATAGCGGATGCAAGTCCAACACCAATACCTCCAATTATACGATAGGTGATAAACATAAATATTAAACTACCTGATGTATCGCCTTTTTGAAAAAATAGAAATTCAGGATAACCTGATCCCAGAGCTGATATGAAAAACATAAAAGCTGCGAACATTAACGATTTTTTTCGTCCGAATTTCGATGCTAAAACACCTGAAATTATTCCACCAATGATACAACCAATCAAAGCACTAGATATAGTTATTCCGTGTAAAACATCACTAGTTTGAAAATAATTTTGTAATGCTTTCTCAGCACCTGAAATAACTGCCGTGTCGTATCCAAATAACAGACCTCCTAATGTTGCGACGAGTGTGATTCCGAAAATGAAAAATTTACTACCCTTTTGCGTGTTCATATTTTTAGATTTAAGAGCAAAGATTAAAGAACAAAGATAAGACTGAAATCGTCTTTGCTCTTTGTTCTTTGTTCTTTTGTCTGATTAAATATACATATTTACGATAGCTTCGTAAAGTTCTTGTTTACCACTTATTTGTTTTGGTTCACCTTGCGATTTTGCATAAGCAACACAATCTTCGAAAGATAATTTTCCTTCTTCAAACTCTTTACCTTTGCCGGCATCGAAAGAAGCATAACGGTCAGAAACCATTTTCTTATAAGGAGATTCTTCCAAAATTGCTGCTGCAGCTTCCAAAGCACGAGCCATTACATCCATTCCTGAGATATGAGCAATAAATAAATCATCCAAGTCGGTTGAATTACGACGAAGTTTAGCGTCGAAGTTTACACCGCCACCTTGCATACCACCACCTTGAAGTATAACTAACATAGCCTGAGTCAATTCATAAATATCGATAGGGAACTGATCTGTATCCCAACCATTTTGAACATCTCCACGGTTAGCGTCGATAGCACCAAGCATACCGCGATCTACCGCACATTGCAATTCGTGTTCGAAAGTATGACCGGCCAAAGTTGCATGGTTTACTTCGATATTTATTTTGAAATCTTTTTCCAAACCATATTCTTTCAGGAATCCGATAACCGTTTCGGTATCCACATCATATTGATGTTTCATTGGTTCCATTGGTTTTGGTTCAATAAGAAAAACTCCTTTGAATCCTTTTGCACGAGCATAATCACGAGCTTTAGTCAACATCATACCCATGTGTTGTTTTTCACGTTTCATGTTGGTATTCAACAAAGACATGTAACCTTCGCGACCTCCCCAGAAAACATAAGCTTTACCACCTAATTCGATTGTTGCATCCATGGCGTTTTTAATCTGAACCATTGCACGTGCAGCTGTATTAAAATCAGGATTGGTACTTGCACCATTCATATAACGAGCTGAAGAGAAAACATTTGCAGTACCCCACATCAATTTGATCCCTGTTTCAGCTTGTTTTTGTTTTGCATAAGCAACAATAGCTTTCATATTAGCTTCGTATTCGGCAATGCAACTTCCTTCGCTAATTAAATCGATATCATGAAAACAATAATAATCAATATTGGCTTTTTGCATAAATTCAAAACCTGCATCCATCTTATCTTTAGCGGCCTGTAAAGCATCAGGAGCTCCAACCCATGGGTGAACTTGTGTACCACCTCCAAATTGATCACTACCTTCTGCACACAATGTATGCCACCAAGCCATATTGAATTTAAGCCATTCTTTCATGGGTTTACCATAAACCACTTTATCGGCATCGTAATAACGAAATGCCATTGGGTTTTTACTTTCTTTTCCTTCGAATTTGATTTTTTCCACTGTTGGGAAATAAACTTTTGTACTCATAATCTTTAATATTTAGTTATTTATTGATATATTCCTAAGAATTTGTTTTTTCTGTTATTTTTTGGGTCATTATTAATATTTATTTGCTTCGCACCTTTCATTGGCACATTAGCACATTTTCAAATTAGCATATTAAACGTACTTCAGCCATTTTTCATAAGCCACCTTCGTAGCTTCCCTGTCACAAGCTTCGGGAACTACAACCTGAATTTTCTTCAAGCTAGCAAAAGCTTCTTCTGCGTCTTTATAAATTCCCGCTCCTATTCCGGCTCCACGGGCTGCACCAACAGAACCATCAGTATTATAAAGTTCAATAGTTGCTCCGGTAATATTGGCCAAAGTTTGACGGAAAATAGGGCTTAAGAATAAATTGGCATACCCGGCACGAATAGTTTTGGTTTCGATGCCCATTTTGTTCATTATATCCATTCCATATTTAAATGAAAATGCAATTCCTTCATGAGCTGCACGTATTAAATGCGCTTTGCTAATTCGGTTAAAGTTTATTCCATGAATAGAGCAATTTGGTTCCTGATTTCCCAATACACGTTCGGCTCCGTTACCAAAAGGAATAATACTGACACCTTCACTACCAACAGGTATTCCGGCTGCCAGTTCATTCATTTCTGCATAACTAATCCCTTCGGGTGCCACATTGTTTTTAATCCAGGTGTTTAAAATCGCAGTACCGTTGATGCAAAGCAAAACACCTACACGAGGGGCTTCTTTCGTATGATTCACGTGAGCAAAAGAGTTTACACGCGATTGTGGATCATACTTAGCATCATCGTTTACACCGTAAACCACACCCGAAGTACCACCGGTTGCAGCAATTTCACCCGGATTTAACACATTAAGTGATAAAGCATTGTTTGGTTGATCGCCGGCACGATAAGTTACAGGAGTTCCTGCAGCCAATCCAAGCTCGGAAGCTATATCGGTTTTTAAAGTCCCTTGTTGACCGAAAGCAGGAACAATTTCAGGAATCAGGCTGCTTTCAAACCCAAAATAGTCAAGTAGAAATTGCGCAGGACGTTCAGCTTTAAAATCCCATGAAATTCCCTCCGATAATCCGGAAACTGTTGTACAAGCTTTGCCTGTCATACGCATGGCCAGATAATCACCGGGTAACATATAATATTTGGCTTTTGCAAAGTTTTCAGGCTCATTTTCTTTTACCCAGGCCATTTTCGACAAGGTAAAATTTCCTGGAGAATTCAACAAATTCGATAAACACATCTTACCTCCAATTTCTTCAAATGCCTTTTGTCCGTAAGGAACTGCACGGCTGTCACACCAGATAATGGAATTACGAATTGCCTGTTGGTTTTCGTCTACAAGCACCAAGCCATGCATTTGATACGAAATACCTATAGCCTTAATCGCTGCAGGATTTACAGCCGATTCTTCCAAAACAACCTGTGTAGCCAGTTTCAGATTCTTCCACCAGACTTCAGTATCTTGTTCGGCCCAACCGGCTTTTACCGAAATTATCTCCATTTCTTTTTTTGGGAAAAATGCGCTCGATACACATTCACCTGTTTCGGCATTTACCAAACTCGCCTTAACAGACGAACTACCTAAATCATAACCAAATAAAAAGGCCCCCGACCCCCTGAAGGGGGAGTTAGAAATAGCTTCGTTTGGTTTATTCATTTTATTTTCCATATAATTATAAATATCTTGTTGTAATAATCAATACAATTTTTC
The DNA here is from genome assembly GCA_028692715.1 of Paludibacter sp. Taxonomy (GTDB): domain Bacteria; phylum Bacteroidota; class Bacteroidia; order Bacteroidales; family Paludibacteraceae; genus Paludibacter. The sequence continues at coordinate 102,018 of JAQUWU010000004.1, read as the reverse complement.
AATTCCCCCTTTAGGGGGTTAGGGGGCTGTTAGTAGCTATTTTTTATATTTATAAAGTCTCGCTGCCCTATGGGGAACACCTTCCTCTAGTTCTTCAAGTGCTACCACATAAGACCATTGTGCCACTTTTTTTTGAAAATTACGAACATCAGAGCGTGTTTGATGAACGGTATCATATAAAGTTCGTAATTGTGAAATAGTAAATTTTCTTGGCAACAATTCAAAAAGTAAATGAGGTTCAATATCCATTCTATGACGGATATATTCAAGACCTCTATTGATTATATCAGCATGATCAAAAGCCATTTTCATTTTCGTTACATCATTCAGATCATACCAGTTTGCCGATGTTTCTTCGGAATTTGAAAGTATCTTCCGGTCGATTTTAATCAAAGCTACATAAGCAACCGTAACTATACGACCAATTTTTAATTGCGTTGTATTTTCAAGCCACAAAATATCTCTCGGATTCTTTGTCCTTTCAGGGCCTCCAAAACTTCTAAACTGACTCAAATAAATATTCTTCAGACCTGTCAGTTCTGTCAAAACCCTGGAAGCAGCTTCATCAAGGTTTTCATCATTTAAAATAATACTTCCGGGAAGTTTTTTGTCGTTATATGATTCGTTTTGTTCTTTGATGGTTCTTTCAATCAACAGCACTTTTAAATTATCGCTGTCGAAGCCAAAAACTACACAGTCAACTGAGACATGCGGATTATATGTATTTTCGTTTGACATGGGTTCAGATGATTAGTTTAAAACACAAAAATAGAATATATTTCAATATAAACAATGTAATTCGCATATGTTATAAAACACATTACCAATACATTGAATACTGTAGCAACTACAATAACAACGCTTTATATATTGTTTAAAATACAATAAGTATATTTGAATTAAAATAGATAAACCCATTTAAATAAATAGATTGCAATTTATTTAAAATCTTACAATTTTAAGTTGAAAAATACAATAACAACTGAGCGATAAAATATTAATTTTCTTGAAAATATTTTTTAAAAATTTATCAACAAAACTATCTTTTCATGTTTTTTTTAAGAAAATATTAGAGTTATATACTACATTGAATAAAACAAAAAACCTCTCACAGATATTTCCGAGAAGAGGTTTAAAATTAAGTGCTGAAAACAAATTGTTTCAACTTAAAAAAATATTTAAATCTATAAAATTATTTTTCTTGTACTCTTAAAATTTCCATTTGCCACCTTTACAAAATATATACCTTTTGAAAGATGTAATGGTCTAAGTTGAATGCTTTCATTTACAGAACCAGTTATGTCATACCGTTTTTCCAAATTAAACAATAAAGTACCTGACAAATTGCAAAGTGAAATTTGAACTTTATCATCGTTTTGAGGTCTGAATATCACATTCAATTCATCTTTAGCTGTATTTTGCGAAACCACAAGTTGCAAATTTTCATTCGTATTCATTGTAATATTTTTGAATCCGGTTGAAACTGAAGGTGGAGTTAGATATACTTTGAAGAAATCATACAATTTTGATAAAGGCACACTTGTTTGAGGTACTGCATGTCCGGTACCGTAATTAATCACAGTTTCTGTGGGTACAAGAAGTAAATCTAATTTTGACTTAAAACTGGCAATTTGACTTTGATAATATGCGGCATCGGTGGTGTTATAAAAGAAAATAACCGGTGCTGAAGCCGAGGTTTCGGCCAGATATGCTGAACCCATTGTTTCCCACAGGGCAAAATTTGAAGACAATGGGCCCCATGCTATCGGACATTTTGATTCCAGATTTGAATCACCATCATCTGTTACATCATAAATTTTTGTAAAGTCGAATACACCTGACCCAAGCGCTGCGACTTGTACATCGTCCGAAACACCAATATTAAAACCGACATTTTCAAATTCGGTTACAGTTCTGTCGCCAACAGCCATTGATCCTGCATCGGAACCTCTCGAAAAACCATATACACCTATCTTGCCGGATAAACCAAATCCCACTCCTTTTGTACGAAGTGTACGAATGGCAGATTTTACTTTTTGGGCAGCATCAGGATTTGTTTCATAGGATGCATAAGTTTTATTATCGGTAGGATTAACAGGTTTACCATTTCCCCACGGACAATACTTTGGATGATCGGCAATTGCCCATGCAATACCATTGGCAGGTGCTCCTTCCAAAAATGAATCATTGAAGCTGGCTAGCGTGTTTCCAAGATTAAAACGTTGATTGATATTTGCAGAACCGAAATAACTGTTGCTGTACGAAAAGGATATAACGACTGGGACAGGTACCGAAGAATTTGCCGGATAAACAATGTCCATTCGTAAGGAATCACCTGTTTCATAAGCTGCTGAATAATTATAAACAGTAGGATCGTCAACAAAATAAGGGACATCGCGTGCTATTCTGTAACCTTCGAATAACACCCATGAGCGATATTTAGAACAATTGCTTAAACCACAAAATGAACCATTATTTATGGCTTTATTTATAGCAATAATATCATCATTAATTTTAGGTGTTACAGTATTTGTATGATTGGCATAATCTAACTCAATAACGCGATATCCCATTGAAAGCAACCAATTCACATCATCAGCATTCGTATTTTGTCCTATTTTACTCATAATCAAATTTTCGAGATATACTACTGTCAAATTATTACCGGAAGCATCTTTCTGAGGTGTAGCAGATTCTGAAGTTGTATAAACAATACTACCACCTGTTACGCTACTATTCCAGTTACCTGTTGCCGATTGAATTGTAAAAGGGAATAGCATGCATCCAATGATAATAATCACTAGCTTACCTGATTTTATTAATGAGTAATTACATGTTAAATACATAGTACTAGAATTTAATTTTGGTTTTAAAAATAAAGATTTTTTTTTAATACTAATTTATTTCAAAAAAAATAGGTTTTGAGATATGAATTTTTTTGATCTTATTATAGCAATGGCTTCGTTAGAAAAACAATTAAACAAATTGTCATCTACCAATTTAAGTAATGAAAATAATATAATGTCTCATTAATAAACTCGTAATATGCTGTTTATCTTCTTTTTATTAAATCGTAAATGGTACATTGTGTAATGGTAAATACATAGATGGCATATATTGATATTATTTGCGTAACAATCGTTACGTAAGTCGCTAATACACAAACTGTAAAGTTACTAATTTAACATTTTACAATAACATCAATTTGACATAAAGAGAAAACTTAATTGTTTTTTCTTTGCAACTTAGCTTATTGTGAAAATGAATATTTTAGAACGAACTTTAGTATATATGACGTTTAAAGATGGAATCTGTAACCAAATGTTAATTTATTGTTGACATCTATTAATAGGTGTGACCAAATTTACATCTTGGCACAGAAAATTAATATTGTCATAATTCGACACAAAATAGTATTAAATACATTTTTTATTTCTTACTTTTGATATTCGAAAAAAAAACAAGCATATAATTGTAATAATATGACAATCAACAATTTCAATAATATCTTTTTTATTGGTATAGCCGGTACTGGCATGAGTGCAATTGCTCAATACCTCCAAGGTATAGGTAAAGACGTAAGTGGAAGCGATCGTTATTTCTTGGCAGACACACCGAATGACACGAAAGAAAAACTCGAAGCCGAAACTATTAAATGCTTTTTACAAGATGGTTCCGGTATTACAGACAAAACGGATTTAGTGGTTGTGTCCACAGCAATAGAGGATACAGTTTTTGAGGTAAAAAAGGCTCGTGAAATGAATATTCCTATTTTACGACGATCACAAGTGTTGGCATTAATTGCTGAAAGCAAAAAAACAATAGCTGTTGGGGGTACTTCGGGAAAGAGCACAACATCTGCTATGATTTTTGATATTTTGCAATACGCAGGATTAGCACCAAGTATAATAAGCGGAGCCGGATTAACTAGTATTATTCGTGAAGGAAAAATTGGCAACGCAAAAGTAGGTAAAGGCGAATGGTTGGTTATTGAAGCTGATGAAAGTGATGGATCAATTGTTCAATATCATCCTGAAATCGGATTACTGTTGAATATTGAAAAAGATCATCAAGAAATTGACGAGTTAATGAAAATCTTTGAAATCTTTCGCAATAATACAAAAAATATTTTTATTACTAATCGTTCGAATAAACTTGCTGCTCAATTATCAACACACGGAGAAAATGATTTTGCCACCAACTCATCACAAAAAGCAGGTTATATAGGAATAAATTTTCAGCAAAAAGGCTTTCAGATACAATTTAAGGTAAATGGCACAACTGTGAATATGAACACTGTTGGAAAACATAATATGGAAAATGCGTTGGCAGCCATAGCCGTGGTTAATAAATTGGGAGTAAGTTTTGAAACTGCTGCAGAAGCTTTAGCAAAATATGAAGGTATTTTCCGTCGCCATCAAATTATTGGGAAGAAAAACGATGTTACACTTATCGACGATTATGCCCATAACCCTGCCAAATGTGCTGCTTCTATTTCTGCCTGCCAACCTATTGCTCCAAAAGTAATTGCATGGTTTCAACCACATGGCTACGGTCCTACCCGATTCCTGCGTAATGACTTTGTTCAGGAAATCGTAGCCGTGCTTCGTCCCGAAGATGAAATTTGGATGTCCGAGATTTTTTATGCTGGTGGTTCGGCAATAAAAGATATATCGGCAAACGATTTGATAATTGACATTCAAAAATTGGGTAAAAATGCTTTTTTTGTAGAAGATAGAAAAAATTTGGTTGAAGAACTAAAAAGTCATTTCAGTGAACCCTGCGTTTTATTACTTATGGGTGCACGTGATCCGGGTTTGGAAACTTTTGCGAAAGAGGTTTTTGAAAAATTATAATATTACCATAGACTGTCTCAAAAAAGTTGTTCTGAACTTGTTTACCGATAGTCAAGCGTAAATTACGAAAAAGGACACATATACTACAGCTACTAAATTCTGTAAATAACACAATTCCAACGGTTTATTATTTATGTAAATTTGCTGTTATTAATGTAATTTTCGTCCTTTTTTTTGTTTTGAGACAGCCTCTTCTATTTTCAAGCGATTGAGAATTGCTTATCCCAATAAAAAGTTAAACCATCTTCTCAAAGGTCAACCACAATTTGTCGTCTTGGGGAACAGGTGCTGTTATTTGAATTAATTTTTGTGAGACCGGATGCACAAATTCCACATTTCGTGCATGAAGACTGATGCCACCATTGGGATTTGAGCGGGCAAAACCATATTTTAAATCACCCTTAATCGGACAACCTATTTTGGCTAACTGGCAACGAATTTGATGATGACGTCCCGTTTCTAAATGAACTTCGAGTAAAAAATAAGTGTCGGATTGTGCAATCAATTTATAGCTTAGTGCCGCTTTTTTTGCATTCGGAACTATTTTCTCGTATGCCACCGATTTATTTTGCTTTTCGTTTCGCACCAAATAATGTTCTAAACGACCATCTGAGAAAGTAGGCTTTTCTTTCACCAATGCCCAATATGTCTTTTTAACTTCCTGATTTTTAAACATATCGTTTAAACGAGTAAGTGCTTTGCTTGTTTTTGCAAACAAAACTACACCACTCACCGGACGATCGAGACGGTGAGTCACCCCACAGAAAACTTCTCCTTGTTTATTGTATTTCTCTTTCAGATATTTTTTAATTGTTTCCGAAAGCGGTTCATCGCCGGTTTTATCTCCCTGTACAATTTCCGAACAGGTTTTATTTACAGCTATTATATGGTTATCTTCGTAAAGTACAGTCATTTTTTAATGTGATAATTTAGTAATGTGATGATGTGATGATGAGATGATGTGATGATGAGATGATGTGATGATGAGATGATGAGATGATGAGATAATATGATGATTTATTCATTACATTAACACATCAAAAAATCATTAGATCATTTGTCTTTGTCTCACTCCTTCATAAATCAACACACCTGCTGCAACCGAAACGTTTAAAGAGTTTATTGTTCCTAACATGGGGATGCTTACTATTTCATCGCAGAGCTTTAAATAGTCTGGCGACACGCCTTCATCTTCTGATCCCATGATAAATGCAACAGGTTCAGTAAAACGGGCTTCAGTATAGTTTTTCGTTGCTTTTTCGCTGGCAGCAATCAGTTTAATGCCCGATGCAGCTAAAAATTTTATCGCATTTCCAAGGTTTGCTTCACGACAAACCGGAATTTTAAGCAAAGCTCCTGCTGAAGTTTTAACTCCGTCTGCAGTAATTCCTGCCCCACCTTTAGTTGGAACAACAATAGCATCCACTCCGGCACATTCACACGTACGGGCAATAGCTCCGAAGTTACGAACATCGGTAACACCATCCAACACAACAATAAAAGGCAAGCGACCTTCTTCGTAAATTCCGGGAATAATATCTTCTATACGTTGATAAGCTACTGGAGAAATGAAAGCAATTGCTCCCTGATGGTTTTTCATTGTCATTTTGTTCAACTTTTCAAGTGGAACATATTGAACAGGAACCTGTAAACCGTTTAATGCCGCAAATAATTCGCGAGATAATTCGCTGGTCATATCACGACGCAACAGAATTTTATCCATTTCTTTTCCGGACTGAATGGCTTCAATTACGGCACGAATACCGAAAATCATATCCTTTTCGGGATGTTGTTTGTTTTTGTAGTTTATCATTTTTAATAAGATATTTAGCTTTAGTTTGAGATTAAGTTCGTGATATTTATCACTTTGTAATACCGTTATTTATTAATTAGCTCTTTTAATTTCGAAATTTTGGTTTCTCTTTCAAAAGAAAAAGTTTTGTCTTTTTCATTCAATAAAGAATAAATTTCAAGTGCTTTTGTATAGATATTCTGTGCTTGTTCATTTTTCAATATCATAAATGAATTTGCCAATTCAGTTGTTAATTCGGCTAATGCTTCAAGATATTTGGCAGAATATCCAGTTGTTTTAAGAAGAACTGAAAACTCACTTACCGGCATTTTTAGCAATTTATCAATATCCAGATCGAGCAATTCTTTGTACGTTTCTTCTGCTAATTTTATTGAGTCATCCAGAAATCCCTTTTCTCTTAACCCAATCATTGCAGCAATAACACGACTCAGTTTTTCCAGATACTTTAGTAAATAATCTTCTTTTGGCACTGTAACTATTTAATTATGAACAATTAAAAATAAACAATTCTTTTCATTTACGGTCTACAAAGGTAGCAAAATTATTACGAACTCTTTATATACAAACGGAGTATTTTAATCATCAGTTTAATGAAACCAATAGTATAAATATACAATTTCTCATTAAAATATGGAATTAGATACTTATCTTTGCACTCTAAATTTTTTAAAATAAAAGAAACGTGTTTCAATCGCATATAGGAGAGTTTGCCGGATTAGGTGTGGCCGTTTGCTGGACCATGAGTGCCGTATTTTTTGAAAAGGCAGGGTATAAAATCGGCTCATTATCAGTTAATTTCATTCGGTTATTATTTGCTATCGGTTTTTTGGGAATTACTACTTTTTTTACACGAGGCGCATTTATTCCCACCGATGCAACAGGCTATCAATGGTTTTGGTTAGGTTTATCGGGATTTATCGGATTCTTTTTAGGCGATATGTTTCTATTCCAATCTTATATGCTGATTGGTTCTCGAACAGCGGCATTAATTATGAGTCTGGCTCCTATGCTAACAGCTATTATTGGATGGTTTTTTCTGGACGAGATATTATCTATAAAAAGCATATCAGCAATTGCCATTAGTTTAATTGGAATTATCATAGCTATTTCAAATAAAAGAATGAGACTAAACATTTCATTTAAAGGATTTTTATTGGCATTTGGGGGAGCTCTAGGTCAAGCAGTTGGACTAATTTTGAGCAAAAAAGGAATGGGAGATTATGATCCGATAGCGGCAACTCAAATTAGAGCTGTATTTGGATTACTAAGTTTTGCCATTTTGATAACCTTTTTGGGTCGTTGGAAAAAACTTGCCAAAGCATTTACGCATTCAAGTGGAATACAATCAGTTACTATCGGGTCGTTTTTCGGACCATTTATCGGAGTGGCTTTATCTTTGTTTGCCATTCAACAGACAAAAACCGGAATTGCTTCCACGCTAATGTCTCTGGTTCCAATCTTCATTATTCTTCCTTCAGCTATTATGTTCAAAGAAAAAATCAAGCCCCAGCAAATAATTGGCGCAGTAATCAGTATTGCCGGAGCTAGTTTATTCTTTATGTGATAATAAGAAGTTCTTTCCGAATAAAAACAGATTTAGTCAAATTATTTTATTAACAACATTTTTTAGGTCAGCCTAATTCATTCAACAAATCGGTATTTTTTTTGTACAATCGGTATTTTAAGTATGTACCATTAAAACAATAAACCATTTACTATTCAATAAATAGTTGACAAACAGAATATTACGAGTTTATCAATGAGACATTATATTTTTCTCATTACTTATATCAAGTACGGCGCACTAAAAAAGCGCAACGTTATCACAACGTTGCGCTTTCTAGATTAACTAAATTATTAATTTTATCTGAAAACTATTTTATTAATGCAATTTTCAAAACACCATTATTGCTTCGAACAATATAAGTTCCTTTCGAAATTCCGGACATTTGAATATCATTTGTTGAACTTACAATTAATCTACCTGCAATATCATAAACGTTTAAAAGTACATTTTGAGCATTATGAATAGTAGTACCATCAAATGTAACCCCAGAGATTTCTAATCCTTTTAATGAAGTAGAATTCGGAACATATTTAGTATCTCCTAATAAGTATTCTACAGCGTTATCCAATAATTTTTTACCATCTGCACTTATATTAGCCAGACCATAAGTAGAACCACCATTAGCCAAACCAATAAACATATACATAGCACTTTCAACACTATTATCTTCAATGATGTTTGCTGCAGTTGGATTATTCGCTACTGTAGCAATAACAGTACCTGAACCAGGAGTTGTAACACCTTGCAAAGCTCTGTAAGTACCACCTGCATCAACTAGTGTTACATCAACATCGGCAAATGTTAGACCTAAAAATATTGGATGTGATACATAATCGGTCATTACAGTAGCCTTTTGTACAGCATCCGGATCGGTAAAATTAACACCTCCACCTGTTGGCCATCCTGTCTTACCATACATATAAGCTTTCAAGTTAAGGAAGCGTTTTGTACCGATTAATCCAGCCATATTTACAGCAGCTGCATTAGAACTATTAACCACATCAAATAGAATAGCCAAATCAAAACTATCAAAAAAACTTACGGTCTGAGCGTCAGCAATTACATTTTCTACATAATATCCTTTTGAAAGTAAACTTTCGAGTAAATATGGATCGTCATTCCCAGTTGCTAACGTAACATATGCTATGTTCTTTGTTCCTACAGTAGCCATAAAATGAAAGACTTTCGTAGTATTATCCTGAGCTGTTACTGTAATGTCCTGAGTAGAACTTAAGTCAACATCTGTACCAGAAGTAAAATCTGCTGAAGCTGCAATAGGCAAAGTAAACGAAACAGCTTGAGTCAAACTCGATGCTTTTGGTAATACAATACTATAAGTATTTGTTTCACTATTAAACATCGGAGTTTTACCTCCAATCATAACGTCCGTAAGATCTTTTTCTGAACTGGCAACTGTTGCAGCCTTCAATGTTACAGCATATGTTGCAGTCGTTGGAACTGTCTGTCCATCAGTTACTATGTAATTAACAGCACCAGCGGAAAAGTTCTGGGCACCTAGAGGAGTATAACTTGTAGCTGTTCCCCCTATAGTAACAATAGGTTCAATAGTTGTAAGATTAGTCCCACTTGGCAACTCTGCTGTAATTGTTTTATTTACTTCATCAATAGTGGCAGTTACCCCTTCTGCAACAAACTGGGAAATTGTTGGATTTGCCGGTGGATAAAGAGTAATTATAGATGGATAAACAAAACCTATACCACCACCTTCTAGCTTAATAGTAATATCTCCTGTATTTCCGGTTGCATAATGAAATAATTGGCAACCACTTGCATCGTGAGCTACAGTAACCGGATCACCACTACCAATTGTGAGAATAAAATTTCTATCGGCTGTAGTATTTTGAACAGAAAGATCAAAGGCAGCAACACCTGACACATTAATCGTCATTATTCTACCGACACTACTCATATTGAATAAGGTTACTCCGGATAAACCACAATAACTTTTACCTGTTACCCAGTTATCAGTTGCTGTCATATAATCTGCCGCAGCAACATTTTCTTGGGTTAAAATAATTGTAGTTTCAGCTGTTATTGAATGATAAACTTGTGCCTCAGCGTTCCATGTTGTCAACAATAGCTAGAGTGTTAGTGCCATTAATTTTGTAATTTTTCTTTTCATAATAATTAAATTTAAATGTTTATAAAATTGAAATTATATAAAAACAAATATATAATTTAATCATTAAAACCTTGTGTAAAAATTGACTAAAAATGCAGAAAAATTGACTTTTAGGTCAATTTTTCTGCATTTTTAGCTTGAATAGGAATAAATTACAAACGCATTAAATATTAATAATCCGTTTTAATACATAGCCATTAATTCTAAAAAAGTATAATCCTTGTCGAAAGTTTGAAAGTGGAATTAAAACTTCACTATAATCGCGACCTTGCCAATGATTTATTTCAATACCATTTGAATTGTAAATACTTACATCTGAAATATTATTTACTGGAGACTGAATTCTTACATTATTCTTATTACTTACAACATTGTATTGACTATTTGAGTTTTTTTTTAAAGTTATAGTTGCAGTTGAATTATTCAATGTTTCATATTCCACACTGGCCATAATAAATGGTCCAACACCTTTTAAATCATTAGAAACAATACTTCCGGCATCGCTCCCATTCAGGTAATAATTAATAGTTCCATCGCGCGAAGTATTGGATGCTGGTCCTAATCCGGCTGAACGACAAATTCGGTTTAACGATAAATTACCATTTGAATCTTGCGAAATAAAATTATCAAGCAATCCCTGATACGCCTTTGTGGCAGTTGGTAAATAATCGGCATTCGATATCAAATTTAAACGAATAGCTTTAAGGAGTGCATAAGTATACATACTGGATGCTGATGCTTCAATATAATTCGGTGTTCCATTAGATGTCATTGAACTATCATAGCGAAGCAATTGATACCAACAACCACTTACAGGATCTTGCCAGCGTTTTATACCGGCTGCTACCTGATTCAGAATATCCAACAATTCTTGCCGTTTTGCATAATTTTCAGGTAAAATTTCCAACACATCGACCAATGCCGCAGCATACCATCCCAATCCACGAGCCCAAAATTCTTTAGAACAACCTTTAAATGGGTCATTCTCATTTGCCCAAAACGAGTTCGCATCCGTCGGGGTTGCCGACCATGCATGATAATTCAACTGGAATTCCGGGTCGTATGTTTTACTGTGAATCAGCACAAATTGGTTTACGATATCATCATATTTTAAACCATTGTCAAATTGCTTTTCGTATGCTGCATAATAACGTGTTCCCATATACAATCCATCGAGCCACATTTGATTTGGATAGGTTTGTTTATGCCAATAACCGCCATCAGTAGTTCGTGGCTGTTTTTGCAATTGTTTGTATAAAGTGTCCAATGCAATTTTAAATTGTGACGAGCCATCCCTGTTATAAACATCCAGCAAAAACATTCCAGGATTGACGTTGTCTAATGTATAGGCTGTAAAACTATAACCAGACCCTATTTTTCCTGTGGTTGAATTAACAGTTGCTTTTGCATAGTTCAAAGCATAATTGTAATAGGTGCTTCCACCATATTTAGCATAGACTTTTAAAATCGATTCCACAAAAAGGCCATCGGGATAATCCCAACTACTTAATGATCCACTACGCGACATTTGGGAATTTGTCATACGTTGAGAATAAGGAATGGTTTCGGCAAATATGCTAAAAGAAAAGACCAACAATACTGACAGGATAAAATTTGATTTGATACTCATGTTGAAATTAAGTTTTTAATCAATAATAGTAAAATAAGAAAATTGTAAATCCTGACAATTGTGTAACTGACAGGATTACAAAGATATTAATTTTTTATGAATTTCTGATTTATAATTCGTCCGGCTTTATCTTTTACTTGAACAAGATAAACCCCTTTGTTTAATTTGTTTGTTTCTACTAATTGTGACATAATTGATTCAGAGACTAACCTACCTGATAAATTAAACACCTTCAATGAAGATATTTCGCCATAAACTATCAATGCTGTTTCAGTCTGATACATCGGAAATTGGGTTTCCTGAACTTTTACTGATTCAATAACTGAAGGAACATCATAGGTTTGCACATAGAAATCGTACATTCTTATTCCTCCTGATGAAGTAGTATTGATAAATTTTATTGTTACCGGTTTTTTTGTTGGTTCCAACCCAATGGCTAGCATCAGATCCCAGTTAAGCATAGTCTGTTTACTTAAAGACGCAGAAGTCCATGTTTTTGTAACACCATCTATTGTCCATTCAACATTAAGAGTACGTGTTCCTGTAAAATGAATATTTGATTTCAATTCCACTAAACTAGGTATTGTCCACTGAACATAACCACCACTACGTTCTACATTAATTGCACCAATAGTACAACCACTTGGAGCAGAATCGGTTGATTCTACATATACAGGATTCAACACAGTAGGATAAGAACTGTTTGTAGTCCCGATAGAAAGTACGTTTTGCAAATCTGCAGGTAAATGATTTATTGAATCCTGTAAATGATACCAATCGCCTGTCAAAATTTTTGTTGGCAAGACACGGGTTATATTACAATTGAATTCAACTACCGATCCTTCCATTCCTCCAACTGAACTTACGGCGAATAAGCCATCATCTGAAGGAATTCCTGAAATGGTTAAGGTTTTGGCGGTTGCATCTTTTACCGCTTGTAAACCTGCAGTAAGTGCAGTATATGTAACATCGGTAGCACCTCCACCCCAGGTAAATACCATTGTCTCAATTGCATTTTCAAAAAATACTTCCTGAGCAGCTTTTCCGGATGTGAGTTGTAAAATAGCCGGTGCTACAGTCGAAATTTTAATTGTTCCTGTTAATGTTATAGTATTTGTACCTCCAACGTTTACAATTGAGTAGATACCTTCAGCTGTTGGGATTCCAGAGATAGTAACCGTTTTTGCAATAGCATCTTTCACTACAATGAGTCCAGCAGGAACATCGCTTACAGTTACATCAGTTGCAGCCCCACCCCATTTATAAATTGTTGTTTGAATGGCAGTCCCGGTAAATACAAATTGATTTGCTTTACCTGAAATAAGTGAAAAAGTTGCTGTTGTTGGATCACCTGTTTCAAAAGCACCCATATCCGCTTTTCCATCATTGTAAAGTATTGAAATCGGAGCTAAAGTTAATCCACCCGGACTGTGTGCAGCCGGAGAAAAATTCTCAACATTTTCACCGGCATTGATAAATTTACTTCCTGTAATTAATTTACAGAAATCATTATCCGGCAAACTTCCATCAGTCTGACGATCAGCAAGAAACAAATCGGATGATACACTTTTAAATTGAGCAGCATGATCCTGAACAAATACTTTTGTACCATCTACTTTATTTCCATCTTTATATGGATCGCAACCATCAAAAGTTGTCCAGCTATTATAGTCTGTATTTGGTACTTGTGCTCCAACTTTATCAATTGAAAGGAATTCATGATTCAAAACTGTTGGTTTGAACCCAATATTATTACGCATGTACATAGTACCGTACATAAAAATGGTTGGGAATCGGTAGTTATATTCATTACCAAATGACACATTATTAAACAAATACATTGCCTCATAAGCGTTATTCTGATCGAATCCTTTATGAGCACAATCAAAAGCAACACAATTATGAACTACATGAGCACCAACCGACTGTGCAAATGCGGCTCCTCCAGCTGTTCCACCGCCACCAAGTTTAAATCCGTTTCCATTACCGGGTGTTGACCCATCGGATCTTTTACCTGCGTTCCAACTCCAACATTTCTCAATTACGATTGGATGATACACCATGTATAAATCCCAGTTATCATCAGAATTATTCCATGCACGGCAACCGTGAAATTCAGTTCCCGGACCCGGAAAAAGTTTACAGGCAAATCCATCAGCATCACCACCATCATCGCTACCACTAAATGATTTACTATCGTAATTATTCCATGCATCGCAATTGATTACCTGATTATATTTGCAATAACTATAATTCGGATTAAATTGAGGTTCGCCCGAGATAGGAAACGATTGTGTTTCTTCTATTGAGAAATCTTTATACATTCCAATTTGAAGACCGGTATCATTATTATTATAGAATTTACAATTCTCAACGATATTGTAACTTCCTTCCAGCTTCAGTCCATTATCTTTTGCATTGCAAAATTCAAGATTTTTGAAATGCCAGTAATCACCAAAATGATTGACGTAGAAACAACGGGCTTGTTTAAAATCATTTACACTGGTCACAACTTGGTTTGTTCCATCAATAATAACCCGTTCGCCCGGATAGGCAAACATACTGATTCTAGCCATTTCTGTTCCCGCTTTTTCAATCTTAACCCGTTTGGTAAGCATATAAGTTCCACCACGAAGATAAATCATATCACCGGGTTGCGCTTCATCAACTGATTTTTGTATGTTTAGATAAGGTGAGATTTCAGTTCCGGGATTTGAATCATTTCCGGAAGTAGAAACATAAATTGTTCTGGCAGATGATAATCCAATAAAACAAAACACAATAAGAACTAATGTGTAAATTCTTTTCATAATGATTAAATTAAGATTTTCTTATAACTTGACGTTACGAAAGTAGTTTTAGATTAAAAGTATTATGTGGAGAAAATGACATATTTAATACACATGATTTTATCAACTTAAAAAATAGATAATATACTCTATGAATTTGGGTCAATTATTTTTAACAGGTAAGGGAAAGTAAATCATTTTATCCAATAGAGGATAGCGAGTTAAAAAAATTTGGAACTATCTATTGATATATTAATTTACTGCACAACACATCATTTCCTGTCTGCAAATTGCTAAAATAAATACCTGAAGGCAAATTTTGAGGTTCCCAATTTAAATTATACTCACCTTCAGATTGAAATTCGTTAACCAAAGAACCAACCAGAGTTCCCATGATATTATAAATTTCAAGTTTAACAAACATTGGTTCAGATAAATTGTAACTGATGTTTGTATTTACCCGAAACGGATTTGGTGAAAATGAGTAGGAAAGTGTTGTTGATTTGTTTTGTTTTACAAATGTAGATGATGGATTGATTACGCGAATATGGGAAGTTTTTGTCGCTGTTTTCATCATGCTATCAATATCAGCAACTACCAATAACTCGTAATTGCCGGTGTCTTTGATACAAATATCCCATTTATATGGGGTTTGACTTAATTTTCCTACGGAATTACCATTGACTAACAACTCTAAATAATTGATTGTATTATCATTTCTATTCATCAGCGATTCAATTGTATAGACTGAGTCTTTAAAAAAAAGTTGTCCGGAGTTCGGAGTTACAATAGTAAGATTAGGAGAGAGTTTCAGCATATAATCCAGGTTCCATTTATCTTCCTGAAATGATTCGAATATCGGGGCATAGTCAGGATAACCTCCAACTTCCGTTTCATAGTTAATAATTTTTCCATTACCGGTCACCATATCATTTATAATCCTTGTATCAATTTCATCCCTGTTCCAAGGTCTGGCTCCTGCATTTTTTACTATATTTTGTTGTACATCCATCACCGGTAGTACGTGAATATTATCGTTCCAAATGGACTTAGCCGAAACAATTTTCAATATTTCACCTTTGCATTCGTTTTGAATACTTCCAGATGGTTTATTTGAGATATTATCCGACATAAATATCTCACATGGCCCATTACCAATTTTCAGCAAAGCAAGGCTGGCACTTGTACTTGAGCCAGGCTGCAAATAATTACCAACAATGGAAATTTCTCCAATTTGATATTCATAATCAGTCCATTCAGTATCTACCAGACCAAAACTCATAGCTGCCGATCCGGGATTATAAATAAAATTGTTTACTATAACACCTCTTGCACCACCTTTAAATAATGGATTTCTATCTCTATTGCAAGAATAAAGATTATGAAGAATGGCAATATCGGAAGTATTATCGTGTACTAGTGTGCCTTTAGAATGTTCACCTTTGGAGTGTGTAGCAAAACTTAATCCTTCAGCAATGATATTATTGCTTATAGTGACAGCATGGGAAGTGTTATTTCTCCAGTCATCGGGTGTAGCACCATTAAAACGATCGCCGGAAGCTGAACAATTTTCGTCAACAGCCCAGGTAAAAGAACAATGATCAATGATAACGTTAAATGCACCAATGGTAGAGAATGCATCAGGTTCCCAGAAACCTATTTCATGTCCGGCTGCTCCGGGACGAATTTTAACATGTTGGAGAATTACATCGTGAGTACTAATGTTCAAACCTCCATTAATAAATGTTATGCCTTTCCCGGGGGCAGTTTGGCCGGCAATAGTTACATAAGGATTCTTTATTGATTTGGAAGATCCATTCATGTTTATCACTCCTCCTATATCAAAAACGATTATTCTGGGTCCAGTAGCAGCTATTGCTTCTACAAATGAGCCTGTCCCACTCTCATTGAGATTGGTCACGCGGATAATCCTGCCACCTTTACCTCCTATAGTATAAGTAGCCCAACCTTCCACTCCGTAATTGGCAATTTGTTGTGCCCGACAGCTAATATTGATGGATATGAAAAGAAAAAAAATGAAAAACAATGACTTTTTCAATTTTTTACGTATTGATTTTGAGTATTATGTTTAACTCTTTTTGGATTTTGGAACCAAATCGGTCAGATCAGCAATTTTGATAGGTTTTCCACTATCACAACTTTTTCGAGCAGCTACACCTGTTAAAATTGAAAAAGCGCCATCGCGGACTCCTGCTGCTTGCTTAAACGGATCCTCTTTTTTATTTGTAAAAATGTGATCGTGTAACAATTTATCGCCACCACCATGACCTTCACTTTTTAAAACACGATAGAAATCGCGTTTTCCGAAATTATGTGTAACCATTATTTCGTCGTAATCCGATTGATAAACAGGATTTTTTTCTTCAATCCAGGCATCAATTCGTCCTTTTGTTCCGTTAAAGGCAATTCGATATCCTTCGTAGGGAGCATAAGTAACAACAGAATAGGCTACCTGAACTCCATTGGCATATTTTATGGTTGCAGCCATTTTATCAAAAATATCAATATCCTCTTTAAATACGCAACCATCACGTAAATATCCATCATACTTTTCGTTGTCGGTATATAACATTTTATAGTAGGCATTCTTATCTACATCCCAATAGAAATCGCAGCTATCTTTATGACTGCACGATCTACAATTTTTTCCTCGCTGTTTGCCATTTTTCCCATAAAATTCTAATTTACCTGAAGCATATACTTCTTCGGGTTCAGAATCGAGCCACCAACCTAATAAATCGAAATGATGAGTTGATTTATGCACCCAAAGTGAGCCACTGAATTCACGTTTGCGATGCCAGCGACGGAAATAATCAGCACCATGACTTGTGTCGAGATACCAATGGAAATCGACTGATGTTACTTCACCGATTTCGCCGCTTTGGATCAATTCCCAAATTTTGGAACGATGAGGAGAATATCGATAATTGAAAGTGACGGTTAATTTTTTTCCTGATTTTCTTTCCGCATCCAAAATTGCCTGACATTTTACTTCATCGGTTGTCATTGGCTTTTCGGAAATTACATCGCAACCTAATTCAAGTCCCCTAACAATATATTTATCGTGTAAATAATCATTTACTGTAACAATAAGCACATCAGGCTTTACCTCCTTCATCATGGTTTCGAAATCGGTAAAAGTTGGACAAGTTGCACCCATGTAGTTTTTAGCAGCTTCTACCCTACCCGGATTTATATCACATAAACCAACATATTCAACAAAATCACTATAATCTTTGATAACAGCTTTTCCCCACATGGAAGTACCACGTGAACCGGTTCCGATGAGAGCAATTCTTTTCTTTTTTGTCAATTCATTTCCTGTTTTTCTGTCATTTTTTGCTTCCGTAATTCCCGGAATAGAACTTAGAAGTGCACCGGCAGCCACCACCGATGAAGTAGTTAAGAAATTTCGCCTGTTCATGATTTTTAGATTTTAAGGTAAATATATATTTTATTTCTTTTTCAAATCAAAATAATGATTGCTTAATTAGCCTGTGGATTCCAACCATCGCAACCTTTCATCACATTTTCAACAGTATATTCTTCAGCCTCTTTTTTAGATAGTAATTTAATCCATTTTGGACGTTCAGAAGTATTAGCACCTTCGCCAGTATTATTAAATTCCATATATCTGGCTGTTTTTTCATTTTCTGGATTTCGCCAGTTATCCCAACCAATTGCTTTAATGCCTCTTGGTAAACTACTATTCATAAACAAAGTCATGGCGTAGGCTCTCCACGGGCGCCCTAAATACTCTGTAGTCACATCATCAGCTAGCTTTATAGTACAACGATTAAAAATATAACCATATTTAATATTTTGTGGAGTGCTGGCAGCAGTTATATACGAATTTCGTTTACAAACAATTTCGCAATTTTCGAACCACGCAGTGCTCGGGCCAAAAATAAAATCAGTAGTTCCTTCAATATAACAGTCAACAAAATATTGACGCATATTTTCTCTTCCTGTATAAATTGTATCCTGATTCCCAAGGAAACGACAGTTTTTAAAAACAATTCGATCGCCTTCAACATGTAATGCTACAGCTTGTCCGAGTTGAGCAGCCGAATTTTCAACAGTAAGATTTTCAAGCGTAATGTCATTTCCAATAATCTTAAATGTAGAAGTTCGGAAAGTCCCCATCTTATTGATGTTGGCATGATCGTCGTAATTTATAATCGTTTGGAATTTATCTTCGCCCAGCAAACGTACATTACAAACATGAGTTGGAAGAACGAGTTTTTCCTTGTAAAAACCTTTTTTAATAAAAATAGTAACTCTTCCAGCAGGATTAAATGCCCTGACAGAATCTATCGCTTGTTGAATATTTCTGAAATGACCAGTACCGTTACGGTCAACAACAATGTCGTAATGTTCTTGCGAACAAACTGTTACACTAATGAAAATCAAAAATAATACTGACAACTTCTTCATTCTACTTTATTTTAATTGATCAAGGGTTATGGGTTCAACCAAACTATTTAAATACACTTCAAGATAGGTATATCCGTCGTTATTTAAGTCTGTAGCAACTTTACAAGGGTAGTTTTTCTCTAACCAACCATCAGGTATTCCATCGTTATTTATATCGACTGGTGCAGGAAGCGATTTGTACTCAGGCCAACCGCCAACATCTGTTTGCGAATCGATAAGTCCGGGTTTTCCGGATTGTGAACCTATAAAAGTGGAAGTTCCGGTTTTAACCTCGTAACAAATTCTTCCATCAACAGTATCTCTTTTTAAAGATGCTCCAGAATAATTCACTACTTTTTGGAAAGCATTTTCAGCAGACTGTTCAGTTATAGCAGTATATTTATAGGGCTTTAATTGTTTACAGTCATCCTCGTTTACGCCTGTTTTTAAATAGACACCCTCCCAGTTATTTTTGGTTACTTTTGGATAACCAAATACATAATTATCCTGAATAAAATACCTGCCATATCCCGGAGGACATTTCGAAGGATCTTTGTCCATATCTACCTGCGTGATACGATCGGCTGTTTTTGGATTCGTTCCGGGTCCAGCTTTAAAATAATTACCTACAATATTATAAGTTCCACTTTCGCCGCCATACGAACTGTGCGTTCCCCAATTATAAATCACATTGTTTCTGAAATCGACTCTTTCCTCATCCTGAGAATTCCTATATTTCAATCCTGAACGTTTGAAACCATTGAAACGTGGATTTCGGCTGCTATTATTAGCAATTAGATTGTGGTGAAATGAAGCATTTTTACCACCCCATATTCCACCATATCCATGTGCACCTTTTGGGTGTTCCGAATTATTCAAAGCCTCTGAAATGATACACCATTGCATCGTAAAATTCTCATTAGAATAGAAAGAAGCACATTCGTCCACCGACCAACTGGATGAACAATGGTCTATTATAATGTTCTTCTGATTATTTCCACCATAGGCATCTGGTTCGTGATCTTTTACCAAATCGCCCAAACGAAAACGAATAAAACGGATAATTATATTATCAGCATTAACATTGACATTATAATCCTTAATACAAATTCCATCACCGGGAGCTGATTGTCCTGCTATAGTCAAATCACCAGATTTTATTGACAAAGACTTGGTCAAACTAATAATTCCGGAAACTTTAAAGAGTATAGTTCTGGGATATTTCTGATAAACAGCCCAACGGAATGTACCTTTTGAATCATCGTCGGCTAATGAAGTTACATAAATCACCTTTCCTCCTCGTCCGCCGGTTGTAAACATTCCACCTCCTTCAGCTCCAGGAAAAGCGGGTGTTTGGGAATAAACTGTCAGGGAAAGTAGAATACAAAAAAAGAGAGCTGTTTCTTTTAAAAATTTCATTTTAAAGATATTTTTCTAAATAACTATTTTAATGGTAGTTACAGTTGAATTAGACAAAGTTGCTTTAATGATATACACTGATTTTTTCAGGTCATTTACATCTAAATTTACTTTTTGAGCGTTTGTAGGAATTGTTTTAATCAATCTTCCAGCATAGTCAAAGATAGAAATTATTTTAATATTAAAAGAAGATTCAAGTTGAAGATTTTTCGAGTTAGCCTGATAATTTACTGTAACATTCTTATTTGAATTTATTTCAGGTAAAAATATTCCGGAAATAATAGCTTCTGAATTCTGATTTTCGGTAATTGTTTGCACCAGACTTGCCAAATATAAATCAAGGTAAGTATATCCATTTTCATCTGCATTGGTAGACGTTTTTCCGGGATAATTTGTTTCGAGCCAACCATCTGGTATTCCATCTGCATTCGAATCTGCCGGAGCCATTGTAGAATTATATTCCGGCCAACCACCAACGTCATCCGGAGTATCAATTAATCCGGGACGATTGGTTATATAGCCTGAATAAGTTGCAGTACCCTCTTTCGCTTCACGTACAATTCTTCTATCGATAGTATCGCGCGAAAGTGATGCACCACCGTATTCCATAACCTTTTCAAACGCTTTTATAGCCGTATGTTGGGAAATAGAAACACTTTGAAAAGGAACATCTGCTCTGCAACTTGTTTGATTTACACCGGAAGCATAAGTTACACCTGTCCAGTTATCATTTGTTACTGAAGTATTTCCATATACATAGTTATCCCGTATAAAATATTGTCCAAATCCAGGAGCATAAGTAACAATATCCGCATCAATATCAACCTGAGTAATTTTTGATTTTATACTTGATTTTGTACCCGGACCGTATTTAAAATAGTTCGCTACCATATTGTATTTCCCAAGTGCTTCTCCACCATATGAACTATTATCGCCCCAATTGTAAATTACATTATTTCTAAAATCAAGCCGTTCTTCGTCCTGTGGATTTGTATAACTTAAACCGGAACGTTTCCAGCCATTGAAGCGTGGATTCCGGCTATTATGGTGTGCAATAAGATTATGATGAAAACTAGCATTTTTTCCACCCCATAAACCACCATAGCCATGTGCACCTTTTGAATGTCCTGCATTATTCAACGATTCGGTAATAAAACACCATTGCATAGTGAAATTTTCATTCGAATAGAAAGATGCACATTCGTCAATACTCCAACTAAAAGAACAATGATCTAAAATTATATTTTTCTGGTATCTGCCACCAATGGCATCACTTTCGCGCGAAAGAATTCCATTTCCCAACCGAACACGGATATATCGGATAATAATATTGTCTCCATCCACAGTAATATCATAATCTTTAAAACAAATTCCATCACCGGGAGCTGTTTGTCCGGCAATGGTTAGATTCCCATTTTTAATGGAGATATTGCTTTTTAATTCAATGAGCCCTGAAACTTTAAATTCAATAATTCTGGCTCCTGATTGATTGATTGCCCAACGAAAAGTACCTGAAGATCCATCATCAGCAAGCGAGGTTACATACAATACTTTGCCACCACGACCTCCGGTTGTATACATTCCGCCACCTTCTGCTCCGGGAAATGCAGGAGTTTGAGCCGTTAAGGCTGAAATAATAAGGACTAAACTAAAAATGATCTTAAGTTTCTTCATATTCTATTTATTAATACTCATATTAATCAGAAAAATTCAACTGCTGTCAGTTGTAAATAATCCGACAGTAGTTGAATGTGTATTTTTTTGCAACAACAGAAATCCTGAAGTTGATGAAATCTATTTATTTAATAATACGCTAACCATTATAAACGGCCCTACAGCTTTTGCATCATTATCTCGTTTTGGTTCGGAAATATAATAGTTATAACTACCATCTCTGTAATTTGGACTGCCACCCAAACCTGCCACTGAACATGCATTGGTGATTGATATTGTTCCATCGGAATTCTCCACCACAAATTGTTTTATGTAATTTAAATATGCTTTTTTACCCTTACACAAAAAGGTTTTTGGCAAATACCCATTTTGTCCGGCTTTAACCCAACTGTAAATAAACATGGCCGAAGCTGATGATTCAAGATAGTTTCCTTCTTTTCCGCCCATATCAGTTACCTGATACCACATTCCGCTTTTTTTATCCTGAAATTTTTCCAATGCTACACTAAAATCTTTTAGAATTCTAATTATTTCTGGTCTTTTTGGATGATTTTCTGGCAAAAACTCCAACACATCTACTATGGCCATCATGTACCAGCCCATACTTCGCGACCAAAAATTTGGCGATTGACCTGTTACTTTATTCGCCCAACGTTGCTCTTTACTTTCGTCCCATGCATGATAATATAGTCCGGTTCGAACATCAGATCCATGCTTTGCCATTAATATAATCTGGTTAGCAACGTCATCATAAAGTGCTGGTTCATTCATTTTATAGGCATATTCTGCCAAAAAAGGAGAAGCCATATATAAACCATCCAACCACATTTGATTCGGGTAAATCTTTTTATGCCAAAAACCGCCTTCACTGGTACGTGGATGAGTTTTCATCTGATCACGAAGAATTTCGATAGACTGAAGGTACTTTTCAGTTTTAGTGTCACCGTATAACTGAAATAGCATTTTACCCGGATTTACACGGTCAATATTATAATCAAGCTGTTTGTATCCAAAAATTTTACCATTATTGTCAATTATCGTATCTGCATAACTATTTACATATTCGAAATACTTTTTATTGCCAGTTTTCTTCCATACATCAAATATCGATTGCAATTCAAGTCCATGACAATAATCCCATTTTAACTTGGGCGAAAAATCTACCATCCAGCTTTCCGGATTGCGTTTTATTTCTGAATCGGCCATCCGTACATAATACTTTTGTTTAGCTTCAACCTGAACAAAAGAAAAGAGTAAAATACTTGCAACAAAATAATTCAAAAAATTTCTCATAATTATTTCTACAATGAACCTTATTATTTTAATCCTACAATCTTATTTTTATCAATATTCAAAGGTAGCTTAATATTTTCAGATTTCCCTTCAATTTTCACTACCTGCATTAAAGTTTCAGGAAAATAAAAATCACTTAAATCAAAATTCTTTACGTTTTTTAGCATCAATGCCGGGCCTGAAGAGGGCATTATATGAATGTTTTTAAATTTAATACCATCCGACTCACTTAATTCAGCTCCAAATTCCGAAGTAATAAATGCATTTTCGACATTAATATTGGAAATATTCATTTCAGGTAAGCCATTGAAAAACATTGCTCTACGAGCGTTACGTGAAACTATATTTTTCACATAGATATTTTTAAAATCTGGAGTTTTTTCAGTTACTGCTGGAATCAGTGTATCTTCCGGTGTTTTATCACCATCTTCCAATGCTTCAGAAGCTGATTTTCCACCATAAAAAAGATCGAACAAAAATGAATCAGTAGCAATATTAAACATATAAATATCACTAATATAGATGTTTTCGACAACTCCACCTCTACCTCGATTACTTTTAAAACGTAAACCTACATCAGTACCAAGAAACTGACAATTTCGAACCGAGATGTTTTTTGCACCACCCGACATTTCACTTCCTACCACAAAACCACCGTGACCCTGAAAAACTTTACAATTATCTACAATAACGTTCTCTGTTGGAGTAGCTCTTTTTCTACCCTGTTCATCTTTACCGGATTTAATGCAAATGGCATCGTCGCCCACATCAAAAGTGCTATTCACAATGAGCACATTTTTACAGGATTCCACATCAATTCCATCTGCATTTTGAGCAAAAGATGGGTTTTTTACAGTAATATTATCAACAATTACATTTGTACACATGAATGGGTGAATAGTCCAGGCAGGAGAATTCTGAACCAAAATATCTTTTAATAAAACATTTTTACAATTGATAAAACTGATCATTACAGGTCGTAAAAAATCCTTTATTTCTAACCATTCCGCTTCTGTTGGATTACCACGGGGTACATTCATATCACTAACGTCAATTCCTTTCAAGGAACTTTCGGAAGGAACCCAGTAAGAATCATCTCTCAACACACCACCCGATTTCACAACTTTTTTCCAGTATGCCTCAGTTACTTTTGACTTTTTCAATGGACGCCATGCTTCACCCGAACCATCAATCGTTCCTTCACCGGTTATTGCAATATTTTCGGCATTACGAGCTGAAACAGGAGATTGACAACGCCTTGTATCCAAACCTTCAAAATTTGTATTGACCAAAGGATACAAATCAAAATCGGGCGAAAATAATATTAATGCTCCCTTTTCAAGATGAAGATTTATGTTTGATTTAAGAATGATAGGACCTGTAAACCATACTCCTGCAGGAACAATAAGTTGACCCCCACCTTTATTCGAAAGAGCATTAACAGCACTTTCAAAAGCCTTTGTGTTAAGTGTATAGCCATCACCAATTCCGCCGAAATCGCTAATAAGCACTTTATTTTTCTTAAAAACCGGAGCTTTTATCTTTTCCATTGAAAATGAAATATCCTTGAAGTATTGGTTATAAGGATTCTTTGCTTCGATAAAAGTCGAAACCATTATTAAACCTGATAACAATATTGGTTTTACTATTTGCTTTATGAAATCCATTATGATGTAAATTTTGATGTATTGTTTTTTTACAGATAAACGAAGTTATTGTTAAGTATTTTCAAATTTTTAAAATTACAATCCACATAAAACCATGATTTTATATGGATTGTAATACTATTTCTACCAACTGATATTTGCACCTACAGCCTTTTCCAATAAAGTTGTATTTGAAATAGTCAGATTTGCATTCGCAACATCTGCAAATCCCGGATCAAGTTTAGTATATATTCCTAAATCAGTTACAACCCCAATAAGAGTTCCGGTGTAAGTAATAAAATTATCAGCGTTAAAATAATTATTTCCACTAAATGTTGCAATTGTTGCAGCATTATTTGTGTAACAACCTAATGAATTTGCAACTACATTATTGTTAAATGAAATATTGTTATTAACAAAACGCACATATAATAATCTGCGGGATGCATCATTACTAACTCCACTGAAAGAGCATTTATTTACAGTAATTGTCGACGTTTTATCCGGGAATGCTGCAGATGAATCATCCAAACGGAAGAAGTCACGAGCTGGAGCACAATTGGTAAATGTAGAATTTTCCAATGTTGCATTCACTATACATCCAGAACGAACATCAATACAATCAGCACTGTTTGTAAGTATGTTTGATACTTTACAATTAATAAGTGAGAACGAGTTTATTGATACCACAATCCCACTTGCACCTGCAACCAAAGATTTATTATAATTAGTAATAACACAATCTTTAAAATAATAATCTCCACTTTGGGTATCGGTAACTGTAAATTGTAATAAATGATCTCTGAGAGTACCATTACTACTACCATTTAAAATTACATCTCTGACCGTTAACGATGTATTTGATACCATTGGTCTAAAATGGACATGTAAAATAGGTTTGTTTATCTTGGAATAACCACGAATAGAAATATTTTTATCCAATTCTAAAGTTGCTCCACCCACAAAATATTCATCATTATCGCTTGTAGTTACAATTACAATTCTTGAATCGGCAGCAGCTCCTAAAATAATGCTTCCTAAATCATCTCCCGGATTCACGACAATAGTTCCTGCAGCAGTTAAGTCAATCAACGTAACGAAATTTGCGCTACCACGTATTTTACTATCTTTCATAAGCTTAGCGGTATAACTGGCATCTTCCAATAATCCTGTAACAATTGCTTTACCGGCTGTAATTTCGTCCTCAGTAACTTCATGTGAAACCACATTCTCACCGGCAGTTAACACTATGTTTGTTGCTGTTTCTCCTGGTGTCCAATTTAGAATAACCTGATGTGCTTGTATTTCACTATCTACAACTGCTGTCATTATTTGTTCCGCATCAGTTTTAAAGAAAATTCCCATCCATTTCGATTCTGTTATATTCGCACCAACAGCTTTTACACGTACAGAATAATTAGTTTGCCCAATTAATCCGGTTAATATAGTATAAGGTAACTGAGAATTCTCTATTCCTTCAATAGTCATTACAGGGGAACCCGAAAAGGTCAAACTATCGTCGGCAAATACTTCAATTGTATAGCTTTCAGCATTAGCATTTAAAACCCAATCCAATGTTACCTGAGTTTTATTTGTCACTTTCGCTTCAATTCCGATAGGAGAAAATAATCTATCAGTATTTAAACTTGTCACCTCCAATGGAATATCTTCACATCCCGCAGTAAAAATAACGGCGGTTAAACCTAATATATAAGTTAATTTATTTATTATTTTATTCATAACAATTTATAATTTAAAGGATCATAATTAATAACCGTAATCATTCGTAAGCAAACCGTTGCTAGAGTCAATAAATGTTTTCCAAATAGGCCAAAACTGTCGAGTATCGGGATCTTTTTGATAAATTGAGTTAATTTTAACATCAGTAAGATTATTTAATCCATTACTTACAAACCATCCTTTTGTAGATTCATAACCAAGCGCCACTCCTGCTTCGTCGGTATCGCCATGTTCCAAACCATAAATTTGCACTGTTTCGCCATCATCGGCAGTTTTGTAATAAATAGATATAGGTAAATCAGCATATTTCCCAGTACGGTTAGCAAGTGCTTCCAATTTGTCTCTTGCTTCGATTAATTTTGTTGAAAGTAAATTCCAACGAATTAAGTCTGATTTTCTAAGCATTTCTCCGGCAAATTCAAATCCTCTTTCTTCAACAATTGCATTGAAAAACGATTCTTTACTAACATCTGCTGCATTCATAAATGTTGTTACTTTATCCGGATTATTTGGGAAAGCACGTTCGTGTATCTTTTTAAGATATGGTTCTGCATTTGTGGGCCCTTCCAGTTCATTAATAGCTTCAGCAGCCATTAAATAAATATCTGCATAACGCATTACCTGCCAATTCACTCCATCATCATTTGTAGAAGAAACCACACGATTCATCCATTCATAACGAAGTTTACCAAAACACCATGAACTTAACTTTCTGGGAACCTGTTTTCCATCAGTCCATTCGTAAGGTACACAAGTAATATCACGACGAATATCATCTTTGTCATAATCATAGTAAAGATATGGAAGAGGTCCATTTGCCCCTCCCTGAGTCTGACTTGTATATTTATCGATAGTTGTATGTTTTACACCAAAAGTGTACAATACACGACCACGACCTTCAGAAAAAGGTAATTCATAAAGTGATTCCAAACCGGCAGTCACATCATCCTGACATAAATTGCGAAAGTTTTTTTCAAAGCTACCAAGTGTACATGTTTCACTTGCAATAACATCCAAACATTCATTTTTTGCAATCGTGTACATTTTTTCAACGGTTAGTTCAGGATCAGTACTTCTGCGAATAGTTCCATCCGGACGTTGTCCATATCCTGCAGCTGCTAATGCAATTCTAGCACGTAAACCTTTAACAAATGCTTTGTTCACTCTCTCCGTTGAACTTGTTATAGTTGAGGCATTTGGCCATGCAACAAGATCTTCTGCTTCGAGTAAATCGGACAGAATCTGTTTGTAAATAACATCTCTATCAGATTTTGGAATATAAATTGTAATTCCTGTAATTGGCTCAAAACGTGCAGGAACATCGCCCCATGCTTTAACCAAATCATTATAAATAAATGCTCTTAAAGTAAGCGATTCGCCTAATAAGTGGGCTAATTCACTGTTTGATTCGATATTACCGTAGGTTCTTAAACCTCTGATACACAAATTTGCACGTTCTATAGCTTCATACATTTTTGCCCAAGCATTATTGTCCGAATTCATCTGAATACTACTAACACTTGGATTATAACCGGTTAATAATGCACGGTCGTCCGTTACGTTTTCAGAAGAGTTGTACCATTCAACATCTGTATTCATACCATAAAACGGAATGAAACGACCTCTATATGAATTTGTTTCTAAAAAGGATTGATGTATTCCCATTACAGCACCTTCCGCCAAAACCGGAGTTGAAAAAATTATACCTTCATCCAACGATGATTGAGCTGGCGCATCTAACACATCGGAACAAGAACTCACTGTTCCAGCTATCAATATGCCTAAAAATGTTTTTAATATTATATTTTTCATTTTTTTCTTAATTTTTACAATTTAAAAATTCAAATTCAAACCTACTAATATCTGACGACTTTTGGGATATGCCGAATAATCAACTCCTGGGGTTAAAGCCGTTTTACGACGAGTTGACACTTCAGGATCGAAACCTGTATAATTTGTTAAAGTAAACACATTATATCCGGTTACATACAATCTGAGTTTCTGAATTTTCAGTTTGCCTACAACAGTTGTTGGTAATGTATATCCCAAAGTTAATGTATTTAAACGAAGGAATGATCCATCCTCAACAGCCCAGTCGGAGAAAACAAATTTCTTCATATAAGGCGACCACATTGTTGTGTTTGCATTCATTGCAGCCAATTCATCCGGATTATTATTAATTGTACCATCAGCATTCAAATTCGTCCAACGAGAACCATCCGACATTATCGAAATCATATTTCTATATTGATATTTACTGGTTGAAGTATATTCAATTTTATTGGCATTGTATATATCGTTACCAACGCTCCAATTGAAATTTGCAGATAAATCAAATCCATACAAACGGCCATTTAAACTCATACCTCCTGTGTGAACAGGATTTGTATTACCAATAATTGTACGGTCATTATCATCTTCGGTAACTTTACCATCATCATTTAAATCTTTTAACTTCATCGAACCTGGTCTTAATGTTCCAATTACTGCCGTACAGTCAGTTACATCACTATTCAATATCCATTTACCGGTAGCTTCGTCGTAACCTGAAAAATCTGAAACTTCGTATCTACCATCAGATATATAACCAAACATTTCACCTACAGAGCCGCCTTTTGCAATCCAATAATCATTATTTACTTCAGTTGATGCCCAACCTGATGCAGATCCAAAATCACTCATTATTCCCAAAGAATTTATTTTGTTCTTATTGAATCCGATATTTCCACTAAAACTCAAGCCGTAATTTTTCTTATCGATTGCAAACCAATTCAAAGTAGCCTCAAGTCCACGGTTTTCGGTTTCGCCCATATTTCTATATTGGTAATCGTATCCGGTACCTGCGACTGGAAATTGGATTAACAAATCGGATGTTGTATTCAGATACACTTCCAATGATCCACTTAATGAACTTTTCAAAAGAGTAAAGTCCAATCCGATATTTCTTGTAACAGTAGTTTCCCATTTCAAATCAGGATTCGACATTGTTTTTGATGGAGCCCAATAAGAACTTATTCCATCTATCCACGATGTTGTTTTCGATTCATAAGATTGAGCAATTTGTCCTGAAGGAATATTATTATTTCCTGCTGAGCCTAAACTTACGCGAAGTTTCATATCGTCGAGCCAACTTTTTGTTGATTCCATAAAAGGTTCTGACGAAACTCTCCAGGCAAAAGCAGCTGAAGGGAAATAACCCCATTGATTTCCTGGCGAAAATTTACTTGAGCCATCGGCACGGAATGTTGCACTTAACAGATAACGACTCATATAATCATAATTTGCACGTCCAAAGAAAGATAAGAGTACGTCATTAGGACTATAAAAATTGTTTGTTTCAAGAGGCACTCCCTGAGTTGTCAATTTAAATGCATTGTCTGAAGTGAAATTTGAAGGGAATCCTTGTATATTATTAGTTAATACTTGAGATTGTTCAAGTATATATTCCTGTCCCAACAATATATTTAAATGGTGATTTTTATTAGTCAATAGCTTTTTAAAATCATAATTTAAAGTATTCGTGTTTCGAAATGTGCTTTGAGCTGTATTTGTAAGAATTACAGCAGGAAATCCGGCTACTGTATTAAGGGCTGTATTACTTAGGTTTTTTACATAATAAGTAGTCGTACCATAAAAGCGACTATCATTATTTCTGTAATCATCATAGCCAAAATCTGTTTTCAATTTTAAATTATCAATAACTTCCCAAGTAACACTACCCGCCATATTAAATGTAATACGTTCGCGTTTTTGGTTATTATCGGGAATGGCAACTAATGGGTTATATAAGTTACTGTCTTCAGTATCATCAGCTGCGCCACTGTCGGATGTAAAGTTTTTAATTGGGAATGGTGTATATAACATGGCATATTTCAACCGGGAATCAGCACTTGATTTCTCGTTTTGCTCATTTGCTCCCCCACCATTAATTTCTGTTCCTGAATAACGGGTAGAAAAATCGATACTAATATTTTTTGTTGGTTTATTTGACAATTTCAAGCTAAGATTATCGCGTTTGAAATTAGATAGTTGCATAATAGCTTTATCATCTATGCGACTATAATTGAATGCAAATTTACTTTTATCAGTTCCACCATCAATGCTTAAATTATGATTGAAAGTAAACCCTGTTTGACCAAAAACCTGTTGTTGCCAATTATTTGTTGCTACGTTATCGTACAAATCAATATCCTGATAATTACCAAAGAATTTTTCGTAACTGGAAGGATCATTATCATTATCTAACAATGCTAATTCGTATTGCCATTTAGCATAATCTTGTGCTGTTAAAACATCCAAAGTTTTTGCAATTTTCTTCCAACTAACATAGGCGTTATAGTTAACATTGATTTTCCCTACTTTTCCACTTTTTGTTGTTACTATTACAACCCCATTTGCACCACGGGATCCATAAATAGCTGTTGAAGATGCATCCTTTAATACATCAATAGATTCGATATCATTAGGAGCAATATCATTAATTGAATTTACAGGAAATCCATCAACAATAAATAATGGAGTATTATCACCCGTGATAGAACCTCCACCACGAACACGGATTTTCATTTCAGCATCGGGCGAACCTTCAGTAGTTGTAATTTGTACACCAGCCAGCTTTCCTGACATAGCTTCGATAGCAGAAGAAACCGGAACAGAAGAAATTGCTTCGGCATTAATTGAAGAAACAGAACCAGTTATATCTTTACGTCTAGCAGTTCCATATCCAATTGCCACCACTTCATTTAATATTTGCGTATCTTCAATAAGTGTAACAATTATTTTTCCGGATTTAATGGAAACTTCCTGATTTTTCATACCTACATATGAAATATCTAAGGTTTTAGCATTTGCCGGGACACTTAAAATAAATTGTCCATCTAAATTCGTTACTGCACCAATTGTTGTACCATTTACCCTTACAGTTGCACCAATAATAGCTTCGCCATTGGCATCTTTTACAATTCCTGTAACTGATTTCACTTGTGCATTCAGCGCATTAAAAGTGAAAAGTACAGTAAGCAAGCTCATCAACATCCGCCTAAAAAGTCGTTGTTTTAGTTTTTTTGATTCATTCATTGTTTACTCATGTATTACAATTATTAATAGATTATAACTTTACGTAAACAAAAGTAGGACTATGACATTTTTATTATGTTCAAAAATTGACCTTTTACTGTGGAATATTTGACTTAAATACTTATTGTCCTTTTTTTCATTTTATTGAAGTTATGATTCTATGAATGAAGTAAGATTACAAAAGCCTAAATATATTTTTTTCTACCACATAAATACTTAAAAATCTGATAGTAAAAAAAGAGGTTGTTCAATATGAACAACCTCTTTAATTCATTGGAAATTCCAACTTATTGGATTAACACTTTTATAACTTTATTACCATCAATAGCTATTGCTTTCACAATACAAAGACCTTTTTGAAGGGTAATATTAGTGTCAACATCCGTTTCAAGTGTTTTGATTAACAAGCCATCCAATCCGTAAATATTGATTTTTGTGTTCGATTTAATATTAGAAACAAAAAGTTTATTTCCATAGGCATAAATTTTAACCGAAGAAACCGTCTGAGGTTTGATCACTCCGTTTATAACGTCATTTACAATTAAATTGGGAATAGGATCCCAGTTATCGGTACCTTTTGTAAAGTTGAAGGTTGTAATATCGATAGCATCTGTCAAAACAGGAGTCGTTAGTACATGCGACCATGAGATTCGACTTGCAGAATTATCTTCACCTGATTGTTCAACCGTACCATATTCATAACACTTGTCTGAAGCTCCTCCAAGACTCGACGACCATGCTTCGGGTTGAATAAGAGACTTACCTTCAAAACCGGTAGAGTTTGTTGAGTCAATCATAGTATTGTAGAAAACAACCTCACTGGTAGTACCTAACCATGGGCGACCAAATAAACCGGGTTTCGACAAATAGGCAGAAGCTGTTTCGGTACCTGGTTTTGCAGAAGTTACGGTACATTCATACATAAGGAAACCGCGGCTACTACTTTGTTGTGCAGCAGTAATATAAGACACGTCCGTACTGGTTTCACTTGTATTCATTGCCAGATCACTTTTGTAGCAAATCAATGTCATACCTCCGAATATATAATCGGTTCCGCCCATAAGCGAACCCTTATAAGCAACAACTCTTGCTCCTTCAGCTCCGTAGAACGAATCCTGACGACCGACTACCCTACATTTGTCAAGAACAGTTTTATCACCGCTATTTGTAATGGCAATTGCTGCAGCTCTTTCTACAAAACTCTTAGCCTGAACATCGGTACTTCCTATAACCGTTGGGCGAGTACCTTTACCTCCGGTAGCCCATTCTTCAACAACATCATCCGATTCTTTCATTGAGATGTATTGATTATATGAGTTCTCAAAAATGATATTCTTAGCTACGAACCCGGGAGCAGAAACAACTACTGTAGCATTCCAGTACGAGCCACTTGTTGAAGTTCCACCTGTATTAATATAATTTGTATATCCGTTTTCTTTATTCACTCTCAATACATCTGCACTCCATTTCTGGTTTGAGCCCATACTGTAGTAATTATATCCGTGGCCGTAATAAGAAGTAATTCTGACGGCATTGGCATCAATATCAACGCCCATATTAACCAAAGCTATACTTGGAGTTGATGAAGCATTAACAATAGAAACACTATCAACATCAATCACCAACATTTCTTCGTAGTTTCCCGGATCAACCATAATTTTCACTCGCTCCTTGTTTGGACGAATCATGGAACGGACTGCACTAAGAGCATCGTTTACCGTCTGATAGTCTTTATCAACACCAACTGTAATTATCGCGGCATAAGACAATGTTTTAGCAACTGCTATATCTGTGATATAGGTCGTTGCTGCACCGGTTCCTATTGTAACGTAACCAGATTCAGAACCCGGATACAGATACGATGTACTTTCGTATGTGCTTGTGCTGCCACTTGCCGTAGAAATTGTATCACCACCTGCAATGGAGAATTTAGCGGCATAATAATAAGTAACCGTCAATTTTTCACCCGGATTCATTGGAACCTCTATACTTGCTTTACTTTTGGCAACCAGATGGCTCTTGGCAATTTCGTTATAAATATTTCCTGTAAAAAGTAAACCTTTGTATGCAGCAGTCCCGTTCGAGATAACTACATCGTCGAAAGGCCAAAATGTGACAGTTTTAAAAGCTAATGCCTTTGATCCAGCTCCACTATTAATACTTATATTGGATGTTGCTCCCAATTCCACAGGCGCATCGTCAACTCCTGTACAAGAAATAGAGTAAACACCATCCCTAAGATTAATATTATTCATATCGGCAAAGCTATACACATAACCCGATTCATTCAGATTGGTGAACACTACATTTAATTTTGTTTTTAGTGAATCGACTAATCCTTCTGTAGTTATTGTTACCGGGTATACGGGTTTTGCTTCGAAAGTGATATTGACAGTTGTATCAACCTTATGAATGGTGATAGAATCAATCGGAATAATAAAATCATTCACGCCATCAGCTGTAATCATATATTTGCAGTTAGGTTCTAACTTAGCAGTATAAGTAGCATTGGCTGCATCTACAATAGTTTCAGGAATGAAAATTTTATTTGCCGAAGCAGGTGGATTGTAGTTCAGTTTTAATTTCGACAATTGTGAAGTATTAAGACCGAAAAAAGATCCGCTTACGGTATACATTTCCAATCTTGTAACGGCAATTTCGTAGATAGTATCTTTTTCAACTGTAAGTGAAGTTCCGTTGCTGATAATATAACCATTGGCATTGGCCAGACTTAACATATATTCAAATCCTGCAGGGACTTTTCCAGCATATGCACTGCCCGAGACAACTGCATTCCATGATTTACCTGCATGATTTGTAAATACAATTCTATAGCCGGAAGGAATATCTGCTGCAGCAGTCTCGTTCATCGCACCGCTTACATTTACCATAGTGGCGTCTTTTCTCAAAACACGATAATAGAACGGTTTAGCTGATGAATCATAGATTTTATATTCACCTGAATTCTTGGCGACGAACCTGACAACACGACCAGCAGAACTTACATTAGCAGTATCAGATTGCACGGCAGCATCTTCATATATAAAGTTCAATATGCTGGAAGCACTTGATTTAACGTATAGATATACCTCATCGTTCTCACTCAGTGACAGGGTAAAATATCTGCTTATATTAGCACTCGAATTCACATAAAGTGAACCTGTCAATACGGAATCACCAATTGTAATGGGTGCACTGTTTGCATCATAGCGTGTCAGATTAGTATTTGATGTTCTTAAACGATCGTTACCGCCACCTGTCCAACTAAGTACACCTGCAGTGAAAGAAGTTGGAAGTACAGCACCAGTTGATCCAGCAGTAACGGTTGACGGATACCATCCGTTGATTATAGATTCCGTTAACTGGTTATTGTACCTAAGTGCATCCAGTTGTGCAGCTCCAAAGTCCCAAGAATCAATTTTACTGGTCTTGGCTTTTTCATTTTCAATAGTTGCATAGTGTATATAAACAGCACCTGTGGGAGAACTTGTATTGCTTAAAGTAGCTGTTACGAAACCCGCGTCACCTTTGTATACAAAACTGTGGGAACCATCAACACCTGTACCATTATCGCTGGCGATGGTAGTTCCTAAAGCTGTTCCTGTTTCATCGGTTATATTAAACACAGCGTTAGCTGCACTGTATTGGCACGTCCCGAAAGTAATGGTAGCATCACCTGCCACAGCAAATTTCATTGTTGTACCGGGGTACATCACAACTCCATGAGTAGCATCATGATACCAGAACTGCAAACTAGTATTAATAGTATTGCTGTTCATGGTCAAGATACCATCTGCAGTGACAAACATAGGATATTTGGTGGTGGTAACTTGTGGAAGCACACTCCCGTCAAAGAATTTATAATTATAAGTCAGACCTGCTTCAGGAACAACATCACCGGCAACTACATCAATACTTGGAACATAGGTTTTACCTACCCCAAAATCAATCTTTATTGTAGTTGCAGGACCAGTGTATACGAAATCAAGGGTATCGTTACAGGTGGGTGTTTTTGAAAGTACGGTTTCTGTATACGAACCGTTCTTATCGGAAACTGTTATTGTAGAGGTAGATCCGGAATACTGGCAACCACCTATCCGGATGGTTGCATCTCTTGCCACATCAAGCTCAATGATATTTCCGGCTTTAAACTCAACACCATGTTGAGCTCCATTATACTGGTAAGGAACTCCTGTACCCAGATAAGATCTAAAAATACCATAATCAACATCCGTTTTAACATCGGAATTTGCCGCTATTATACTTCCATCACACAAATTGAAATTGTAATTCACTCCGGCCCAAGGAATAATCACGATTTCTGCGCCGGACCATGCGAAACAAGTAAATAGCGCAAAAAATGAAAAGAAGATTTTTTTTCTCATAAAATTGTTTTTTAAAGTTAACATTAGTGATATTATTTACTGTAAGAATTTTATTTTATATCTGACTACGTACCTTTTTACTGATTTTTAATACATCCGCAAAAATCCAAATCATTGTCTACAACATCCTGCACTTTCATTCACTTGAAATACAAACTTAAAATTGATCTGAAAGATGTACAATAAACACTTACTTACCCTGTCTATTTATCAACAAATGGTATTCAATAATTACCTACAAAATGAGTTCAATATTTTGAGTAGGTTTTTGTGATTTTCGTTTCCTACAAATATAGAGGGGAATATTTTAATTTATGTACAATTTTTATCATTAAATGTGGAGAATTTGACATTGTTCTAGATGGATATAATCACATAAAACAGGTTCATCAATTTAACAGATTGGGATTTGAGCCATAAATTCCGAATTTCAATAATCACTTAATCAACTTTTATTTTATAAGTCTAAAAGTCAATTCATTTGAATAATATTGTAGGGAGTAAAAATAAGAATCAAAATTCATTTTTTGTCACTATTTATTCGGTATTTAATAGATATAAGTAAATGAAACTATATAATGTTCCATTTAAAAGAGTTAATATAACGCTGATTTTGAATGATTTAACTGAAAATGGCGAATATAAGAAAAAAGATTTTTCCCAGATAAATCTGGGAAGGTTAAGGTTCAAGTATCTGAATATCATATCGTTGAAGGCGATATGATATTCAGATACTTGAACCTGCCTGCTGCAGGCAGGTTCCATTTTTTATCTTTAATAAAGAAATACAACAATACTTGAATTCGATTACTTAAAGGAAATATACAACCCGTCCATATCCGTACACAGATCCATAATTTGAAAGAAAACATACTCCTATTTCGTAAATATAAAATTATTCGTATCTTCGTGGGCGAACACGGGATTTTAATTCTCAACTTAGCTTTAATTCTATATTACTGTATTTAAGTAAGATAAATAAATTTATCTGTTTGAAAACTATTTAAAAACACTTATATTGTTTATTTCTATTCATCATATTCAATCTAAAAATTGCAAATTCATTAATCTTTCACTCATTTTTATTCAAAATTGAGAATGGATATTCAATTTTTAAGTAAAATTCAGTCGATTTAAAAAATTAATTATCATGAAAAACTTCTTAGACGAAAATTTCTTGTTACAGACAGAAACTGCTCAGCAGTTATACCACAATCATGCTGCTGCTCAACCTATTATCGATTATCATTGCCATTTGGTACCTTCAATGGTAGCAAATGATCATCAGTTTAAATCAATAACAGAAGCCTGGCTTGGTGGCGATCATTATAAATGGCGTGCTATGCGTACCAACGGTATAGATGAAAAATACTGTACTGGAAAAGACAGCTCTGATTGGGAGAAATTTGAAAAATGGGCAGAAACTGTACCTCACACGATGCGTAATCCATTGTATCATTGGACACACCTTGAACTGAAAACTGCTTTTGGCATCGAAAAATTACTTTCTCCGAAAACAGCTCGTGAGATATTTGATGAATGTAATGAAAAATTACAATCACCACAATTTACAGCTAGAAACTTAATGAGACATTATAAGGTAGAAGTTGTTTGTACAACCGATGACCCTGTTGATTCATTGGAACACCATATTAAAACTCGAAAAGATGGTTTTGAAATAAAAATGTTACCTACGTGGCGTCCTGATAAAGCTATGACGGTGGAAGATTCAGCCAATTTCCGTGCTTATGTTGAACAACTTGCAAGTGTGTCCGGTATTACAATCTCTACTTTTGACGATATGATTCTGGCCTTAAGAAAACGTCAGGATTTCTTCGCTGAACAAGGCTGTAAACTTTCGGATCACGGAATTGAAGAATTTTATGCCGAAGATTATACAGAATTGGAAATCAAAACAATATTCAATAAAGTTTACGGTGGAAAGGAATTGTCATATTCAGAAATTTTAAAATTCAAATCGGCAATGATGGTTATTTTTGCTGAAATGGATTGGGAAAAAGGCTGGACACAACAATTCCATTTCGGTGCTATTCGAAACAATAACACTCGATTATTTAACCAGTTAGGTGCAGATACTGGTTTCGACTCTATTGGAACTTTTAATACTGCCAAAGCTATGTCAAAATTTCTAAACAGACTCGACACAAATAATAAACTAGCTAAAACTATTCTTTACAACCTGAACCCATCTGATAATGAAGTGATTGCAACTATGATTGGTAATTTTCAGGATGGTACAGTTGCCGGTAAAATTCAATTTGGTTCTGGTTGGTGGTTCCTTGATCAAAAAGATGGTATGGAAAAACAAATGAATTCGCTTTCAGTTCTTGGTTTGTTAAGCAGATTTGTTGGTATGTTAACGGACTCACGTAGTTTTCTTTCTTATCCACGACATGAATATTTCCGACGTACCCTTTGTAATTTGATAGCTAATGATGTGGAAAATGGATTGTTACCTTATCAGGAATTAGAATTTATTGGAAAAATGGTAGAAGATATTAGTTACAACAATGCTAAAAATTTCTTCAAATTTTAGTAGTTTATACCAACTGTACATTTAAAATGATCCATTCATTTTGAATGTCTACAGTTGGTAATGCCGATGTTTATCAAGTATTTCGAGATTCCGAGTATCGGAACAAACAAATTAAGCAATAAGCTGAACTTGCTCTGGTTGTAGCAGGGAAAGTCGAAATTGGGCTGTATTGTTTTTACAATCGGTATTATTTATAAAAATTCTATCTTTATTCTTTTTTAATACTAAGATATTAAATAACGAACAAATAGTTCACTTTAAATATCAATTTTTACACTATAGTCATCCAAATATGAACTATTTTTGACCCTTTATTCAAAAAAAAGCAGTATTTTTGGTCAACCAATTAATTAAATTATTTCACATTAAACATTTCAATATTTAGTAATGAGTAAAAAGATTGTAACTTTAGGAGAAATTATGCTCCGTTTATCGACTCCCGGCAACATGCGCTTTGTTCAATCAGATGCATTTGATGTTGTTTATGGTGGAGGAGAAGCAAATGTTGCTGTTAGCTGTGCAAACTATGGACATGAAGCTTATTTTGTATCAAAACTGCCAACTCACGAGATTGGACAATCGGCTGTTAATGCATTGCGTAAATTTGGTGTTAATACCGATTTTATTGCGCGTGGAGGTGACAGAGTAGGTATTTACTACCTTGAAACCGGTGCATCAATGCGACCAAGTAAAGTAATTTATGACCGTGCCCATTCGGCAATTGCAGAGGCTGATGCTTCCGATTTCGATTTTGATGCCATCATGAAAGGAGCCGATTGGTTTCACTGGTCAGGTATTACACCTGCCATTTCAGACAAATCCGCCGAATTAACTAAACTTGCTTGTCAAGCAGCTAAACGTAATGGTGTTACAGTTTCTGTTGACTTAAACTTCCGTAAGAAACTTTGGACAAAAGAAAAAGCACAATCTATTATGCGTCCCTTGATGCAATATGTAGATGTATGTATTGGAAACGAAGAAGATGCTGAGCTTTGTTTAGGTTTTAAACCCGATTCTGATGTTGAAGCAGGACATACCGATGCTGAAGGCTATAAAGGTATTTTCACTCAGATGGCTAAAGAGTTTGACTTCAAATATGTTGTTTCAACCTTACGTGAATCATTCTCTGCAACACACAATGGTTGGAAAGCAATGATTTATGATGGAAATGAATTTTACACCTCAAAACGTTATGACATTGATCCGATTATCGACCGAGTTGGAGGTGGCGATTCATTTTCTGGTGGTATTATCCACGGTTTATTAACAAAACCAAACCAAGGAGAAGCATTGGAATTTGCAGTTGCTGCATCAGCTTTGAAACACACTGTAAATGGTGATTTCAACTTAGTATCCATTGAAGAAGTTGAAGCATTGGCCGGAGGTGATGCCAGCGGACGAGTTCAAAGATAAAAACCCTTAACCCCTAAAGGGGGACTGAATTACTTTCGTTTATAAATTATTTGTAAAAATCAATACATACAACTCTTATTCCCCTTTAGGGGTTAGGGGTAAAACAATACTAACTTTTCCTCCTCTCCTTTAGGGGTCGGGGGTAATATTACACAAAATGAAATTCAACAAAGTTCAAGTAATTACAGCTATGAAAGAAACCGGCATGGTTCCGGTTTTTTACAATAGTGATATTGAAGTATCAAAAAAAGTCGTAAAAGCGTGTTACGATGGTGGTGTACGTGCATTTGAATTCACAAACCGTGGCGAGTTTGCCCATGAGGTTTTTGGAGAATTGGTAAAATATGCCGCCAAAGAATGTCCCGAAATGATTATGGGTGTCGGTTCTATCGTAGACGCTCCCACAACTGCACTTTACATTCAATTGGGAGCTAACTTTATTGTTGGTCCCTTATTCAATCCTGACATTGCAAAAGTAGCAAATCGTCGATTAATTCCTTATGCACCAGGGTGTGGATCGGTTTCTGAAGTTGGTTTTGCACAGGAAGCAGGTTGCGACATTTGCAAAGTGTTCCCGGGAGATGTGTTGGGTGCCGGTTTTGTAAAAGGATTGAAAGCACCAATGCCATGGTCTAACCTAATGATAACCGGTGGAGTGAAACCAGAAGAAGCAAACCTAAAAACATGGTTTAATGCAGGAGCAACTTGTGTCGGTATGGGTTCTAACCTTTTTCCTGCCGACGTAATGAAAGCAGGCAATTGGGCGGAAATCACAAGACTATGTAGTGATACATTAGCCATCATACAAAAAATAAAAAAATAATTTAACTTTATAAACTAATATCTAAAAAACATGAGCAAAATTAGCGAAGTAACACAAAAAATGACCAACTACCGATGGACAATCGTAGGAATGTTGTTTTTTGCTACTACTATCAACTATCTCGATCGACAAGTTCTTTCGTTAACCTGGAAGGACTTTATTGCACCTGAGTTTCATTGGACTAACGACGATTATGGAACCATCACCTCATTATTCTCTTTGTTTTATGCAATTGGAATGTTATTTGCTGGTCGATTTATAGATTGGTTAGATACTAAGAAAGGATTTCTTGTAGCAATATTTATTTGGTCAATTGGTGCAATACTTCATGCATTTGCAGGGATTGCTACTTCTGGTATTGTTGCTGGTGAATGGTTTGTAGGATTCGAAGGAGCGAAAGAGGCCATTGCGCTAACCAATAATATTGGTAGGGTAATGAATGTGAGTGTAGTTATATTCGTCTTTGCTCGATTTGTATTAGCAATAGGTGAAGCTGGGAACTTTCCGGCAGCCATTAAAACTACAGCAGAGTATTTCCCTAAAAAAGACCGAGCCTATGCAACCAGCATTTTTAATGCCGGAGCAACTGTAGGAGCTTTGGCTTCACCGGTAATTATTCCACTTATTGCAGAACGATATGGTTGGGAAATGTCATTTATCATTATTGGTGGTTTTGGTTTCATTTGGATGGGATTCTGGTTGTTTGTTT
Source organism: Paludibacter sp. (assembly GCA_028692715.1). Lineage (GTDB taxonomy): Bacteria > Bacteroidota > Bacteroidia > Bacteroidales > Paludibacteraceae > Paludibacter. Next base: position 60,048 of record JAQUWU010000004.1, on the reverse strand, counting down.
ATCAAAAACCTGAAGTGCATCCAAAAGTAAATGCTGCTGAATTAGAATATATTCAGCAGGATTTAAAAGCCGAAACAGCATTAAACCCAAATGCAAATACAGCAAATGAGAAGAAACTTAAGTTTGTACAGTTGTTAAAATACAAACAAACATGGGCCTTTGCTTTTGGTAAATTTATGACCGATGGTGTATGGTGGTTCTACTTATTCTGGACACCATCTTATTTAAGTTCAGTATATGGTCTTAAATCATCCGACCCACAAAGTCAAATTGCTTTATTTGTACTTTATGCAATAACTTTATTATCAATTATTGGTGGTTGGCTGCCTAGTTATTTTGTTAACAAAAAAGGAATGAATCCGTATGCAGGTCGTATGAAATCTATGTTGATTTTTGCATTTTTTCCTCTATTAGCCCTTGTTGCACAACCTTTGGGACATATATCTTATTGGTTACCGGTAATTATTATTGGTATAGCAGGTGCAGCTCATCAAGCATGGTCAGCAAACATATTCTCAACAGTAGGCGATATGTTCCCACGTACAGCTATTGCAACTATAACCGGGATTGGTGGTTTAGCAGGTGGACTTGGGTCAGTAATTATAAATAAAAGCTCTGGAGTTTTATTTGATTTTGCAGGAAATACTCAAATGGTATTTATGGGATTCAAAGGTGAAGAAGCCGGCTATTTTATTATATTTTCATTCTGTGCGGTAGCTTATCTTATTGGTTGGGGTGTAATGAAATTATTAGTTCCTACCTATAAACCAATCGTAACAGAGTAAATTAAAGAGAATTTCCGATTTATAATAGTTTGATAGTTATATAAATCAAAAAAAGCCTCACAGAAATTCTGTGAGGCTTTTTCAATAATAAAGTTTGTTTAGTATATCCTATTTCCGAATATCGAACTGCCAATTCTGACCATAGAACTTCCTTCATCAATGGCCAATTTGAAATCGGCGGACATGCCCATAGATATTTCTTTAAATGAGTCTTCGGTTGGAAAAAAATCAGCTTTAAGTTTTGAAAATAAATTTTTGAGGGTCTTAAATTCAGCCCGTACCTGATTTTCGCTATTGCTAAATGTTGCCATTCCCATTAAACCACAAATTTGAACATTTTTCAAATTTTTCCACTCATTTCCGGATAGTACTTCAATCAATTCTCGCTCCGAAAAACCAAATTTTGTTTCTTCCTGAGCTATATGTACCTGAAGTAAACAATTCACTTTTCTATTGGCCTTTTCAGCGTGTTTATTAATTTCAGTCAGAAGTTTGAATGAATCCACACCATGAATGAGCGAAACAAAGGGAACTATGCTTTTAATTTTATTGCTTTGTAAATGACCTATAAAATGCCACTCAATATCTTTTGGAAGCATTTCATATTTACCACACATTTCCTGTACCTTACTTTCACCAAAAACCCGTTCACCACAGGAATATGCTTCTTCTATAGCTTCATTGGGATGATACTTAGAAACACAAACCAATTTTACATCCGCTGGAATGAACTGACGAATATTTTGTATGTTTGATTGGATAGACATTATTAGTTGGTAGTATGTAGTTGACAAAATATTAAAAAAAAGTATTTTTACTCAGCTTCGTATTTATAAACATCCATAATGGTTGTTTCAGTAATAGCAGCTACTGTATAATCTGCCATAGAGCCTTTCATACCTTCGTGTAAACCATCCCAGGCTTCTTTCAAATCATTGGCCTGAACCATCATCGTGGTTGCTATACGCTTCTCAATTCCTTTTTCTTCGTCGAGCGTAATAAAAAACACTTTACAACGATACCATTTATCGCCTGTTTCATTAAAAAACATTTCGTTTATGCGGGCTCTACGAATGTTTGCAACTGAAAATTCACCACTTATAAATGGTTCCATCTCTTTATTAATTCTTTCTTCTGCTTCAGAAAATGTCATCGCATCTACCAGATATGATTCATTCACTTTTACTATTTTTCCTTCTTCAGCTGTTTTTTCGTATTTTATTTTACATTCGAACCAATTGTGCATACGTGTTTATTTTTGGGGTTATCGTTACTATTTATTTACTACAAAGATAGTCTTTTCCGTAAGATTATTGAAACAAAAAAAACAAAATCACTGCAAAAATTATTTACACTGATTTTGTCTGCTTAAGTCAAAATAAACACACTCTAATTAGAACCCTACTGAAAAACTCAAAGAAGTACGGTTCAAGCCTCCATCATTAAATAAAGAGTTTGGATAATATTTTAATGCAACACCTGCACTAAAAAATGCCAGAAATTTTAATTTTGTCCCAACTGTAAATCCCCACTGACCTTGATCTATATCATAATAGGATTGACCGTTTAGTCTGGAAAATAGAATGAAATCATAAACAGGACCAGCATAAAGATTTAAACCGGTAAACATTGTTTTTCTTATATCGTAACCTAAATAAAATGGAAAAGAAACAGAAGTTGTGGAATATGTGGAGCTATTATCAAAATAGGAAAAGCCATAATTATCAAAAAGTACATAATTTGTCCAGTTTATATCTGCACCAATTTTCCAGTATGCTTTCCTATTGCCATCAAATCTATCAGAAATACCATAGCCAATATGAAAGTCACGGGAATAGAAATCTTGTCCAAAATTCAAATCAGCACCAAGATTCCAACTTTTTTTTGCATGACTCACTTTATAATCACGATTATTTTTAAAATATTGTGCCTGTGATTCAGAAAAACAGCTAATTGATAAGATGACAATAAACAGGTATTTAAATGTTGTTTTCATTTTATCACATTTTTAAATTTAACATCAAATAATATTAATTTCCTACTGTAAATCATTATTTGTGCCAAACTAAAAAAAACGAATAAAACGCTTAACCTTTTAACCTATTTTTAGAGAATGAATTCATTCAAAAGGGTCTTCTGTTTACTTTAAAAGTTTCAGTTGCACTCGTTTACGAGCAATATCCACTTCCATGATTTTTACTTTCACATGTTGATGTACAGATACGACCTCAGCTGGATTGCTGATAAAGCGGTCAGCCATTTGAGAGATATGAATCAATCCGTTTTCCTTGATACCTATATCCACAAATGCACCAAAATTGGTAATATTAGTCACTATTCCGGGCAATTCCATGTCAGTTCGCAAGTCAAGAATTGTTTTCACATTTGCATCAAATTCAAAAACCTTAATGCCACTTCTCGGGTCTCTTCCGGGTTTCTCAAGTTCAAGCAAAATATCATTTAAGGTCGGCAAACCTACTTTTGACGTGATGTATTTTTGTAAATCAAGAGTTTTCTTTAATTCTTTATTTTCAATTAACTCCTTTACCTCTACTTTTAAATCTTTTGCCATTTGCTCTACAATTCCATAACTTTCAGGATGCACAGCTGAATTATCCAATAAGTTTTCAGCATCTGGGATACGAAGAAATCCGGCACATTGTTCAAAGGTTTTTGCACCCATTTTCGGAACTTTCATCAATTTCTTTCTATTTTTGAATGCACCATTTTCAGCTCTGAAATCAACAATATTTTGTGCTAATTGAGGGCCAAGTCCTGAAATATAAGTCAACAAATGTTTGCTGGCAGTATTAAGGTTCACTCCTACCCTATTGACAGCATTTTCAACGGTCTGATCCAAGGATTTTTTCAATTGTGTTTGATTCACATCGTGTTGATACTGACCAACTCCAATAGATTTTGGATCAATTTTCACCAGCTCTGCCAATGGATCCATTAATCTTCGACCGATCGAAACTGCTCCACGAACCGTTACATCATAATCCGGAAATTCATCACGGGCAATTTTTGATGCGGAATAAATAGAAGCACCATTTTCACTCACCACAAAAAGTTTCACTTCACGGTCGAAACGCGTATTTTGCATAAATTGTTCCGTTTCACGACCGGCTGTTCCATTTCCTATAGCAACAGCCTGAATATCATAAGCTTCAACCATTTTCTGCACTTTGCGCATAGCTTGTGCCTGTTCATTTACCGGCGGATGAGGATAAATGGTTTCGTTGTGCAATAAATTCCCCTGAGCATCCAAACAAACCACTTTACAACCTGTCCGGAAACCGGGATCGATACCCAACACCCTTTTTTGTCCCAATGGAGGTGCCAGTAAAAGCTGACGAAGATTCTCGGCAAAAACCCGAATAGCTTCTGTATCGGCTTTTGCCTTACTTTCGGCTGCAAATTCAGTTTCAATACTCGGTTTCAGCAATCGTTTATAAGCATCAGTCACGGCATCGGCCACTTGCTCCGATGATTCAGTTTCTCCTTTCACAAAAATCCGGTCCAACTTTTCGAGACAATGATCATCTTCTGGCGAAATATTGACCCGTAAAAATCCTTCGGTTTCTCCACGACGCATTGCTAATAAGCGGTGAGATGAACATTTTGCCAGTTTCTCGCTCATATCAAAATAATCTCTGTACTTCTGAGCTTCTTCCTCTTTTCCTTTAATTAATTTTGAAGAAATAATGGCCTCCCGTGCAAAAATCAAACGAATTGAATTTCGGGCTGCTTCACTTTCGTTTATCCATTCTGCAATAATATCCCTTGCTCCGGCCAAGGCATCGTCAACACTTTCAACCTTATCATTTACAAATGGTTGAGCTATTCGACTAACATCATTTGAATGCTGAGACATCAAGATTTTCGCCAATGGTTCCAATCCCTTTTCACGGGCAATTTCGGCTTTAGTTCTACGTTTGGGTTTGTAGGGCAGGTAAATATCTTCCAGTTCGGTAATGTTCCAGCAATTATCAATTCTGGCTTTTAGTTCATCCGTGAGTTTCTCCTGTTCTTCTATCGATTTCAGAATAGCCAGTTTACGTTTTGCTAATTCGCAGAGTTTATCGTATTGATCTTTTGTATCACCCAGTTGAACTTCATCCATTCCTTCGGTCATTTCCTTACGGTAACGACTTATAAATGGAATAGTTGCGCCTTCTTCAAAAAGCTGAATAGCATTACGTACTTGTTTTTCGGAGAGTTGAAGGGAAGTGGAAATTAATGATATGAATTTTTGTGGAATTATTTCGTTTGTCATTTTATAAAGAAAAGTGAGTAAAGTTCGAGAATGAACTATTTAATTTCTTAATGGTTATAAATTTTAATGTAAAATCCTAAATATCAACTCCTTCATCAGCTCACCTTCATCAACACCATTGCTATCAATACCTTTGTATCGGGCGTCAGTTTCACGAATAGAAGAAATAATATTCATCGTTTTCCAAGCTCCGAATGCCTGAGAAGCTTTTTGATAATCTTTTACAAAATAGGGATTGATTTTTAATTCGGAAGCAACTGCGCCGGGACTTTTATCGGATAAATAATGATAAATCATTAAATCGCTGAAGAATTTAAATAATTGCGAAAGCACCAAAACCATTGGATTTGCTTTTTTATTATCGGCAAAATATCGAATAATTCGGTTAGCTTTTAAGACATCTTTTGCAACTAATGATGCTTGTAATTCAAAAACATTAAAATCTTTACTGATACCAATATTCTTTTCGACCAGCTCAGGTGTTATTCGGGTGGAACTTGCCGGCTTAGTAATAATGAGCTTTTCAACTTCATTCACCAATTTGCTCAAGTCAGTACCCAAAAATTCAGAAAGCATAGCTACAGCCTTATCTTCGATACCTACATCTTTAGATTTACAATAATTTGTAATCCAAGTAGCAATTTCATAATCACGAAGTTTTGTGGATTCAAAAATTACCCCTTCCTTTTTAATATCCAGCACCCATTTTTTCCGCTTATCCGGCGTACCGTATTTATAGCAAAAAACAAGAATTGTTGATTTCAATGGTTTTTGAAGATAAAAAGTAATATCATCCCATGATTTTATTAATTGTGCTTCCTTTACAATCAACACCTGATGTGTTGCCATCATTGGATAACGCTTAGCTGCATTTATTACCGTTTGAATATCAACATCTTTTCCATAAACTATTGTTTGATCAAACTCCTTCTCGCCATCGTCCAACACATTATTTTGAATATAATCGGAAATTACATCAATATAATATGGTTCTTCTCCCATTAAAAAATACACTGGTGCGTATTTTTTTTGTTTTAAATCCGATAAAATCTGAACGTATGAAATTGCTTCCTGCTTTGCCATATTATAAAGTCCCCTTTAGGGGATTTAGGGGTCTATTCGAACCGTAAATGTTTAACCGTTTTACTATTATTAATCAATGATGAAAGTGATTTAACCCCGATTTTAATATGTTCTTCAACAAAACTAGCAGTTACTTTTTTGTCACTTTCTGTTGTTTTTAAGCCATCTTCATGCAATGGCATATCAGAAACAAGCAATAATGCCCCGATGGGTATGCTATTGTAAAAGCCAGCTGTAAAAAGTGTTGCAGTTTCCATATCAATAGCAATGGCGCGGGACATTCGTAAATAATCTTTGAACTTTTCGTCATGTTCCCAGACTCTACGGTTTGTTGTATAAACTGTACCTGTCCAGTAATCTTTTCCAAAATCACGAATATTAGATGAAACTGCACGTTGTAAACTAAAAGCAGGTAATGCAGGAATTTCAGGTGGAAAATAATCATTGGAAGTACCTTCGCCACGAATGGCAGCACTTGGTAAAATATAATCTCCCAGACTATTTTTATCTTTCAATCCGCCACATTTTCCCAAAAATAAAACTGCCTTTGGATGAATGGCAGAAAGAATATCCATAATAATGGCAGCATTCGGACTTCCCATTCCGAAGTTTATTATGGTGATACCATTTGCAGAAGCGTTCGGCATATTGCCGTCTTTACCTAATACAGGCACATTGAACCATTCGGCAAATAAGTCAATATAATTATTGAAATTGGTAAGCAAAATATGATCGGTAAAATCTTCTAACGGACGTTTAGTATATCGTGGTAACCAGTTCTCTACAATTTCCTTTTTTGTTTTCATACACATTAGAATTAAATATGTTTTTTGTAATTTCGCATCTCAATCTTCAAATGAGACTTTCATTCAGAAAATACTGAAAACAAAAATACTAAAAAATGTTGCAACTCAACCTTCCACCCTATAATTTTCGGATAAAAAAAGAGAATGAAAAACTCTTCATTTTCGATGCGCAGCGAAAACGTTATGTTTCGCTAACTCCCGAAGAATGGGTAAGGCAGCATTTTATACGTTTCCTTGTGGAGGAAAAAAAATATCCGGCAGCTTATCTTGCCATAGAGAAACAACTAATAATGAACGGGATGAAAAAAAGATGTGATGCAATTTTGTACAATGAACTTGCACAGCCCGTAATGATAATTGAATTTAAAGCTCCGAATGTTCCAATAACTCAGCAGACTTTCGATCAGGTAGCTGTGTATAATACCAAATTAAAAGTGGATTATTTTATGATAAGTAATGGTTTGGAACATTATTGCTGTAGAGTTAATACTGAAAATTCAAATTATGAATTTTTTTCTGAAATTCCTTCATACCCTTTTTAAAATCAGGCAAACCACCATAACAACAAAGCCACAATTACAAGGGAAGGTAACATATTTAATATTCTCAACTTTTTAATTTCCAATATATTAATTGCTAAACCGATCAATAAAATCCCTCCAATATTTGTTATACCCAGAATAATTTCGGGCGTAAAAAAAGAACCGGCATACATAGCTAACAATGTTAAGCCTCCTTGAAAAACAAACAATGGAATGGCCGATACAATAACGCCAACACCAAATGCGGATGCTAAAATAACTGACGAGAATCCATCCATTAAAGATTTAGTCAGCAATAAATCGGATGATCCACCTGTGCCTTCCTGAATAGCACCAAGTATTGTCATGGAACCTACACAATATAACAAAAATGCTGTAATCAGACCTTCAGAAAATTTTTCGCTACCAATTCTGAGTTTATTTTTCAAATACTCACTCAGCCTTTCAACACCTTTTTCTAAATTCCACCATTCACCCAGAAGAGATCCAACAGCCAAACTACTGACTACTATCAGAATATGTTGCATATTCCAAACCATACTTATTCCAATTGCAATGGTAAATAGCCCTATAGCCTGAAAATAAATGGTTTTAAATCGTTCGGGCATGCTTTTATTGAACAGCATTCCGGCAATACCTCCGGCAATTACAGCACCTGCATTTACTATTGTTCCAATCATATTTTATTATAAATTCTTTACTCCTTTTTAATATTGTCACAAAATTAATAAAATTAGTAGTTCGGATGCTACAAAAAAATTATTTTCGTAAATTTGTCAAAAATAAATTCTGAATGAAAATACTTCTGGTTACTCCGCCACTTACTCAACTTAACACTTCCTACCCAGCAACAGCACATTTGATGGGATTTTTACGAAAAAACGAGATTGCAGCTAGTCAAATGGATTTAAGTATCGAGTTAATAAATGCTCTCTTTACAAAAAGTAAACTGGAAGAAATTTTTCAACTTGTTTCTTCCTTGCCAAAACTTTCAAAACAGCAAAGAAATTTTCTCCAACAATCAGATTTTTATATCAATAATATCGAATCTGTAATAAAATTCCTCGGGGGTAAAGATTACACATTAGCACAACGTTTCTGCCAATTGGACTTCTGGCCGCAAAGTAAACGTGCACCTTCTGAAGATGATTTGGAATGGGCTTTTGGAACTATTGGTAATCAGGACCGAGCTACGCATTTATGTACTTTATACTTAAAAGATTTGTGCGATTTTATACAGAATAATATCGATCCTCATTTTGAATTAATCCGTTATGCGGAATCGCTATGCATACGACTGCCTGAATTTGAACCACTTGAAAAAGAACTTCAAAAGCCTTTATCATTGGTTGATAGATTAATGCTCGACATTTTCAGTGATAGAATTAAAAAATACCAACCTGAATTTGTGGCCTTTACTGTTCCATTCCCTGGAAATTTATACAGTGCATTACGGTGCTCACAATTTTTGAAAAAAGAATTTCCTGAAATAAAAATAATTTTTGGTGGAGGTTATGTCAATACTGAGTTACGTCAAATAACCGATCCAACTATTTTCAAGTACATTGATTATCTGACATTTGACGATGGAGAGTTGCCGTTATTACGATTATTAACCAACGGAGAACTAATCAGAACTTTGTATCGTAATGATGCCAATGAAATAGTCAGAGTAAATTTCGACAGTAAAGAAAATATACCCTTTTCTCAAACAGGAACTCCTGATTATGATGGACTATTGCAAAATAATTTTCTGAATTTAATAGAATTTCCAAATCCAATGCATGCACTTTGGAGCAATGGTCGTTGGAATAAGATGATGCTGGCACATGGTTGTTATTGGGGAAAATGTGCATTTTGCGATGGTTCGCTGGATTATATTGGACATTACGAAGCGGCTTCGGTCGTAGAAATTGTTGACCGTATGGAAACAATCATGAAACAAACGGGACAATCCGGTTTTCATTTTACAGACGAAGCTGCACCACCCGCTTTACTCCGTAAACTTTCCGAAGAAATTCTGAAACGCAAACTTGTTGTAAGTTATTGGACGAATGTGCGATTCGAAAAGTCATATACACCTGAACTTTGTTATTTAATGGCAAAATCCGGCTGTATTGCAATTTCAGGAGGTATGGAAGTGGCTTCTCCACGCATTTTGAAATTGATAAACAAGGGCATTACTATAGAAACAGCCGGCGAAAGCATGAAAAATTTCACAGATGCAGGCATTATGACTCACGCCTATTTAATGTATGGATTTCCTACAGAAACTGCAAAAGAAACAATTGATTCACTGGAAGTGGTACGTAATTTCTTCGAAAAAGGGTGGATTCAATCTGCCTTTTGGCATCGTTACGCTATGACTATTCATAGTCCGTCGGGCATTCAACCAGAGATTTATGGAGCAAAACATATTGAAGTTCCTTTAGGAAGTTTTGCCAATAACGAAATTCCTTTTTCCACAAAATACGAAATTGACCTTGATTACTATGGAAAAGGGCTCAATCTTGCCACTTACAACTTTATGCAGGGAGTTGGATATGACATTGAGATGAAAGAGTGGTTTAAATAAACTTGGTATACTATTTTTGAAAAGTAAAATTCGATTTTAAACTTAAAAATATAAATTCTAAGAACAGTTTATTTTATAAATTGTTTGATAAATAAAACAAAACATGGCTCACGATCATCATCACCACGACCATTCGGATGTAAAGAATATAAAAGTTGCTTTTTTTCTGAATTTAGGCTTTACTATTCTGGAAATTGTTGGTGGATTTTTCACGAACAGTATTGCAATATTATCCGATGCAGTACATGATTTGGGAGATAGTTTATCGCTAGGTCTTGCATGGTATTTTCAGAAAGTAGCCAAGCGAGGAAGTAGCAAAACCTATTCATATGGATACAAACGCTTTTCATTACTCGGAGCAATTATAAATTCCATTGTATTGGTAGTTGGAAGTGTTTTTGTACTCTCTGAAGCTATTCCACGTATTTTTCATCCCGAGAAAACATCAGCCGAAGGAATGTTTTTTTTAGCAATCATTGGAGTTCTAGTAAATGGTGCTGCTGTTTTCCGCCTAAAAAAAGGGAAAAGTTTAAATGAAAAAGTTGTATCCCTACACTTACTCGAAGATGTGTTAGGTTGGGCTGCCATTTTGATTGGTTCTATTCTTATGTATTTCTTTGATATACCTGTACTTGACCCACTTATGTCAGTTGGAATATCAATATTTGTGTTGGTTAATGTTTATAAAAATGTTCGTCAAACGCTTCACATTATTCTCCAGGGGATTCCGGATGAACTTAATATCACAGAAATTTCTGATTTTTTGAAAAAAAATAATGACATTGCCGGCATACATGATTTGCATATTTGGTCGATAGATGGTGAATATAATATCCTAACTGTGCATATCGTTTTGAACAATAATAACAACAACAACTCACTTGAAGATATTGCCAAAATAAAAAACAACATTCGTCGGTCACTTCTTGAAAAAGGGATACAACATGCTACAATCGAATTTGAAACCAGCGACGAAGATTGTTCCCTTAAAAAATGTTGTTAATATCCTAACATTTTATTCAGAATCCTTTTAAATTAATGAATCTGAAATAAATAGATCCTCAAATTAAACATTATCAAGTTTATAGTCATTATTTTTGTACCAAAACAATTAGTCTAAAAATTGAACACATGGATAGAATTAATACAGCCCGGAAAGTAACCTGGATTGGGTTTTTCTTTAATTTGCTTTTGACTACATTTAAATTATTTGCCGGAGTTATGGGCAAGAGTACAGCAATGATAGCTGATGGTGTACACTCATTATCTGATTTTGTCACGGATGTGATTGTGATTATATTCATTGGTGTATCAGGCAAAGAAAGAGATAAGGATCATCAGTACGGTCACGGTAAATACGAAACCTTTGCCACTTTTCTTATCAGTTTTGCATTATTAATTGTGGGGTTGGGCATATTATGGAACGGTGGAAATAAGGTTATTGATGTACTAAAAGGGGAGATTATTGAACAACCTACCTTCATTGCATTAATTGCCGCACTGATATCAATTGTAATAAAAGAAGGTTTGTTTTGGTACACAAAAAGGGTGGGCGAAAAGATAAACAGTCAGGCTGTAATCGCCAATGGTTGGCATCATCGGTCGGATGCATTTTCATCTATTGGAACGGCCTTAGGTATTTCTGGGGCAATGTTTTTAGGAGAACATTGGAGAATTTTAGATCCAATTGCCGGAATCGTTGTCAGCATTTTCATTATTAAGGTAGCTATTGAATTGGGAATCCCTACTTTTAACGAACTATTGGAAAAATCATTACCCATTGAAACCGAAAATGAAATTATCAAAATAGTTGAATCGAACAAGGAAATTTTGGCTTACCACAACCTGAAGACAAGAAAAATCGGTAATATCTACGCAATAGATATTCATATAAAATTAAATAAAAATATTGAGTTTGTTCTTTCGCATGATATTGCAACCGAACTCGAACAAAAACTCCGAAATAGATTTGGAGAAAAAACCATTACAAACATTCATACTGAACCCTATAAAGAAATCCTTTAATTTTTCTTTCCTTCGAGCTTAAAAGATCATGAAACTATGTAAAAATGAATATCGATAGATATTTTAATTTGTTTACTTTAAGAATAATTCATGAGTCCATTCAGGAAGAGAGTAGAACCTACCAAATATCTACGTTTTAAAATATTGGACACAAATAAAACATGCCGATTTATCGGTAGTGAAAACTTTACAGTTTTCTTCGCATCTGCTTACCGAATAGGTAGGTGAAATTTGATATTTTAAATCGAACTATTGTAAACAAAATCCCCAGTTTTTATATCTTTTATTATTAGTGTCCAATAAACATTTTAGAAATAAACCATAGTTAAAAACGCATATTTATACAGTTAGTTAATTCCGATTTTTTTTTTGTAAGTATATAAATTTTTAAAAAGGGAGGATTTTAAGCATAAAACGATAATTCACAAAACTAAAAATATATAATAATACTAATTTATGTATATATATTGAATCAGAACAAAATTTATACTACTATATATCAACAAAATAAATTCACTAAAAGTAGTAATTTTCAATATTTACGTTTACGGAATTTAAGTGTTAAAACGTTCCATTAATAAGAAAAAAAATAGTTCCTTTGCAACGTTTTTTATACAATTTTTTATATTCATTTTTATGAACAATTTATCACTCTTTCTGGACGTATTCATTGCCGGAATTGTATTGGTGGTTGCTGGCTTGGGCATTGCCATTTGGTTGGCTCCAAAATCTTTCAATCTTCAAAAGGGAGAACCATACGAGTGTGGAATTCCAACTCACGGAACTTCATGGATGCAATTCAAAGTAGGTTATTATTTATATGCCATTTTGTATTTGATGTTTGATGTTGAAACCATTTTCTTGTTTCCTTGGTCCACAGTTGTTCGGGATTTAGGCTATACTGGATTGTATAGCATCATATTTTTTATAATAATCCTTGGTTTAGGTCTTGCCTATGCATGGAAAAAAGGAGTTTTGAAATGGAGTTAAAAAATGTACACATAAAAGATATTCCAACAGAAGATTTCAACGACAACGAATATCTTGAAAATTATATTAAAGAACTGGAAGCGGGTGGAGTAAATGTTGTATTGAGTAAAATTGATGAATTAATCAATTGGGGTCGTTCAAACTCAGTGTGGCCTTTGATTTTTGCAACTAGTTGTTGTGGTATTGAATTTATGTCCGCTGCTGCAGCTCATCACGATATTGCCCGTTTTGGGATGGAAGTAACACGCAACAGTCCACGTCAGGCCGATTTAATGATTGTAGCCGGAACAATGGTTCACAAAATGGCACCACTTATAAAGCGTGTTTACGATCAAATGGCAGAACCGAAATATGTATTAGCAATGGGTGCTTGTGCTATTTCAGGTGGTCCATTTGTCAATTCATATCATGTAATTAAAGGTGTAGATCAAATAATTCCAGTTGATGTTTACGTTCCGGGCTGTCCTCCTCGTCCGGAATCGTTATTTTACGGCTTAATGCAATTGCAACGTAAAATTAAAGTTGAAAAATTTTTGGGAAATAAACAACGGTGAACACCTCACCCCAACCCTCTCCCCGAGGAGAGGGAGAAAAGAGGGGAATTAAAGAGTTCGTACCAAAATATTTAATTACTTAGACCAATAATATAATGTAATTCTGTACCCCTTTAAGGGTCAGGGGTTATTAAAATACTAATCCAATCTCCCTTTAGGGGTAGGGATAATCTTATGGAAAAAATTAAAACGCTGATACTTTCTACTGTAAAAGATGCAGTGATAGAAGAAAAGCAAAAACTTACCGTAACAGTTGAACCAAACAGTCTTCACTTGTTGGTAAAAACTTTATTTCAAAATGCTGAGTTACCATTTGATTTTTTGGTAAAGCTTATTGGAATGGATTGGGGAGAAAAATTGGGCGTCATTTATTTACTCTCGTCATCTCAAGATCTTTCAAAAGAAATTGTTATAAAAACAGGTACTTCCGACCGGGAAAATCCACTTTTATATTCGATTACTGATTTATACGAAACAGCTCAGTTTAACGAACGTGAAGTTTATGGAATGTTAGGGATTCGTTTTATCAACAATCCTGATATGCGCAGATTTTTCCTTAATTCCGACTGGGTTGGTTTTCCATTGCGAAAAGATTATGATGCAAATCCTGAATTAAATCCGGTATCACTGGAAAGTAAGGAAATAGTTGATACAGCTCCTTGTATCATGGAAGTTGATGGCAAACTAGTTGAAAAAACGGTCAATATTTTTGAGGAAGACGATTATATTATAAATATTGGACCTCAGCACCCTTCAACCCACGGTGTTATGCATTTTCGCACTGCACTGGATGGCGAAATTGTAAAAAAGATTGATGTTCATAGCGGATACATTCATCGGGGCATCGAAAAATTGAGCGAAAGTCTCACTTACCCTCAAATTCTGCATTTTACCGATCGACTTGATTATCTTTCGGCAAACATCAATCGTCATGGATTGTGTTTATGCGTAGAAAATGCTGCTCAAATTGAAATCCCCGATCGTGCTCAATATATACGTACCATTATGGACGAATTAACCCGTATCGATTCGCATTTGCTCGCATGGGCAGCAATGACAAACGATTTGGGTGCTATTACTGCTTTTATTTATGGAATGCGTGAGCGGGAAGTAATTCTGGATATTTTTGATAAAACATGCGGTGGACGTTTGATTATCAATCAAAATGTGATTGGTGGTGTTATGTTTGATATTTATACTGATTTTCAGAAAGATGTAAAAGCATTTATCCCTTACATGCGTGAAAAGCTGAAAGAATATGACCGCTTTTTCTCTCATAATGTGATCGCATTGGGACGTATGATTGGCATTGGCAATATGACAAAAGAAGAAGCCATTACCTATGCCGTTACAGGACCTGCCGGACGTGCTTCGGGTTGGTCGTGTGATATTCGTAAACATCATCCATACTCCTTATACGACAAAGTAGATTTTAAAGAAATAATCCGCACTGAAGGTGATTCATATGCTCGTTATTTGAATCGTTTAGACGAAATAGAAGAATCATTACATATTATAGAACAATTAATTGATAATATTCCTGAAGGTGACATTTGTACTAAAACAAAAGCCATTATCAGATTACCAGAAGGAGAATACTATCAACGCGTAGAAGCGGCAAAAGGCGAATTCGGTATTTTTATTGACAGCAGAGGCGAAAAAACGCCTTATCGTTTGAAATTCCGTTCGCCTTCAATGGCATTGGTATCGGCAATGCCTTTAATTTGTGCCGGCGAAAAAATTTCCGACTTTATTGGTATTGGTGGTTCAATGGATTATGTAATTCCGGATATTGACAGATGATGACCCCTAACCCCTAAAGGGGAAGAAAAAATTGGGTTTATAATATAAACATTACGAACATCTCAACTCCCCTTTAGGGGTTGGGGGTAATTATACTTTTTATGATATTAAATTATTCACAACCATTAGAAATTTCGAACTTGACAAATTGGTTAGACGAATTGCTAAGAAGCAACTTATCTAACTTTTGGGTTTTATTTATTGAATTTGTATTGGTTGTTTTTGCATTACTAGCTGCATATGCAGTTATTGCGTTAGTCCTTATTTATGTGGAACGTAAAATTACCGCTTTCTTTCAAGCTCGTTACGGACCTAATCGCGTTGGAAAATGGGGACTTTTACAGAGTGTGGCCGATATGATAAAAATTTTATTAAAAGAAATTATCAAAATCAATCGTTCCGACCGCTTTTTGTTTTTTGCCGCTCCGTTCTTTATGATTTCAGCTTCCATGTTGACTTTCGGTGCTATAGCATTTGGAAAAGGGCTACACGCTATCGACTTTAATATAGGAGTTTTATACGTAATGTCTGTTTCTTCACTTGGAATTATTGGTGTTTTGCTGGCCGGTTGGTCGAGTAACAATAAATATTCGATGATTGGTGCTATGCGAAGTGGAGCTCAGTTTGTAAGTTACGAACTTTCTGCTGGTTTTGCATTAATGACTATCGTAGTTTTAGCCGGCACAATGCAGTTTTCTAATATGATTGAAGGACAACGATATTGCTGGAACATTTTCAACGGTCATATTTCTTCGATGGTAGCATTTGTCATTTATCTAATTTCTGGACATGCTGAAACGAATCGTGGACCATTCGACTTACCCGAAGCGGAATCGGAATTAACTGCCGGTTATCACACTGAATATTCAGGTCTGCAATTTGGATTCTATTATCTTGCTGAATATCTTAATATGTTTATTATTGCGTCAATAGCTACTGCAGTGTTTTTAGGTGGATATTTACCAATACAGGTTCATGGTTGGGATGGTTTTAATCAAATTATGGCATATATTCCAACATATATCTGGTTTTTTGGAAAAACGACTGTTTTGATTTTCTTAAGTTTATGGGTTCGGTGGTCATTCCCTCGTTTACGTATTGATCAACTACTAAATTTGGAATGGAAATATCTACTACCAATAAATTTAGTAAATATACTGGTGATGGTAATTTTGGTGTTGACTGGATTGACATTAACTGATTTGTTTCCTGGTTTATTTTAGACCTCTCCCCAACCCTCTCCAAAGGAGATGGAGCGAGCAATTAAATCAATTTAGGCAGTAAATTGCAAAAGAAAATTATGAATTATTAATTATTAATTGAATATGAGTTCAATATCAGAATATTTTTCAGGTTTATTTACCGGCATCAAATCGTTGCTTTTGGGTATGTCCGTAACATGGAAAGAGTTATGGACGAAGAAAGTGACGCAACAATATCCTGAAAACCGTGACACATTGGTAATCTCGGAACGCTGGAGAAGCGAATTAACAATGCCCCACGACGAAAACAATGAACATGCCTGTACCGCTTGTGGAATCTGTCAGATGAATTGTCCTAACGGTACTATCAAAGTAAATTCAAAAATAATAGAAACCGAAGATGGTAAAAAGAAAAAAATATTGGATACCTATCAATGGGATTTAGGCATGTGTACTTTTTGCAATCTGTGTGTATTGACCTGTCCTTCAAATGCTATAAAATTTGAAAACACATACGAAAATGCCGTTTTTAACCGTGAAAAATTGAAACAACAATTAAATCACGAAGGATCGAAACTGAGAGAAAAAAAGAAAGAAGAACCCCCTAAATCCCCCGAAGGGGGACTTAAAGACTAAGGTCTTACAAATTATCACATTAGCACATTAGCACATTGGCACATCATCTTATGGCACAACAGATTATATTTTACATTTTAGCGGCAATAATAGCCATTTTTTCCATCATGGCGGTTTCGTCTAAACGAATTATCCGTTCAGCAACCTATCTATTATTTGTATTACTTGGTACAGCCGGATTATATTTATTGTTAGGTTACACATATTTATTTGCCGTTCAGATAGCTGTTTATGCCGGTGGTATTATGGTCTTGTTTATTTTCGCCATTTTGCTTACAAATAAACCGGGAGAAAGAGTTAGATCAGAATTGCGAATCAGACGTTATGTTGCTGGAATTACTGCTGCTGTAGGATTTGCATTTTGTGCTCATATCATATATCACAATGTAAACAAAGTATCTCAATTAGTTACTTTAAACGAAATTACACCTCAATTTTTGGGTCATACCATGATGGGGACTGAAAAATATCAATATCTATTGCCTTTTGAAACAATCAGTGTTTTATTGCTGACCTGTATTGTTGGTGCTATTATGATTGCAAGAAAACGATAAAAAACCCCTAAATCCCATAAAGGGGACTTATAAATTATTCATATGGACATTTTAAATAACATTTTTAGCGGACAAGTACCAATTGAAGCATATTTAGGTATTAGCTTAATTATGTTCTTTGCAGGAATTTACGGTTTCCTTTCGCGCAAAAGTTTATTAATGATTTTAATATCGATTGAACTAATGCTAAATGCTGCAGAAATGAACTTCGCTATTTTCAATCGGTATTTATATCCCGAACATTTTGAGGGTTTCTTTTTCACCCTTTTTGCCATTGCCATTTCAGCCTGTGAGACTGCTGTTGCCATTGCAATCATTATAAATATTTACAGAAATCTTACCAGCGTTGAAGTTGGGAGTATTGATGAAATGAAAGAGTAAACCTCACCCCTGCCCTTCTCCTTGAGGAGAGGTTAATTGGGGAGTTGCTCATTAATTAGCTGCATTTTGCAGGAAAAGAATTTTAATTATTAATTGTAAATTATTAACTTCGAGATAATGCAATATACATTATTAATTTTATTACTTCCACTACTTAGCTTTATTTTGTTGGGGTTGATAGATTCCAAGTGGAAGCCAAAAGTTGCGGGAACCATCGGAACTACTGTTTTAGGAATTATTACAGCACTTTCATACACTACTGCATGGGAATATTTTTCATCAGCCAAACTAAATGGTGTATATCAGAAAATTATTCCTTTTCACTTTCAATGGATGCGATTTACTGAAAACCTGCATATTGATTTGGGAATTTTACTTGATCCTATATCAGTAATGATGTTGGTGGTAATTACTACCATTTCCTTGATGGTCCATATTTACAGTCTTGGTTATATGAAAGGTGAAAAAGGATTTGAACGATATTACTCATTCCTTTCATTATTTAGTTTTTCAATGTTAGGGTTAGTTGTAGCAACAAATATTTTCCAAATGTATATTTTTTGGGAGTTAGTGGGCGTTTCGTCCTATTTATTAATAGGATTTTACTATACAAAACCTTCGGCGGTTGCAGCAGCAAAAAAAGCATTTATTGTAACTCGTTTTGCCGATTTAGGCTTTCTAGTAGGAATTTTATTCCTTTCTTTTTATACAAAAACATTTGATTTTGGCATTCTTACTTCTGGTGAAGCAAGTGTATTTGCAAGTACAACAGGCGTTTCGTTTATGGGAATTTCGTTAATGAGCTGGACAATGGGATTAATTTTTATTGGTGGCGCAGGTAAATCGGCTATGTTTCCACTACATATTTGGTTACCGGATGCCATGGAAGGTCCCACACCTGTTTCAGCTTTGATTCATGCTGCCACAATGGTTGTTGCAGGAGTTTATCTGGTAGCACGATTGTTCCCCGTTTATGATTTATACGCTCCAGATGTATTGCATGGGATTGCTTATGTAGGAGCATTTACGTCTTTATTTGCAGCTGTAATTGCCTGTGTGCAAACTGATATTAAACGTGTTCTGGCATTTTCTACCATTTCACAAATTGGATTTATGATGGTGGCCTTGGGCGTTTCACGTATGGGCGGCGAAGAAGGTTTAGGTTATATGGCCGGAATGTTCCACTTGTTTACTCACTCCATGTTTAAAGGGTTGTTATTTTTGGGTGCCGGTTCAATTATTCATGCAGTACATAGCAACGAGATGGGAAATATGGGCGGACTTCGTAAACATATGCCAATCACCAACTGGACCTTTCTAATCGCTTGTCTGGCTATTTCAGGCATTCCACCTTTTTCCGGATTTTTCAGCAAGGACGAGATTCTTACAGCCACATTTAATTTCAATCCGTATTTTGGAGCTATGATGAGTTTTACTGCAGGATTAACGGCATTTTATATGTTCCGTTTATATTACAGCATTTTTTGGGGAAAGGAGCACAAACAGGCTCACACACCTCATGAATCAAAATTTGCGATGGCATTTCCCTTGGTTTTTCTTGCTACAGTAACCGTTTTTATCGGATGGGCTTCTCATTTTAGCGAGTTTGTAACAAGCGATGGAATATCACTTCATAGTGAAATTGATATGAAAACAGCAATTATTAGTATTTTAGTAGCTGTAGTTTCCATTACACTTGCAACTATTTTATATAAAAAAGAAAGTAATATACTGAATAAACTGGCGACTACTTTTTCAGGTTTACACAAAGCTGCAACTCATCGTTTTTATATTGATGAAGTATATTTATTTATTACTAAAAAAATCATTTTCAACAATATATCACGTCCGGTGGCATGGTTTGATCGTCATGTGATTGATGCAACCATGGATGGTTTTGCAAATACAACTCAATTAATTTCACGCAAGACAAAGGGTTTCCAATCCGGTCAGGTGCAACAATATGCTTATGTATTTTTATTGGGGACGCTGGTAATTGCAGCTTTGGTGATATTTATATAAGACAGCATCCGAAAGCCCCTAAAGGGACTTTCGAAGATATATACTAAAAACAACATTGAAACAGTTAAATACCAATCAAAATTAGAAAATATTTTCAGAGTACTGCAATACAGTTATGAACAAATACTTAAGTGTGAAATTAAAAGTCATTTCGTTTATATTAATAATTATGGTTGTGTTTATACATTCTCATAATATTGGAGATGTATCAATGGCAGGAAACGCCGTATTGGAGAATGGTTATAGTTCCTTTTTTCAGGACTTTATTAGTTACGGAATATCACTTACAGCAGTACCGCTTTTTTTCTTAATTTCTGGTTATCTGTTTTATTTTAATTTTAAAGGAACGAAAAAAGAGTTCATCACAAAATTCAAGAAAAGATTTAAATCATTAACAATACCTTATTTGTTCTGGTCAACCGGAGTTGTATTATTATTTTTTGTTTTACAATTAATCCCTGGATTTCAATCTGTTTTTGGCAGCAAATTAATAATAGATTATTCATTTAACGAATTGTTAACTAAACTATTTCTTAATCCAATACCATTTCAATTGTGGTTTCTAAGAGATTTAATTTTACTTGTAGTTTTATCACCGATAATATATTGGTTAATAAGACTTACAGGTTTTTATTTTATAATAATTTTATTTATTACATGGGTTTTTAATTTTGATTATGTTATTTTCGAGAATCGATCAATACTGTTTTTTTCTTTGGGTGCAATACTTAGTATAAATAAAACAAATTTACTCTTAATTGATTTTTCAAGGTATTATCGGCTCTACTCATTTCTATGGTTTGCATTAGTTTTAATTAAAACAATATTGCTTTTTAATGAATATCAGGACGTTCTGATAATGAACATTTTACAAATATCAAGTATATTGTTTGGTGTTTTATCAATTTGGAGTTTGTATGATTTCTTTTTTAAAGACAAAGATCTTACAAATAGTAAGTTTTATAAATATAGTTCGTTTTCGTTTTTCATTTTCGTTTTTCATGTACCAATATTTAGTATAATAAGAAGAGGTCTTTTTATTTTTTTGGGGAAAAGTGAGTTTTCTTCTTTAATTATTTACATGGCAGTACCATTTATTACAATATTGCTTGGAATTTCACTGGGAGGTTTTTTAAAGCAAAGTGTGCCAAAGTTTTATAATGTAATAACTGGAAGTAGATAATAACAAATTATTAATAGTTTTGAATTGAATATTTAATAGACAAGAAATGCAATTAAAATTTGCGTTTTCATTTTTAATATAATTATATGAACTTTTTATCTTTATTCGTACTTATTCCGGTTATAATGATGATGGGCTTATTTGTTTCGAAAACACGGAAACAAATACAGTTTGTTATGGCTACTGGTGCAACTTTATTAATGATTCTATCAGGAACAATTACCTACTTATATATGACTGAACGAGCTGCCGGCAATATTGCCGAAATGGTTTTTACAGCCGATACAGTTTGGTATGCTCCATTTAATATTCATTATTCAGTAGGAATAGATGGTATTTCGGTAGCGATGTTATTGTTAACTTCAATCATTGTATTCACAGGTGTATTTGCTTCGTGGAAAATTGATCCGCTACCAAAAGAATTTTTCTTGTGGTATAGTTTATTATCTATCGGAGTTTATGGATTCTTTATTTCCACCGATTTGTTCACGATGTTTATGTACTACGAAATCGCTTTAATCCCAATGTATTTGCTTATTGGTGTTTGGGGGAGTGGTCGTAAAGAATACGGTGCGATGAAACTAACTTTAATGTTGATGGGTGGTTCTGCGTTGTTATTGGTTGGGATTCTTGGAATTTATTACGGTTCAGGTGCTACGAGTATGAATATTCTGGAAATTTCCAAATTACATATTCCGTATGATTTGCAAAAATACTTTTTCCCGCTTACTTTTATGGGATTTGGAGTTTTAGGCGCATTGTTTCCTTTCCATACATGGTCGCCTGATGGTCATGCCTCTGCTCCTACAGCGGTTTCGATGTTGCACGCCGGTGTATTGATGAAACTCGGAGGTTACGGGGCTTTTCGTGTGGCAATTTATTTAATGCCTGAAGCAGCGCAAGAAATGGCTTGGTTCTTCCTGATTCTTACAGGAATAAGTGTTGTTTACGGAGCATTTGCAGCTATTCGTCAAACCGATTTAAAATATATCAATGCATATTCTTCAGTTAGTCACTGCGGATTGGTATTATTCGCCATTTTAATGTTGAATGAAACAGCCATGACCGGTGCAGTGCTACAAATGCTTTCGCACGGTTTAATGACTGCACTTTTCTTTGCTTTAATTGGTATGATTTACGGACGTACTCATACCCGTTTAATTACAGAAATGGGCGGTTTAATGAAAGTAATACCTTTTCTTGGTGTTAGTTATGTAATTGCCGGTTTGGCTTCATTGGGCTTACCAAGTTTAAGTGGTTTCGTTGCTGAAATGACTATTTTTATTGGATCATTTGAACATACCGATACATTTCACCGTGTTCTGACAATTGTTGCCACCACATCGATTGTTATCACAGCGGTTTATATTCTTCGTGTTGTGGGGAAAATTTTGTTTGGTTCTATTCAGGATGCTCATCACGAACATTTGACTGATGCTACTTGGTACGAAAGAATATCAGTTATTACCTTGATAATTGCCATCTTTATTATAGGTTCGGCTCCATTCTGGATTTCGGGTATGATTCACGAGAGTGTATTACCGGTAATTAGTCAGTTGGTAAAATAATACCTCACCCCAACCCTCTCCAAAGGAGAGGGAGTGATAAAACAAAATATTTATATTTGATATTAAAAACATATTAATAAAAGCCTCCTTCGTGGGTTTTGGGCTAAAAAAAAAATAGAATGGATTACATTGGATTTTTACAAATGCGTGAAGAATTTTCTCTATTGGCAGTGATGATTTTTCTATTGATTTATGACATATTTGCGGGAGAAAAGTTGTTGAAATATTTTCAACCTATCTCATTGATTCTATTCGCAGTACATACAGCCCTGAATATTATTCCGGTGGACACTTTCGAAGTTGCTGGTGGAATGTATCATTACTTCCCAATGCACAGTATTATAAAAGGGATACTGAATGTCGGAACATTGATAGTATTTCTTCAAGCTCATAAATTTCTGAATGAAGATGACAACCGCATTAAGCGTGGTGAGTTTTATTTTCTGACTCTTTCCACCCTATTAGGTATGTACTTCATGATATCTTCCGGTAACTTTTTAATGTTCTTTATTGGACTCGAAATGGCTTCTATTCCAATGGCTACATTGGTTGCATTTGAAAAATACAAACATAAATCGGCTGAAGCTGGTGCAAAATATATTCTTTCAGCTGTTTTTGCATCAAGTATATCCTTGTTCGGAATGTCCTTGATTTACGGATCAACCGGAACACTATATTTCTCGGATTTAGCCACTTTAATCACAGGCACTCCCCTCCAAATAATGGCGTTCGTCTTTTTTGTTGTTGGTTTGTTTTTCAAAATATCGCTTGTACCTTTCCACTTATGGACTCCGGACGTTTACGAAGGTGCCCAAACAAATATAACTTCTTATCTTTCAGTTATTTCAAAGGGTTCAGCAGTATTTGTTTTGTTCACTTTATTAATTAAAGTATTTGGG
Organism: Paludibacter sp.; assembly: GCA_028692715.1. GTDB lineage: Bacteria > Bacteroidota > Bacteroidia > Bacteroidales > Paludibacteraceae > Paludibacter. Next base: position 36,161 of record JAQUWU010000004.1, on the reverse strand, counting down.
AATCTGGCAACATCATGGCAACCAATTTTATACGGACTAGCTATTGTAAGTATTACTGTCGCAAATATTTTTGCCATCCGTCAGCAAAATCTGAAACGTTTTCTTGCCTTTTCATCTATTTCACAGGCAGGTTACATTTTACTTGCAATTATAAGTGGAAGTGCTTTAGGAATGGCTTCGCTGGTATATTACGTTTTAGTCTATATGTTCTCGAATTTAGCTGCATTCGGAGTAATATCTGTCATCGAAAACCGTTCAGGAAAAGTAGAAATGTATGATTACAATGGATTATATCAAACAAATCCAAAGTTGAGTTTCGTCATGATGTTAGCATTATTCTCGTTGGCCGGGATTCCTCCATTTGCCGGATTCTTCAGTAAATTCTTTATATTTTCAGCTGCTGCTGCCGAAGGATATTATGTCTTAGTATTTATTGCTTTACTAAATACGATCATTTCATTGTATTATTACTTATTAGTTATCAAAGCGATGTTCCTCAATAAAAACGAACAACCGATTGAACAGATTAGTAGTGACTTCCCGGTAAAACTAAGTTTAGTTATTTGTACTGCAGGTATTTTAATTATTGGATTAGTAAGTACATTCTATACTCAGATTGCTTCATTTAGTTTTGGAATGTAACTTCTAATCCCTACTATCTGTTGGTAAATGGAACTTATAAAAAAAACAAGACCCGCTGTAAGTTTTAGCTTGAAGCGGGTTTTCAATTAATATTACAGGTTAAAACATCAAATTTCTGTCTCAATAAAATTTCAGAATTAACTTTTAAGACAAAACCGCTGTTCTCAAGAAACAATTTTACAAGTTCGTGTTGAAAAAGCTATAGCATTTAATAGAATACGAGTAATATTCAATCTTTTGCAGTAACTTTGCAGCAAAATTCAAAGTACAAATATGTGGAATAAATTAGTAAGTCTCTATCATTTTATTATTGATTTTATTAAACGCTATTTAAAAAAGTTCATCAACTGGCGCAAAGCTCGACTTACCCGATTTAAAGGATTGGTATGGTATCGTAAAATTGCCAATGCCTTTGTTACGACATTCGTTTTATTTATTCTTTATCTTTTTTTAGTTGATATAAATTTTTTATGGTTATTCGGAAAATCTCCCGGATTAAGTAGTATCAGCAATCCAAATCAAAGTGTTGCATCCGTAATTTATACTTCGGACGGTAAAGTGTTGGGAAAATATTTCCATGAAAACCGTACGCCTGTTACATTCGAAGAAATCTCGCCTAAACTTATTGAAACACTTATTTCCACTGAAGACGAACGGTTTTACAAACATTTTGGCATCGATTTTCAGGCTGTTTTTGCCGCTTTAAAAGATATGACCAAAGGTAAAAGTCGTGGTGCAAGTACCATCACTCAACAATTGGTAAAAAACATGTATAAAACCAGGAACCAGTATTCTACAGGTTTATTTGGATATATTCCCGGTTTAAAACTCATTATCAGCAAAACAAAAGAATGGACTATAGCTATTGAAATTGAAATTTTCTATACTAAACAGGATATTCTAACCATGTACCTGAATACGGTTGATTTTGGAAGTAATTCATTCGGAATTTATACAGCTTCAAAGACATTCTTCAAAACTACTCCTGCAAAATTAAATTACGAACAATCGGCCACATTAGTTGGTTTGCTCAAAGCTACAACTACTTATAGCCCTATTTCCCACCCTAAACGCTCAAAAGAACGGAGAGATATTGTTCTTGAAAATCTGGTTGTTCACAATATAATTACGCAGCACGAATGTGATTCGTTGAAAGAAATTCCTATCAAATTAAATTACAGTATGGAACAGTCGTACGATGGTGACGCTTTGCATTTCCGTGCATATTTGGATAAATACCTGAAAGATTGGGAAGAGCAAAATGGTTATGACATTTATTCAGATGGATTGAAAATTTATGTGACTATCGATTCGCGCATGCAAAAATATGCCGAAGAAGCTGTGAATAAACAAATGCGGTCACTTCAACGTAAGTTTTTTGATCACTGGCGGGGACAAAACCCCTGGCAAGATGAAAATCATAAAGACATTGTCAACTTTGTGGAAGATATTGCAAAACGAACAAAATATTATTCAACCTTGAGCAACCGATTTAATAATAATGTTGATTCCATTGACAAATATATGAATTTGCCTCATAGAACAAAGGTTTTTGATTATGATTTAATTGAAAAAGATACTACACTGAGTACTATGGATTCTATCCGATATATGAACCATTTTCTGCACACTAGTTTTGTGGCAATGGAACCTGAAACAGGAAATGTAAAAGCATGGGTAGGTGATATCAATTTCAAATTCTGGCAATACGATAAAGTGGCACAAGCCAAACGTCAGCCAGGATCAACATTTAAACTTTTTGTGTACACAGCAGCTATAATGAGTGGTATGTCGCCTTGTGATATGATGACCGACAAACGTGTTACATGGGATTATGTGGAAAAAGGTGAGAAAAAAAGCTGGAGCCCACATAATGCAAACGGTGTTTTCACAGGTACAACCATGACATTGAAACATGCATTCGGCAGGTCGGTAAACACTGTTGCCGTACAATTGGCTGAAAAAGTAGGCATAAATGAAATAATCAAATATGCTTATTTATTGGGAATAAAAACGAAACTGGAAAATCAACCATCAATCTGTTTAGGTTCTTCAGATGTATCATTACTGGAACTGGTCAACTCATTTGGAACAATAGTAAATGAAGGTGTTCAACACGAACCGATTTTGGTTACCCGTATCGAAGATAAGGATGGAAAAATTATTTATCAACCAAATACAACACAGAAAAGGGTGATACCTTACGAAGATGCTTGGTTGGTGACCGAATTATTAAAAGGTGGAATGACCGAACCCGGAGCTACCACTCAGGCTTTGTGGGAATGGGATTTATTCCGTTATAATACAGATTTTGGAGGTAAAACCGGAACGTCGTCCAATCATTCGGATGCATGGTTTGTGGGTGTAACCAAAAATCTGGTTGGTGGTGCCTGGGTCGGTGGAGAACAACGCAGTGTCCATTTCCGGACAGGACAACTAGGTGAAGGGAGTAAAACCGCTCTACCGATATTCGGATTGTTTATGGAAAAAGTATTGAAAGACGAAAATCTGAAACAATATCGTGGAAAATTCCCGGCAAAACCTAAAGAACCTATTTCCAGACCGTATGGCTGTCATACTTATATTAAACCTGATACTACGTCTGTTGACTCCTCATCTATTGATTTAGAGGAAAGTATTGAAGTTGCACCAACTGAAAACAAAATGAATGTTGTAGAATAAAAAGAGTTATTTATTAACTACTCAGCCCCCCAACCCCTCCCTCCTACGTCAGGAGGTAAACACCTAAAGGGGGAGTTCTGGAGCGACAATCATCATTTAGGCGCTTTATTTGGTTGTTTTTCTGTGAAAATTACATTTTTCTACTCTGTAATTTCCCTTAAAACGTCAAATGAAGTACTTCTTGAAGTGCTGAGTAGTCACGTTATTTATTAATTGAATTGAATCATTAAAATATATTTCGCTTGCTTTTTTCAGCATCCAAACTGAATTTTAAATTCCGGTGAGAGAGTTTAAATCCTTTCAAATTAATATAGATTTGTTGTTCGTATTTTTGTGGGACATCAAAGGACGAGCGATTGTCTTCCACCACGATATTCTGGATGTCATCCATATTCAGACCAGCCTCTTCCACCAAAAATTCACGTAAATTGCCTTTCGTAAAACCTTGTGCAAATCCGATATTGGTATAAATGCTAACCGAAGCACTTGGTTTTTCTGGTATTAGTTGGATATTTAACTCAGAAAATTGAATTTTCAAATCCGATTCCAATGTTTTGATGTCCTCCATTTCCTCTGTTTTCACGAAACAAACTGACACTCCTGATTTTCCTGCACGAGCAGTACGTCCACTGCGGTGTGTGTAGTGTTCCGATTTTTCGGGTAAATGGTAATGAACTATGTAATCAAGGTCTTTTACATCAATTCCCCTAGCAGCAATATCGGTAGCAACAAGTAAATTAATTCTGTCTTTTTTAAATCCGCGCATCACTTTGTCGCGCATCTCCTGGTTCAGGTTTCCGTGCAAGGCATCGGCTGTTACTTCGAAACCAGCCAGCTGTTTTGCCAAACGTTTGGCAGCAATTTTTGTCCGGCAAAATGCAATGCCACGCTGATCTTTTCGTTCCAACAAGAAAGCTTTCAGGTATTCCAGTTTCTGTCCTTGTTTATAAATCAGGTATTGATGCTCAATTTTCTGATTTACAAATTCTTCAGCATTGATACGTATTTCAACAAAATCAGATCGTAAATTGTCACGTATTATTTGTTTTACGTCAGTTGGCATAGTAGCTGTAAAAAGCATTTTTGTAATGTCTTTTTTACAAAATTTCAGAATGTTGTCAATTTCTGTTTTAAAACCCATATTCATCATCTCGTCGGCTTCATCCAATACCAAATATTTCAAATCGGCAAGGCTCAACGCATCACGGTCGAGTAAATCTAATAAACGTCCGGGAGTTGCCACCACCACATGCGTGGCACGTTTGAGTTTCTGAATCTGGTCTTCGATAGGTGCACCACCATAAACAGCCTCTGCAAACACACGCGACAAATATTTCGAAAAAAGGAAAAATTCGCGCGCCACCTGCTGGCCTAATTCACGAGTAGGTACGAGTACCAAAGCTTGAATTTTTGGAAGATTTGGATCAATCGTTTGAAGAATGGGCAAGCAAAAAGCGGCAGTTTTACCCGTTCCTGTTTGTGCCACAGCCACTAAATCTGTGTTGTGTTTTAGTATGTGAGGTATGGCCTGAAGTTGAATATCAGTGGGTTTAGAAATTTTATTTCCCTCAAGTGCCTGAATGATATTGTCGTTAATTCCTAAGTCTGAAAAAGTCATTTGTAAAGTTTTTTATAGAATCTATGTAGTGAGAATCAAGTCACAAAGGTACTTGTTTTTCAGCGGGTAAAAAAGTCATTAAACAACCAAGGCTGCCAGATTGTCAATATCTTCGGAAGCATGAACTTCAAAAATTGCATCTCTTTGGTGCATGGGTTGGTGGAGACCATCGAAGCGTGCATTTCCGCACCGGTCTATTGGGCGAAGGAAGTAAAACAGCTTTAGCAATTTTTGTTTTATTTATGAAAAAAATATTGAAAATAACCCAACAGAAAACAAAGGGTACAGAATAAAGAAAATTGTGCTGATTTTTTCTTCTGATTATATTTTTTCCTAAAAACTCCATTTCATTTTCAGGAAAGCAAAGTTATAATTCTGATTTACTGTAGATGAAAATTTCCCTGAAAATGATTGCATTAGAAACGAAAAATCCAAATTTTGGGACAGTGAATAAATGAAAGTTGGTCCTACAAAATAACTTTTGATATCCGGGAAATACATGCCAGCCAAAGAAACATTGAAAAGTGGAGTAATTGGATAACTTCCCTGAAGCAAAACAGACAAATCGCTGAACGAAAGATTTTTAGCAGATAAATCCAAATTGTAATAATCGGAAAGATTGAAAGTTATGTTTTTCTGAGGATTATACAATACTTCAGCTTGTAAAGTCAGCGAATTTGAAAAAGTATAACCGCTGCCTAAAGAAGCTGCCACAACTCCCGTACTGTCTGAAAAATGATTTTTTGGGTGAAAATAAGAACATTCTCCGGTAAATGAAGCATTACCTAAATTTCCGCTCCACCCCGCTCCTACTACAACATCTTCTTCGTTCAATAAACCACCCAAAAATTGTAAATCGTAACTTCCAACAGCAAAACGATACAATCCGGCGGCAGTAATCCTATTCAGATAATCAGCTTTTACTGCCAGTTCCAGCGAGGAAGTAGTACCGGTATAATATTGAAGACGAACGGCATCGCTCCCCGGCTTTTCTATATAATCGAAATCGAAAAACGAATAAGTATTAAACAAATCATTTGGATTCCAAACCATACATTGTCCCCAGTTAATCCGTTGTCGACCAACTCGAATTTGAAATTTGTCCAGATTAAGATCAAAATAAGCACGATCTATTTTCGAATTCAGAACATATGAATTTCCGGTAGCCAAATTTGCCGATAAGTTCAACCAACCTTTATCATCAGTAGTATTTTTAATATAATCTGGAATATATTTGATGGATTCTCCACTCAACAAACGGTTACGCAATTCGAAGGTAATTCCGAGAATATCTGACTTACTGTTCCACTTGACATTCAATCGGTTATGTAACAAATTATCTGACATCCAATCTTTGCTTATATCCTGAAACATAAACGTTTGCATATTAGTCAGATAACCATTTATCGACCATTGTGAAGAAGTTGATTCCTGTGCCTTGATTGCTTGTGTTAGCATCAACAACAAGAATATAAACCATTTAATTTTATTTCTTAACATCCGAAACCACTTTTCCATCTTCAATGGTAATTATTCTTTTTGCTTTATTTACAACACGTTGATCGTGGGTTGAAAAAATAAAGGTAATATTCTCATCTTCATTCAGTTTTTCCATAATATCGAGCAGATTTTCTGTCGATTTGGAATCCAGATTGGCAGTAGGTTCATCGGCAAGAATAAACTTTGGTCGCGAAGCTAATGCACGAGCCACAGCTACACGTTGTTGTTGACCTCCAGAAAGATTTGAAGGACGACTTTCCACTCTGTCTTCTAACCCAACTGCTTTTAACAATTCTTTAGCACGTGTCGTTCTTTCTGATTTTGGTTGACCTTGCAAATGCATGATAAATTCCACATTTTCGCGGGCGGTAAAAACCGGAATAAGATTATAAGCCTGAAAAACGAAACCAATATTTTTCATTCTAAAATCGGTTTTCTGACTTTCTGAAAGTGTATTAATACGCACATTATCAATCATTATATCACCCTTTGTAGGGTCATCTAATCCACCAAGAATATTCAACAAAGTGGTTTTTCCTGAACCTGAAGGTCCTACTATGGCTGTAAATTCACCTTCTTCAATGCTAAGATCAATTCCATTCACAGCATTTACGGGCAATGAATTCTCGTTGTAAGTTTTATACAAATCTTTAATTTCAATGACGCTCATATCTTTATGTTTTTAATTTTTTAAATTGTTCTGATAGCTTCTACAGGTTTCAGTTTTATGGCTTTGTATGCAGGATAAATTGCAGATAAAACGCCTGCAATTATCACCATAACAGCTGTATAGAAAATTACATTATTGTCAATGGAAGGATAAATCATGGAAGAAAAACCCATTTGCCCAAATGCTTCTTTCCAGAAATACAAGTCGATTCCGGTTTTCTCATAATGATTTGTTACTAACCAGCCCAGTAAAATACCCAACATTCCACCCGTTAAAGAGAGAAAAACGGTTTCAAGTAAAATCATTCCGAAAACTTTTATCCGTTTCATTCCTATTGCCATCAACATTCCCAACTCATGAATTCGTTCCATAATCACCATAAGCATGGTGTTAACAATTCCAAAACACAAAGCCAGTAAAATGATGACTGTAAAAATATAGGTGTATTGATTCATCATTCCTACTAATGCACCTGCATCGGGACTCAATTGCAACCAGTTTTTTACGTCCAGTTTTGGAAACTCATTTGATAATAATTGAGTGACCGCTTCTGTATTATCATTTTTATCCAACAAAACCGCCACTTCATGTGCTTCATTTACTGATATTCCGGTCAATCGGGCAAGATCTTCATTTCTGACAAAAATATTCCCATCGTCAAACATCAGATTTTCAGTACGGTAAATTCCAACAATACGAAATGCTCCTCCAGTAATGGTTTTATTAACATCCTGTAAAGTGATAACGATTTTATTCTTCAGACTTACATTAAGTTTTTTAGCCAGACTTTCACTAATCAACACCGGATTTCGACCTTTTTCATCTAAATACTTTCCTTCAATAATATTCGAATGAATGTTCGTCACTTTACTCTCCATTGTTGGATCAATTCCTGAGATTTTCACGCCCATACCTGTTTCGGCAGAAGCAATCATCGAATTCACAATAATACGTTTAGAAACCGCTACTACATGGGGAGTTGCAGCAATTTTACCTAGCATTGTATCACTTACATCGAACCGAATTGAGAATTGATTATTCTCTAAAAATCCTTTTTTATGCAGTTGAATATGCGACATCTCCGTCCCGATTACTGCATTAACCCGACTGTTAATCATTCCACTCATAAAGGCAATAAGAAAAACTCCTGCGAAAATTCCAATGGTAAAAGCTGCTATTATTAAGGCACTTCTGAGTTTGTTACGCCAAAGATTACGCCATGCAAAAGTAGGTATCATAATTTTTCTGTTTATTTAAATTAACTACGTAAAGCTTTACTTATTTTCAATTTACGAATATGAGCAATGGGATACAATCCGATAAGCAGGCTTATAATAAGTATAACAATAGCTTGTGTGTAAAATATAGATGGTTCTATGGAAAATGACATCACCGGCTCGAATCCCATTTGTGTCATTGTTTCTGCTGCCTGACCTTCGAAACGAATCGGATTGTACAGATAATACCAAACTATCGGCAAACTAGCCATAATTCCGGTTAAACAACCCAAGAATCCAATCAGAATTGTTTCGGCAAGGAGCATAAAACTGAGTTTGAATTTCTTCATCCCCACCGCTATCAACACTCCGAACTCTTTTTTGCGTTCCAGCGTCATCATCATGGCTGTACTGAAAATTCCAAAAGCAATTATCAGGTAAAGAATTCCTTTAATTATTACGCCTGAAGCACGGTCACTTTCTATTTGTGTAAGCAGAATTCTGTTTATTTCTTTCCAGTCTTTTATTTCAAAACCTTTACCAAGAACAGAGGTCAATTGTTTTTTTATCTGATCAACATCGTCATTGTTATCGGCCATAATCACAATTGAACTCACCAGATTTTCAGCGGAAAGAAAGTTCTGACATTGATTTACATCCATATAAACAACCGTACGGTCAAGTTCGGGCGAAGGTTGTTTGATAATTCCTTTTACTATAAATTTTCCGGCAGCGCTTATCCCGTGATAACCTTGTCCCAATAAAACCAGCGTGTCGCCCGTTTCCAGTTGCATATATTTGGCCAGACTACTTCCAATAATTACTCCATCATCGCCATTTGTTAAGTATTTTCCACTCGTCATTTTCTTTGACAAAGAAGTAATTTTATCTTCTAAAGAGGGCGAAATTCCCAACACCATAACTCCTTTTGTCAAATCGGAACTGGATGCCAACGCATACGATTCCAGTCTGGGAGCAATGGTGGTGATTTTATCGATTTTCTGAATTTCTGTCTGAATTTCAGGAGTATATTCCAGGGAATTATTAATCACTTTGTCGTCGGTATATCCGGCTTTATGAACCTGCAAATGTCCGGAATAAGAATTTACAATGGTTTTAATGTATTGGGCATACGAGCCTTCCTGCATAGAAGTCATAACTGTAGAAAACACCACACCGAAAAAGATAGACGCTCCGGTTATAATGGTTCGCCGTTTATTGCGCCAGATATTCCGCCATGCCAGTTGAATGTATAGTTTCATAATATAGCTTACTTAATTCGTTTCATATTTTGTTGCGAGAAAAAATCATCCAAAATTGGTTTATTAAACTCTGTTTTTTTAGTTTCAAGAATCGTTTTCTGACCTTTTTTATTCATTGGAATCATCTCTAAATGGGTAGGAATTTCGCGGTCACCCATTCGTTTAATATTGGAGGCAGTCATTACACTGATGATTTCCATATCTTCATCGAAATATTCCACTTTCCATTGATTAAACCCTTTAACGGTAATCCATGTAATGACTTTTCCCCACGTAACTGCTGCATCGGGTAAAGGAATAAGTTCTATTTTGTAACATTCCTGCCCTCTGTCCGTCTCTTTTCCCAACAATTTTTGTGTATAATCCACTACGATAGACGATTCCTTTACCAAATCGTCATTCGTAAAATCAGAACCCATCCAGGATTGCATCATCATTGATGGCGGAACTTTGATAATTCGTTCGATGGATGGAATCCAGTTCCACATGTCCGCTTTTCGTTTCAGGAAAACCTGTCCTTTTTCCTTAGCCGGAGCAGTAATGTAAATCAGGGAATAATCCGTTCCTTTCGACCATGATTTCAGCGAAACACTTCTCGACCAGCCGGGTCGGACAATGGTCATGGTCATTTGCGAAAAATTGGTTACACCACGACCTTTTTCGTCCGCTTTTTTGATGATTTCTTTCGCCGTCAGTCCCTGTCCGAAACTGTCCGAAACTGAAAGGATAACCAGACAAATAAATAGAATTCTTTTTGATACTAAATTTGATTGCATACTTGTAAATTTTATTGTTACAAAGAAACATAAAATTGCAATGCCAGTCGTCCCGATTTTCTAAATCAGGACTTATTTGTTAGTAACAAGCTAAATTACTGCAAATTAAGACTAGTCCCGATTTATCAGGACTCGGGATTTAATGTTTGTGATGCTTAATATAGTCGCCGGGAGTCAAACCGATCATGTCTTTAAAGATGCGGTTGAAGGCAGATTTGGAGTTAAAACCACAGTCAAGCGCAATGGCGAGAATGGTCATATTTTTATAATCGGAAGAATATGCACGTTGTTTAAATTCCTCAATACGGTATTTATTTACAAATTCAAAAAAGTTACAGTGAAACTCCTTATTAATCACCTTAGACAACTGATGTGCAGGCATTTTCATACTATCGGCCAAATCATGAATGGAAAGCGTAGGATTCAGATATAATTTTTCATCTTTCATTAAATCCTTCAACTGAACCGCCTCAGCTTTATAGTGCTTCTCAACAATATGATTTTCCACTGGTGGTTCATCACTATTCTCTTCATTGTCGACGTAAGTTCTTCCACTTATATTAAAAACTTCGCCTTGTTGATAACCCCAAAATCCTAAAAAGAAAATAAAAATGACCAAGGTTACAAAGAAGTAATAATCGGTAAAAGCCATGGAATGAAGTCCGTAATACGAAAACAAACCTAAAGGAAATATAAGTAAACAGATGGTGGCAAAAAGTCCTAATAACCGCCGCAACCAAAGCAAATCCACATTTTCGCGATAGGAATATACCTGAAGTACATTGTCTTTGTAATTTTTCAACAATTTAAAAGTGGAAAAAATTAAGTAGGCAAAATAGCCCGCAATAAAAATGACAAAAGGGATAAAATAAAGAGGAAGCAGTTCTTTTCCTTCAATAAGCAGCAATCTTTCAGAAGCTGGAATCAGGAAAAATGACAAGCCAAAAAGCTCATAAAAAACAATAGCCGCTATATGCCAACCAATTCCTTTCCATTTTTTAAGCTGCCCTATAGTTGCTTTTACATATAAATTCAAAAACAGGGGATGAAAAACATAAAATATGATTTCAATGCCGGCAAAATTATAATATAGGTTTAAGTTCGTCAGATAAAGTGTGGGGATAATTAATTGTCCGAATAAAATCACCAACCACCATCCTAAAATTTTATCGGCAATCGTTTTGTTTTTTTTGGAAAATATTAAAAAGCAGAAGAATAATGCAAAAGCAGAGCCAACCAGATAGATTAATCGAAAAGTAACCAGTAAATCCATTATTACCCGAAATTTAGTATGAATTTCAAAGTTAAGTAATTTAAAACAATTATTGATGTATTTTTCACCACATAGTTCACAATAGTTTAAATTGTAAAATATTGATCACATAGTATTTTTCCGATTTTCGGGATAATTTCAGACACATTAAAAAAAAGTATCGTCAGATACTTTTACTATGTGAACTTAGTCTTTTTACTAACATACTTTAGACATTATATAAGTTAGTGCATTTCTTTTTAGTACATGACAAAAATTATAATTACCTGATTAAACGTACATTAATAGCACTAGCGCTGGATTGACCTCGTCCGGTGAGCCGAAAAACAAGTGAAGTTGGCGCAAGAAACTGTCCTGTTTGAGCGACGAAGGAGCGAGTTTGGACGGTTTCAGCCAACTGAGCGCAAGTTTTTCGAGCGAAGCGGGCGTAGTCTTGAACTTTTTGCTTACTTTTTGTTTCAAGACAAAAAGTAAGTCAGGGTCTAAGGGGCGGAAGCCCCTGTTGCAAATGATTGTTAAACAGCATGTGATAAAGTATAATAATTTTTGTCATGACTAAAAAGTACTCATATTTATTATTTTATAACGCAATCAATGCTTCAACATAATAATAAATTAAAAATCCTGCCACAACAAGTTTTGAAATAGTTCCAAAAATAAATCCAATGAACGAACCAAAAGCTGCACGAATAGCGATCTGATGATTTTTTCCGGCAAGCAATTCACCAATAAACGCTCCTACAATTGGTCCAAGTATAATTCCAACCGGCCCAAAAAACAAACCGATAATCAACCCCAAAGTGCTGCCAAATATTCCGGCTTTGCTCCCACCAAATTTTTTGGCTCCCCAAATGGGAATAAAATAATCCAACACTTGTACTGCAACTACAATTACGGCCCAGAAAATCAGGAAATTCATTGAAAGCTCGATCTTGGAACTAAGATGCAATATTATTATACCTAAATAACTGATAGGCGTTCCAGGCAAAACGGGAAGTAGACAGCCAATAAAACCAACCAAAAGTAAAATGCCTGAAATTATATAAAGAACTATATCCATTATAGTACGTTTAAAGAGATTATGAAACACAAATATAATTCAAAAAAAAACAAATAGAGATATTTCTTATTTTTCATTTGTTTGTTGAAAACGAAAACTCTAACTTTGCAAACTCATTAAAGATTAGGAATTATGACATCAAAATATAAAGAATTATGTCTTGCCACCTGTGAAATAGCCCGAAAAGCTGGACATTATATGGCAGTAGAACGAAAAAGTTTCGATGACAGTAAAATTGAAACTAAGGGACTACATGATCTTGTAAGTTATGTCGACAAGACATCGGAAGAGCAAATCATCAAAGCACTTCAGGTTTTATTACCCGAATCTGGTTTTATTGCCGAAGAAGGTACAAATTCAACAAAAGGAGATCGTTACAACTGGGTTATCGATCCGTTGGATGGAACCACCAATTATATTCAGGGATTACCGATATATAGCGTAAGTATAGGCTTATTAGATAACGATGAACTCGTTTTGGGAGTTGTTTACGAAGTGGGCCATGATGAATGTTTCTATGCCTGGAAAGATGGTGGAGCATTTATGAATGGTGAATCCATTTATGTTTCTAAAAAAGGAGATATTCAAGATTCCCTATTAGCCACGGGATTTCCCTACAATAATTTCAATAAAATGGACAGTTTTATGAAATTTCTGGAGTGGACTATGAAAAATGCACGTGGTGTTCGTCGTTTAGGCTCGGCTGCTGCCGATTTGGCTTATGTTGCCTGTGGACGCTTTGATGCTTTTTGGGAATATGACCTAAAACCTTGGGATGTGGCTGCCGGAGCTTTAATTGTAAAGGAAGCCGGAGGAATTGTAACTGATTGCAATGGCGGTAATAATTTTCTGTTTGGCAGAGAAATTATAGCTTCCAACAAGCATATTGAGAAATTAATTTTAGAAAAAGTCAAAGAATATAACCCCTAGATAAATCAGAACCAAAGAGACAGAACGCAAATTACACAAATGGTGCAAATTAACGCAAATCAGAACTTATATTTGGAAACTTTTAAAGCACTTTAAACAACTGATTTTTTTTTGATATATGTATATTGTGTCAAAAAATACACAGATTTGAAAACTTAGATATAAAAGAGTACTGGAATAGTATTGTTTCTGATTTTTTTATATAATAATTTATTACAATTAATACTAACTTAATTCCCCTTTAGGGGTTAGGGATTTTATGATAACAAACGAAAGAGATACACGTACAGAACGCTTATTGCAAGTTGCCAACGAAATGATGACGGCTGCACGCACTGCACCAAAAAGCAAAGGAACTGACATCATTGAAGTAGTAATGATAACTGCTGAAACGATAAAAGAATTGTCCGAAGCAATGCTTAAATACAGCGAAGAAACAGGGTTGAAATTTATTACCCGCGATGCAGAAAATATACTTCATGCCGAAGCCATAATACTTATTGGAACCAAACAACAAATTCATAACCTAAATTGTGGATATTGCGGATTTCCTACTTGCGTAGAAAAATTACAATTTCCAGCTGTTCCTTGCTCATTAAATTCCGTTGATGTGGGTATTGCCATTGGTTCAGCATGCTCAGTAGCTATGGATCATCGGGTAGATAGTAGAGTAATGTTTTCGGTAGGACGTGTTGCTCAAGAATTAAACCTGATGCCGGGTTGCAGTAATATTTACGGGATTCCTATTAGCTCAAGTTCAAAAAATCCATTTTTTGACCGTATTTCAAAAACGCCACCAACTAAATAACCAATCACCAGTTAACTAAACACTCATTTGTCAACAAATCAAGATAAACTCTGGACAGCCAGTTTTATAAATGCCTGTATAGGCAACTTTTTATTGTTTTTTGCTTTCTATTCACTTGTTCCGGTTTTTCCAATATATCTTATTGAAAAATACGATGCATCGAAAACAAATGTTGGTTTAATTCTGTCGAGTTATACACTAGCAGCCCTACTAATTAGACCTTTGGCTGGATTTGTATTAGATTTACTTTACCGTAAACCATTATATCTGGGAGCATTTTTTCTATTTGTTATTACATTTGTAGGCTACCCACTTGCCAATGCAATTGGTATGTTTTTATTTGTACGTATACTGCACGGATTTTCATTTGGGTTTGTTACTACTGCCGGTAATAGTGTGATTGTTGACATTATGCCGGCTTCCCGAAGGGGTGAAGGATTAGGCTATTTTGGAATTGCTAATACTATGGCCATGTCGATTGGACCGATGATGGGATTATATTTACATGATATTTACAATTTCGATGTCGTTTTTTATACTGCCATAGGCACAGGAATAATTGGTTTTATTTTTGCCTCTTCCATTAAAGTAGAAAATCATTCTGGTGAAAATAAGCATCAGCCTTTAGCATTTGATAGGTTTTTTCTTTTCAAAGGATTTTTTGCCGGAATATGTTTAATGCTTATGGGGATTCCTTACGGAATGGTGATTACCTATATTGCATTGTATGGAAAAGAAATAGGCATTACCAGTAGTATAGGTGCTTTCTTTACATTTATGGCCATAGGATTAGCCATGTCTAGAATATTTAGTGGAAAAATGGTTGATAAAGGCAAAATGAGACTTGTAATTTCAATTGGAACATTCCTTGCTGCCATAAGCTATTTTGCCTTGTCAGGAATAAAAATTGTTGAAAACACAACAGCTATTTTTATTTTATTTTATACGATATCCTTCTTTTTAGGCGTAGGATATGGTATGCTTTTCCCTGCTTACAATGCGCTTTTCGTTAATTTAGCACCCAACAATAGAAGGGCAACGGCTAGTTCAACGTATATGACTAGTTGGGATATTGGTGTAGGAATAGGATTAGTAGGTGGTGGTGTCCTTGCTGATAGATTTGGTGGACTAAAAACATCTTATTTTGTAGGTGCCTCGGCAGCTGTACTTTCGTTACTGTATTTTATTAAAGTTGCCGGACCTCATTTTGACAAATATAAATTGAGATAATCCACTTTAATCTTCCACTCCATACGAACGGGTACACTGTACAAAATCATCGATTAATTTCGGGTCTTGTTCAAAAATATTTCCCACCACAGCTAAATCAGCTCCAGCGTCAAAAATATTTTTCAGTTCCTTGGTTGACTTAATCCCCCCACCTACAATAAGCGGAAGCGACAAACCTTTTCTTACGTAAGAAATCAATTCAGTGGGGACAGAATATGTTGCGCCACTACCAGCTTCGAGATAAACCATTTTCATTCCCATTAATTCGGCAACAACAGCTGTAGATAATGCAATTTCCTTTTTGTTGCGTGGAATAGGGCGAGTATTACTAATGTATTCAACAGAACTTGTTTTTCCTCCATCAATTAATAAATATCCTGTCGGTAATACCTCAACATCCGACATTTTAATGGCTAGTGCTGAATTTAAATGCTGTCCGATTAAAAATTCAGCATTTCTACCCGACAAAAGAGATAGATAAAGCAATGCATCGGCTTTTACACTGAACTGGTTTGCATTACCCGGAAATAAAATAATTTCTGCGTCCGTCTCTTCCTTCAAAAGTTCAATAAGAGAATCGATAGGTGTTAATGTAAAACTTCCACCAACAAAAACAAAATCCGGAACTGACGACTTTAATGTTGCTATGGTACTTGAGAGCAAACTTCCGCGGCATTGATCGGGATCGAGTAATACTGCCAGCATTTTCTGATTAAGCTCTCTTTTTAATAGTATTTTTTTATAAATATTTTTCATTCTGTTTAGCTGTTTCAAGAAATACAATATACCAGACTAAACTTATCAGTCTGAATATATGAAAGTTTATATTTTGTTCCGGTTTCTAAATGCTCTGCCGATATTCTCCCTTCCGTTTTTGTTTCAAAAGGAAAAATTCTTAAATGATTCGAAAAATCAACGGCACTATTTCCAATAATTTTATACAAAGCTTCTTTTGCCGACCATGCAAGTTCCAGTTGGGATTGATTCTCACCGTTTGATAATTCTTTTTGCTCAGTATCGCTCAAAAAACGTTTATATATCTTATTTATTTTGTCGGTTCTACCTTCAATATCAATTCCAACTTTTTGCATTGGATGAGCTATTACTGCCAACCATTTTTTGCTGTGTGAAATACTTATTTCAAACGAATTATCTATCAAATATGGTTTCCCTTCATCCTCGTTTTTGATTTCAACCTTTCTCCCCAGTAATTTTTGAAAACACATTCGGATTCCTAAATACTCCAGTCTTCTTTTTTCTGAAGCTATTTTTTCAAAATGTTCTTTCTCATCATCGGATAAATTCATATTATCAAGCAAAATATCTACTGTTTCAGTCAACTCATAAACTAATAATTTAGCTCCTTTTTCCGAAATATTGTAAATAATATTTTCATCGATCATGAATCTCCATTTTTATTTTTTCCATTTAAAACTTTCCATCAACCGAATGACATCTTCACGAATATATTCAGCCATTGGTGCAATGGAATCTTTATTCGGCACATTATTAAAATACAAGGCACCTCTGAAGAAATTGGTTGTGCTATCAGTCAACACAAATTGGAGCGAAGAAGCCGTATTTCCTTTTAATTCGTACAAAATTCCATAAACATCATTTTGCGGATGATCATACACTTTCTCATTAATCCCATCGGCCATAATGCTGTGCTTATATACAATTTTTCGTGTATCCTCCGACAATTCAACCAAATTCCCTTTAACCGGCTTATAACTACAATAAATACTGGCATTTAACGATGGATAATAAATATCTACCCAATATTTTTCACCTTCTGCCTTCCGGTTTATCAGAAGTGCATTATCAGCTAAATCAAATTGATATGGCAAATTTAATGTATCAATTGTCTTGTAGCTATGCGTTGGTAAATCCACTCTGAAATATCCATATGGACGTGGAACTGCCGTTTGACCACATGACCATAAAAGGCCTGCTATAATAAGAACTATTAGTATATTTTTAATTTGATTCACTTTCATCAATTAATTATCTTCCAATACATTAGGGTCATCTTTGATATGCAATTTCACTTTCTTTATCCGACGATTATCCACCGCCACAATTTCAAAAACATATCTACCGTAATCAATCTGCTCATTTTTAGCAGGTATATCCCCTTTAAGTTCTAAAATTAAACCGGCCAGCGTTTCAACCTCTTCTGTTACCTTTACAAAATCTTCTTCTTCAATTTCTGATATTTTGAAAAAGTCATTTAATAAAATTTTAGCTTCGAAAATAAAAGTATGATTATCAATTTTGGTAAATAAGGTTTCTTCCACATCGTATTCATCAGAAATATCACCAACAATTTCCTCCATAATATCTTCGAGAGTTACAAGTCCCAAAGTACCTCCGTATTCATCCACCACCAATGCCAAATGAACCTTACTTTCCTGAAATTCATTCAGCAAATCATCTATTTTTTTGGTCTCAGGCACAAAATAAGCATGACGAACCAAACTTTGCCAACGGAAGTTAGCCGGTTTATCGAGATGTGGCAGTAAATCTTTGCTGTATAATATTCCTTTTATATTGTCTCTCGTTCCAGAATAAACCGGAATACGCGAATATCCCGATTTTATAATAGTGTCCAGCAATTGTTTATAGTTCGACTTAAGATTCATATCTACCATATCAACACGAGATGTCATTATTTCCACCACCTGAATGTTTCCAAATTTGATAATACCTTCCAAAATCTCGGTGTCTTCATCCATACTGTTTGAAGTAAGTTCCAAAGCATGGGACAATTCGTCCATTGAAATATTCGCTCGATTATGCTTTGATAATCTGTTGTTTACAATTGATGTGGAGTTTACAAGTAAACTTACAAACGGTCCGAATACTTTCTCCAGAACCGACAACAAACCTACCGTCCATGCAGCAATTTTTTTTGAAAACTGAGTAGCATAAACCTTTGGTATAATTTCGCCAAAAAGCAATAAAATGAAAGTAATAATTATGGTTTGAAATATAAATCCAAACAATGGAGCATTTGTAAAATCAACAATATTTGTAGTTACAAAAGTCAATAAAAGTATGATGGCCACATTTACAAAATTATTAGTAATCAGTATGGTGGCCAATAAACGTTGAGGAGTTTTTAATATTTTAAGAATGCTCTTGTCCTTTTTTTCTTCACTTTCTTCCAGCTCATTCATTATTTGAGGGTCAAGCGAAAAAAAAGCAACTTCGGAAGCTGAAATCAGGGCAGAAACACCTATAAGTAAAAAGCTTATTACAAACGAAGTAATAACTGAAATAGATATTGGATAAACAGTAATTCCTCCAAAAAATGAATGTAAAACGTCGGTTTCCAATGAGTTGGGTTTTAAAACTAAATTTACAAATTAATAATATAAAATCTAATTGCAAAAGTAGTTATTTTTCTTTAGTAAAGAGAATTAAACGATTTACAATTATAAAATGGACGATTCGAAATTGAACTTACAGTTGAGTTATTTTTCCTTTACTGAGACAATTTTATCCACCACAAATTTATTCACTCCGCGCCAAGGTAAAACACCCATATATTCTTTGTAGTGTAATTCTACCGATTTTCCACTGCAACGCATTAACGAATCGGCTACGTCTTTATCCACTACCGAAAAAGGAAATTCGTACGATTGAATTGTGCCGGCTGTTTGCGAACGTATTCCAGATTGAATCATTTTACCTTCGTAGGTTTTAAAAACATAGCCTTTATACACAATGTAGTTTAACTCACCGGCCTTTACGCCTTCGCCAAATACAAAATAAAATTTGAAAAATACCCAAACAGAGAACACAAGTACGGCTATAAGTGTTCCAATAGTAAGTCTCTTTACAACAATTGCTTTCATCTAATTTCTATAGAGTATAATTAATTTTGAAAATATCTAATCAATATAATTCAAGACAGTACTCTAACATTATTATTTATAAGATTAAGAGTAGGATGAATCGAATTTTAATAAGTACACAAATATAGGGTATTTTTTCCGTTTCATTTAAAATTTTCTAAAAAAAAGAAGGTCCAAATGCGTTAATATCATTATCTTTACCTCGTCAAAAGCCCAATGAATTCAGATAATTTCTTTTAGTTTAGAAATATAAACCCATAAAAAATAATGCCTTATGGAAGACAAATTAGTAACCCTTGCCATACGCACCTACCAAAGGGCGCAGATGATAAAAACCGTTTTAGATGAAAACGGAATTGAAACAGTGATTCACAATCTGAATCTCGAACATCCGGAATTAGCTGTAGGAGTAAGAGTTCGTATTAAAGAAAGTGATTTACCGCAGGCACTAAAAATTGTTGAAGAAATGGAAAGTGCCTGGGAAACAGAACCAGCCAACGGAAATACTGAAACACCCGAAGTATTGATTCCCATTGACTTTGCGGCACAAATAAAAAAAGTAACTGATTTCGGTTTTCATTTTGCCAATATATTGAGTGCCGAAGTAGTTTTTCTGTATGTTTATTTTAGTCCGGCTTTTACCATTTCGTCGAACAACGAATTGAGTACCTACAGTATAAGTGATAGTGAACTTTTACGCAGAATAATTAGTTTGGCAAATGCAGATGTTGAAAACATGACCAATCTTATTCAGGCACGTATTGATAAAGGAGAATTACCGAATATCCCTTTCAGTTTTGAATTAAAAGAAGGCGTTCCTGAAGATCAAATTCTTGAATATTGCAAGAAAAACAATCCTATTTTGGTGGTTATGGGAACACATGGTAAAAATTTGTCGAACGGATTAATTGGTAGTGTTACTGCAGAAGTCATGGAAGCCTGTGTTTCGCCAGTATTTGCAGTTCCCGAACTAATGACTTTAGAATCAACTGATGATATAAAACGTGTGGCTTTTCTTACTAATTTCGACCAAAAAGATTTAATTGCTATTGATAGAGTAATTTCCCTTTTGTCATCCGAGAAACTTGAAATTTATTTTATTCATGCTTCTGAAAAAAATGAACCATGGGACGAAGTGATGTTATCCGGCATAAAAGCCTATTTCTCTAATCATTATCCAAAAGTTAACACGAATTACGAAATCATTAATAAATCGAATTCTCCTGAAATACTAAATGATTATTTAGTAAAACATCAAATAAATGTGTTTGCATTTAACACACGCAAGAGAAATATATTTGCACGATTGTTTAATCCCGGACTTGCTTATAAAATGGTATTACAGACTGATATACCTTTATTGGTTTCGCACGTGTAAAAAAGTTTAAAATTTAATTAAAAGCCTGATTCAAAAATAAATCAGGCTTTTATAGTATTCATATTAATTTTCATTTGCTATAATCCACTTGCCAAAATATCTGCTAAATGAATTCCCTTTATATCTAGCTTGTGTTTAGCACAATAACCGTTAATATTCATAAGGCATGATGCTTCAGTACTGACAATATATTTGGCACCTGTAGCTATGGCATTTCGAACTTTATTCTCCGCCATAGCAGTTGAAATAGCAGTATTTTTTACCGCAAAAGTTCCTCCAAAACCACAACAGGTATCACTTTCTTCCATTTCAATCAGTTCAAGTCCTTCAACATTGACAAGCAATCTACGGGCTTCGTCTGTCAATCCATATTCGCGCAACGCAGCACAGGAATCATGAAAAGTCACTTTATGAGGAAATTTCGAACCTAAATTTTCAACTTTTAATACATTTACCAAAAAATCGGACAATTCAAACACCTTATTTTTAAGTAGTAAATGTTTTTCTAATAAATCGGGTTTATCTTTTAAAATTTTATGATAATGATGGATTACAAAACCCGTACATGAGCCGGAAGGAGATACAACAGGCATTTCAGGACTAAAATCAGTCAAGAACTTTTCGGCAAGACTTCCTGCTTCGCTCCAATAACCACTATTGAAAGCCGGTTGACCACAACAAGTTTGATTTGAATTATAATGAACCTTACAACCTGCTTTTTCCAATACTTTTATGGTATTAAAAGCAGTTTGCGGGTATAATTGGTCGATATAGCAGGGAATAAAAAGTTGAATATCCATAAATTAAATGAAGAATGTAAAAGGTAAAATGCAAAGGTAAATAAATTTATAGGATGAAGAATTCTTAAATTTCAAAAGATTATTATTGGTAAAAAAATGAAGCAATTTAATCTCTCATTACATATAAAATATCTCTTATTTCTATCTTTCCAATGTAAGCGACATTAAACCGATAATCACATCGTTAGCTGATGTTTCAATACTTATTTTACGCAAGGTCTTGTTTTTATCCAGTTTCATGTCCAGCAGTTCAGCAGCTCCACCATCAATTTTCCTTCCATATACTCCCTCGATATTCAATTCTTCTTCCAAATTATTACTTAGCAAACCAGACTTAAGATGCACCCGATAAGGACGCTCTGCATTTATCTTAAAGGCCAATCCATCTTCGTAATAATCTTGTTCAATGGGACACCAGTTTTCGGGATTTATAAGTTTTAATGTATCATTTGTATCATCAGTATACTCAACAGTGATTAAACCATTTACAAAATGGGTTTGCATATGGTTAGTTGTTCCGGCTAACATAAACGAAGCTTTCCGGGCTTTTCCGCTCAAGGGAATTTCAATTTTTCTTGGGAAATTATCCCAACGAGATGTAAAGGCAATATTTCTCCCTTTTGAAGATGTTCTAAAAATATCAAACCCGGTATTTAAAGTATTATTATTCTCAGCAGCTATTTTTCTTAATCCACTATCATCAATCGAAGCAGTTGTAAGTGGATGACACCATTCTCCAATTCCCTGCGTCGGAATCTGTAAAGTGGTAAATGGCGAACGAGGCGAAAAATATCTATTATTAAAAATATTCGTAACCGAATCATTCAATAAACTGTCAATATTGATCATCTCTGGTATTCCTCCAGTTGAAGGGATTGTACAACTTGGAATGTCGTCCTCATTTCCTGTAACTTGAAGATTTACAGGTTGCCACCAAGTCATTTCACCCTGATTTAATTCGACAAAAAATGTATTAAAACCATTGATTTTAGAAGTAATTTTAGCATTTATAGAATGGGAAGTAGTATCAATTTGTTCAAGAACTTTTTGCGGGTCGAAAATGCCTGAAATTTTCGCCATTGTTTTAAAATGCCAATCAGAATTTGGTATAACTTGCTGAATGTCTAACTTATTTTCCAAATTTTGCCCGTCCCAATTTATCTCAATATTTGCATCTTCTAAATAGGGAATTTCCAAACTTAATATTGGGAATTCTATGGAAGGTTGAATCAGTTCCCATGAAATATTTTGTCCGTTCAGTTTAACCGATTTAATGCCCTGTTTAGAAGCACGTAGTTGCAATTCAATATTTAATTTTCCAGAAAAATGTTGTTTTATTTTATAGCTGTCAGTATTATTTTTTCTTTTAAAATAAAATTGAATGTCAGGTGTTTCTAATGATGCATACTCCCATTTTTGAGGAAAGCCGGGCTTTATTACCATTTTATCATTCATAGCATCAGGCGTGATTCCATAAAGTCCCTGAACCAATGTTCTTGACAGTACACCTATCGGATCGCCAAAATCACGGTAACATTCACCACGAGCAGCATCGTAATAACTTATCTGACCTACATTTCCGGGGCTCGAACCAATATACATTCCATCCAAAATGGAACTTTTGAGCAATTTGAAACCCGCTTCGCTCCTACCCGCTTCCCAGTAAGCCAATGCCGTATTCATTACTTCGGCAAATGCTACATTATTAATCGACCAAGAATAAGGCATCCAATCCGAAGTAGATATTGTCTGGTAACCTTCGTCGATCAACCCTTTTGCAATAACGGGAATATGCGGTATGTTTGTATCGAGATAACGGGTTGCCTGATATCCCTGAAAAGCATCTTGCACTTCTGAATCGATAGCATGATAAATCGTCCAGACAGCAGCACTTTCGTGTAATTTCTTTTCGCCAAGATAATCCTGATATTCAGCCCAATGTCCTTTATTTTTTAACCACAGACGGTCATTTATTGCATTGTAAATTTTACTTGCTTCATCGGTATAAGGTTGAGGATCTATTCCAATTTTCGAGGCAATTTCGGCTGCCACTTTGTTAGCTCTGTAATTGTAAGCGCTTGAATGCGTTACTGCTCCACTACTGTAATAAAGTGCATCGCTTGCCCAGATACAACAATAAGCATCGTAAAGTCCATCGTTATCAGGATCATAGTTTCGTTTTTCCCAAGCCAGACTACTTTCAATCACCGGCCAAATCCGTTTAGCATACTCCAAATCGCCCGTCCAGTTGAGATGCCATAACAATTCATCGATATAACATAAATTCATATCGTAATGATGCATCTGATCATTTCTGTTCGGATTACGACAGATATAGCCGTTGCTGTACATTTGCGTTCCCCAGCTTTTCTCGGCTCGTGCTAAATGCAAAGCAGAGTCCTGAGTTGGATGTGGTCTTACAGGTTCTATATTTGTAACCTGAGAGACTGCATATGCATCAAAATGTTTACGTGCTCTATCGTGCCAACCCAATACATCACCGGTATAAGCAGCCCGCCAACCGCTTAAAGGCATTCTCCAACCCACTGCTCCATGAAGCCATGTTTCACCACTCCAAATGCCATCAGCAGCCGTTGAGAGTGTACTTCCTAAAGTATTAAAATAAGCATCAGGCGTAATAATTTTTATTTGTGAAGCAATCTTTTTCCTGTCAATTTCTGATAGTTGAAAAATGGATGACAATTCAGAATATTTTATATCATTTTCATTATTAGGAACTTTTATTGCAAAATAATATGTTTTAGTTCCGCATATTTTCATTTTCCCCTTTAAAAAAGGGAATGAATTCTCCATTTCCAATTTACTTTTCTCAGGAAATGAACCGATTAGTTTTTTATCTTTTTTTGCTCCGAAAATAACTTCAAAATTATTTTTTTTGATGGCGAATTCATTGCCTTTACAGTATTCAGGTTTTAGATAAAAACAATCTGCCGGATCTACACCCAAATCGCCTTCTCGACTAAAACGTTTGTCAGCACAACCGCCAAATCGCCAGCTTAATTCAGTATTAAAGGGAATGTTCTTTGTTTCCACTTTAAGAATTATTCCTTCGGAAGTACTCATTGCTAAGGCTGTAATTTTGATACTTCCTTTTCCCAGCAATAAGTCAGTGATTTCATATATTCTTGACCCTGCACGATACCTACATTCAATTCGGTCTGCATCATTCAGGTTAATTCCTTTCTTGTTTCGTTTAATGTAAAATGACAAATTTCCTCCCATGTGAGGCAGGTATAATGCAAATTCGGGTACATCTCCGGTTTCAACTCTGAAGCCGGTATTTGTTCCATATAAAGCCCTGTTGAATTTTTTATCACCATTCACAATCACAAAATCTTCACCATCAGGCGTATATCGTAATATTCTTTCTGTAGAAATGACATTTTTCTCCACCATTTGGTTCAATTCCGGATCGTACACTTTTTTTCCTACTTCAACTTCCTGAGCTACAGTTGATAATAATAGTATAAATAAACAAGAAATGGTAAATAATATTTTTGTGGATTGATTCATAATGAACTATTATGTTAAAAACATAAGATTAATTTAAACGGAATAAAAATATTCAAATACTTAAAAAACAAAGGTTCAGAAATATTTCGAAAATACCGCTGAACCTTTTGTTAAGTTTTAATAAAATTATTCAGTCAACTTAAACTGAATAAACCAATTATCAAGATTAGACTTTAAATTTCCGGAAATACTTGTTCCATTTGTATATTTAGCGCCAATTTTATCAGCCCAATCATCCTGCATTTTAGTTCCCCATAAGGTTGTAGCAGCACCACCCGAAGCATTTATCCATTTAGAAGCCCACGCATTGTTACTATTTGCTGACCAACGACGCGCCATACGGTTCATTGCATAAAGTGCTTTTCCTTCGCCGGCAAATTCCAAACAATTTTCTTCTATAATCAAAGAATCCAATCGACGGATATTGATTAATGTATCTAAAGCAGTTGCTGATGTTGTAGCGTAAGTACCTACCGGATCTACTCCTACCCGACCTCTTATACCACGATTTGCCATTTCGCTGGTAGAAGATGTTCTGTACAAACACGAAGGATAATCGGTGAAAGGTGGATTAAACTGACCCGTTAATGAATTGTAGAACGATCCAACACCATCGTTTAAAAACGCCAATGCTTCTTGAAAACGACCTAATCCAACCAACGCTTCTACTAAAAACAAATGTATTTCACCTGCACGATACAAACTAATAATTACATCATTCGTATAAATTTTATCAGAAGTAAGGTTTCCCTGTAAAAATTTATAGAATACCCAATTGCCATTATCCAATTTAAATGAAACATTTAAACCACGATATTTATCTCCCGGAATACCAGCAATTGTTTGATTATTAAATCTATTCATAGCAACAGTTGTAGGTCGAAGATAATAACTGTTTGGATATGTATTTGAGTAATAATCGACAAATCGATTTGTTTGATGCAAAGAATAATCGTAAAACTCAACCGTAATATGTTCCTTTCGGGTAAATGCATATCCAAAGTTCTTCCATTCACCATTGTATTCGCTCAAATTCAACTGATACGAGGCTTCATTTTCACCACCGCGTTTAATTAAAGCAATACAATTATCCTTTACTTTCTGAAATTCATTTTGGTAAAGATATAATTCGGCTAACAAACATTCTTTTGGTGGACAAATACGATCCCACGAAAGGGATGTAGGTGATTGTGCCTGACCGGGAAAAAGTTCTATAGACCAGACAACATCTCCTTTCCCATCAATACCGTTGGCACCCACTTCAATCAAATCGATACATTTAGAAATAATATCGTCAAATTTAAGGGTTGGATATTTAGATATTTCTCCATAAGCAGTAATCGGATCATCGAAATAAACGGCTTCGCCGTAAATTTTTGCCAATTGTAAATACGCCCACGATTTGAAACGCAAAGCACCTCCCACTAAACCTTTATAGGTTGATTCAGATATTGATGTTGAATCTTTACTTCTGTATTCATTTACATGGGCAAGATAATCATTCACATTAATAATAACATTATAATACCCTTTTGGACTTGCAAACGGATTTCCAGCAAGATCCCCATGATTATACACATCCCAAATTTCGCGGGGTGCATTGGGTGTTGGTTCTAATAAATCTCCACGTAATCCTTCGAGAAATGATGCCTGATCGGCTACTGTTTGTACGGCAGCAGCAATTCCCATATAACCTGAATACAATTCGGTGTAATCACCAACATAATTTTTTTCGAGTAATATCTCCGAGGTATCAGGATTAAAAAAGTCTTCACATGCTGTGAATGTCAAGGTAAGCCCTATAAATGCTGTTATATATAGTATTCGTTTCATATTCAGTATATTATAATTTGAAGTTAAACCCTATTCTAAACGTACGAGCCAAAGGAATTTTCGCATAATCGAAGCCACGAAGTGATGCGTCATACGAATACATTGTTTCCGGGTCAAGTCCCAGATAATTAGTAATAGTAAACAGATTTTCGGCAGACAAATAAACTGTAGTACCACCAAGGAATTTAAAATTATAGCTCAATGATAATTCTTTTAATTTAAGATAAGATGCATCTTCGATCCATCTATTTGAAAAAGCGGCATTTCCCATCGGGTCATCAAAACTAGCACGGGGCATATTCGTAATTTGTCCTTCACTCATCCAACGGTTGTTTACAGAAACCAATTGATTCGTAAAATCAGTCATCGACTCCATATTTCTGCGAACGGCATTGTACATCATATTACTAGAACTAAATCCAAAATTTGCTGAAAGTTCAAAAGCTTTATATTGCAGTGTGGTATAAATACTTCCAAACAATTTCGGGTAGGCACTTCCAAGATTTACACGATCTCTGTCATCAATTATATGATCATCATTCTGATCAACATAATGAATATCTCCAGCTGAAAAAAACAATCCGGCAGCATTTTTCAGTGCAGCATCTGTCGCATCTTGTTGCGTTGCAAATACTGTTTGTGTTGGATCTGTTTCGTATCCGTAGAAACTATATAACGGTTTACCAATCTCGGAAATTACTGCCGAACCGTCGCCCATTTCGTAAATTAAATTATCCTGACTTCCTAATGATACAACACTACTTTTGTTAGATGAGATAGTTGCACCAACATACCATTTAAAGTCTTTCGTTTGGATGGCTGCAAATTGAGCTCCTATTTCGAAACCTGTATTTCGGGCTGAAGCTGCATTCTTATAGAGATAATCAGTTCCATAAGCCGCAGATACAGATACCGGCATTATTAATTCACTATTTAATGTACTGTAAATATCAGCTGTAAGATCCAGTTTATTATTCCATAACGATAGGTCAAAACCGAGATTAAATGTTTGGCTTAACTCAGGAGTAATTTTTGTGTTTGGTATTCCGGCAAGAGTTAATCCTGAAATTTCGCGATAAACTTTATTAATATAATAATACTTACTTAGATTCGATGAAAAACGGCTGTTCCCTGAAGTCGCATATTCTGCTCTTACATTCAGCTTATTAATAATTTCGACATCGTATAACAATGAGTTTTTAATCATCCATGTTACATTAACTGCGGGATAAACCTGAAATATAGCTGCATCTTGTCCTGTTGAAGACGACGCATCCAATGCTAGATTTGCTCCAAATGCAAATTGATGATTATAAACATATTGCGCATTTGCGTTATAATTCATCCAGTTCCATACATTGTTGTAACCAAAATAGTTTCGACTCGAAGTAGTTACATATCCCAGTGTTTTATAAAAATCATTAGCTGTATTATAACCGGTTCCGGCATCATACTCCGAAGTATTCATGGCAACCTGAGCACCTACCGAAGCTTTGATGGCATGAATTTCATTAAAAATTTTATTATAATTTGCATTCAGATTAAAATAGCTGTTATAAGTTATTAATTGGGCAGAACGGACAGTATTATTGGCCAAATTATTAAATAATGGCATAATACTTTGTTCGGTAACTCCGGGTACAAACATATTCTGACGACTGTAATTCAAATACAATCCCATAATACCATTGATACTGAAATTATCATTCATTTTATAATTTAATCCGGCATTTACCTGAACATCATAGTCATGTTGATTTCCGTACATCGTTTTTACAATTGATAGTGGATTGCTTACCAGATTGTTTTCAATCAAATTTCCATCAGCATCACGTATCGGCGAAAAATCAGGCAGTAAATTATTATCTGCATCCTTTTGAAATGGGGAGAATATCGGTCCTTTTTTCATTGCTGCCAACATTGGATTGGTACCTTCGAGCATACCTTGTTCCTGTACCGTATAATCCATATACGACATTAAAATCGAAGAATTAAAGGATAATTTACGACTTAGATTTACATCCGAATTGAGTCTGACATAATACTTAGAATAATCTGTTCCTAATATTTGTCCTTCATCATTTTTAAAACCAATTGAAACATCGTATTTTGCAATTGCATCACCACCTTTAATTTTCAACACATTATCGGTAGTAAAGCCGGGAGAATAGATTAGACTTTGCCAATCGGTGTTGTTATTATAGAGATATTTATAATAATAGGATGCATCGTCGACCAAAAACGGAAATGAGGTCAACACATTTGCCATGTCATCATATTTTGTGAGTGCAACATTTCCGATATAACTTTTGTAATCGTTTACACCCATTACCGGCAATTTTGATTGATTTACATTAAATCCCATTTGCGTATTGAATTCAACTTTTGTATCTAAATCAACAGCTTTATCAGTCTCAATCATAATTACACCGTTAGAACCTAGTGAACCATACATGGTTGCATCGGATCCTTTCAAGACCGTAATATTCTGGATATCACGCGGATTAATTGAATTTAAAATTCCTTTTGAAAAACCACCTATTATACCTGATTCATTCATATCGGGCATATAAACGATACCATTTATTACAATTAAAGGTGAAGTATTGGCGGTAAAAGAATTTGTAGTTCTTAAACTAAAATAACTTCCTTCACCCGGCATTCCACTTTTATCAATTAACTGAATACCCGGGATTTTGCTCAAGACTTTTTCCAGACTATTCTGACTTTCAGGGATATCACTTTTCTGTATAGAAAATAGATTTGTTTGCTTTTCACGAATATTCATTTCGCCTTTAAAAGGCAATAACATATATTCAGAGTAACCAACTTTTTCTTCTGGAATCAGGATGATTCGATTATTACTTTGTCTGGCAATGGGCTGAATACATTTATAATATCCCGGATAAAAAACACTTATTTCTCCTTTGTCAGATGAAACGTAAGTTGAAAATTTACCTTCCTTATCGGTTTTTACAGACGATTTCAAGCCCGTAATATTAACAACAGCACCTTCTATAGGATGATTGTAATATGGTTCTATCACAGTACCTTCTATTTTCAGCTGACCAGTTTGTGCAAATGCTGATAAAAAACCAAATACTAATGCAATACTTAGTGTTGATATTTTTAATTTATTCATTGTAAATAATTTTTTTTAGTGTCACATGAAACGAATCTGCGTCAAACAGAATTATCCCGATTATCGAGGACTTGTTTCATACATTATTTATTTTGCATTAATAATTATTTGCTGTTGGTTTTAAAGCCCAATGGTAAATAGCCATACTTTTTTTCGAACCGGTAGCCATTACTTTCGAGAACTCAACTTTTATTTTGAATGATGCCATGCCTTCTCCATCAATATTTACAACACCAACTAAACCTCCAAGTCCATCCCATTTTTTTGTTCCATTAATTGGATCACGTTCTACTTCAGTTTCAGTAACACGGTCATAATTCCAAGGAGTTGAAAGACTTGGTTGAATCTCACCTCCAATTTTTACCCCATTGAAATATATATTTACATAGGGGTGACTGGTACTCCAAAATCCCATGTATAAATTATATTCCCCTACAGGAACATTCATAACACGAACATGATATTGTCCATCTTCGCTACTTATATATCTTTCGAGTGGCGGAAATTCGACAGACAATTCATCATTTGAATCGGGATCACCGGTTACGGTAAGCACAATGTAATTTGGCAAGATATCTGGTTTTGGTGTTGCATCACTTGTATAAACTGATGGAGCTTTAAACAATCCTTTAAAAGTATATAGATCCAAACTATCCGGATAAATATGTTCCTGATATTGCCAATAATGAACCAACGATTTAATCCTGCTAATAATTACATTATTTGGTATTTTCACTTTCTTTATTTTATACAATATACCATTACTCATATTGATAGGATTATCTGTATCTATCTGCTGAATAGTGGTTCTCCACACTCTTCCGAATGAAGAATTTATATCTGTTGCACTGAAATCAGTAATTTCACCGTCGTAGAACATGGCTTCTTCCAACCATTGCAATGTGAGGGCAGAATCTACTCTTTCGACTGTTTTTCCCATTTTTTGATAGGTAGATGCCAAAACATCGTAGCAATCGTGAATCACCTGATTGCTAGGAAGCAAAACTGTAAATTGTTTAAATTCAGAATTGAATTCTGCAGATTCGAACAATGGATTATGGATGTAAAAAATGGAGTCGTATACAGTGTTTCCTTCTTTATCCACACCCAGTGGAGTTGAGTTGGTTTTATCAAACAATACTACATTATATTTAAATATTGAATCTCGAATAATCGAATAATCATCATCAAGGTTCTTCAAATAATCATAGATATTCACTCTGGATAACATAAGCGAAGCTAATTCATGAATCACACCATTCTTTAATCGAACAGATTTTGTAATTTCTGATGCATTAGCATATAACTTCTCATTTTTCTGACTTATCTGGAAATAAATTCCATTAAAAGAACGAATACGTAAACCATTTTTCAAATCACTGCGAATAAAAGGCAAATGATTTAAATGATATTCCATCCGCAAAGTATCAGTTGGTTCAATCCCTGAAGTTGCCATAGCATCATTGTTTACAGTCCAAACGGTAATTTGCTGATCCTTTGTCAATTCTTTATCTAAGCCGGTTGATTTCAACATAGAATAAAATTCAGAATATTCAGGATGAGCTTCCAAATACTCCACTATAGTCATATCTGGTAATTCTTCCATGGAAGAAGAACCAAAATAATATTCTGCCCATTTGTCGTTACACGAAGCAAACAGAATGACTAAACTCGCTATTATAAAATATATCTTTCTCATAAATATAAATGTTATGAATTATCAGGGTGTAAATGTTAAACAATCAAGATCGGATGTATAATCGTCAGCAGCTAGAATTCTCACCGTATGAACGGTTGTAGTTGTAAAAGTTATAGAACCTGTTCCGATAGCAGTTTTCAGGAATTGATTTGTTTTGTTTGAAGCACCTCTGGTAGCTACCTGAGAGCCAAAATAAACGCCATCAATAATAAACCACAATTTGCCTTGAAGTTCAGTTGCTAATGGATTGTAATGTTCAAGTGTCAACTTATACGTTCCGGCAACTATCACAGGCGAAGTCATTTCAACCCAACCATATGTTCCTAAATTAAGCCGTAAATAATCGTAATTCAGCGCTTTATAAGGAACTGCATCGTTTTTATTTGCAATTACATAATACAAACCCGGTTTCGATTCGGGTACAGATAACCAATGGTAACAGGTCGCTACTTCCGATTCCAACTGATAAGTATATTGGCTGGTTAATCCTGCTGTTCTGTATTTTGGTAATGTAGAAGCCAACACTGAATAATCAGTTAATTCCCATTTTACAGTAGTAGGTTTGGGCGATTGAACCGGCATCATTCCATCAATAACATGTACTACACCATTTTTACAGTTTCTGTTCAATTCCAGCAGCGTAATACCCTGATTGGAAACAGTATTATAATTTATGTACAGCACTTTATTCACTTCACTAATATTTATCAACTGACTGGTTGCCATTGTATTATAATTCTTTGAACGTTTTGAATCGTCCTGTGTAAAATAGGCAAGCGAAGCATACGAAATTTGTTGGTTCAGCAAATGATAGGTTACATATAAATTCAGCTTATTAGTTGCTAATGTGTAATCAGGAGCAGCCTTTAAACTATCAACAAGGATAGCAAAGTCATTAATTCCATTTGCACGGTACACACTATCGGGAACAGCAAATAAAGTATAATGATATTTATATTGTCTGTTATTAATTATTTCGGAAATAGTATTTAACCTTTCTTTATAACCAATAGCTTCAATAGCCTGACTAAATATGGAAAATTTACCTGACTGTATTTTCTCCCATAATGTTTCGGTAACGGGAGTTAAAACAGCATTTAATATATGAATATACGCATTCGTAGTATGTATCGTTTTCGTAATTGAAGCTTCCAGATTAAGTTGAACAGCCCCTCCATTTTCAAGAAAAGTAGTTGATAAATAATCACCTGTTGCTGTAGTATCAGGTATTACCCCTTCTTCGAAGCTTACAGAACTATAAAGAGCACCTTTGATGGTATGATATTTAACTAATATTTTTGCATCCTCTATATTTAAATCAGTTACTTTCGAAACACCCTTTTCTGCCAAATAAGTTAGCATTGCAGTATTTCCCGGAACAAAACAGGTATAATCTGCAGCCAGATTCATTGTGTTGTATAAATCTGTATATTTCAGTAAATCAACCCACATTGAAACATTTAGTGAGTCGGCATTTTCCAAATAAGAGGCAGCCGGCAAGGTATTTAAATCTTTAATTAGCGTTGAATCTGTAGCATATGGATCGACACATGAATACAATATGCCGGTCACGATTGCAAGTATTACTATAATTTTCTTCATAATTTCTATCCTTTCAATTAATTACCCAAATTTGCGTAATATGGATTTTGAACCAGTAGTTTATTCGTTATCAATTCGTCTGAAGAGATGGGGAGATACCAAGAATTTGGGTCTTGTAAAATTGCTTTAATCATTGACAATGTACTGGCAGAAGATACCTGTGAAACCTGATCAATAAAAAATTCTTTAAATCCCGCATCCTCTCTTCTTCCAATTCTCAACAAATCAAACCAGTTTTTTCCTTCGGCAAAAAATTCACGTTGACGTTCTTCCAGTAATATTTTTACAAGATCCAGTTTCTGCGAACTACCTGCAGAAGGACTAATACCAGCTCGATTTCGAATTTCATTTATTAAATCAAGTCCCTCGCTCATGCTAACAGAATCGCCTTTCATAATTTTTGCTTCAGCTTCCATTAAATACACATCGGCTAAGCGATAGATAATGAAATTTTGATCATTTTGGATACTAGAACTACGCGTTGTAGTGCTTGTAGAATTAATTCCAATATATTTCCAAATAGATCCGGTAACACTATAAGATGCCTTTAAACCTCTTATATCAGTAGGATTTTGTTCAAATACCAACTGTTGATAAGGCGAAATATAATAGTATCCATTAACATACCAACTTATAAATGAATTCGTCTGGTTTAGTCCATAACTGTATTGAATCTCAAAAATGCTTTCGTTGCTATTTCCCGGAAAAAAATTTGCAAACCAGTTTTGACCACTGATTAATCCTACCTGACCCGAGTTAACAACAGATTCACAAGCACTTACGCAAGCGTCATAATTACCTAACCATAAATTCATATCGGCTATCAATGCATAAATTGACCATTTTGTAGCTCTGCCTTTTGTATTAATAGGATTTTCTACATCCGTTTCAGGGAAACGCGATTTCGCAGCCTCCAACGAATTTTGTAAATCGTCAATACAGCCTTGCAATATTACATCGCCGGATGTTTGTGCAATATCGTAGGGTGCAGAATCGTCTATATACGGTTCTTTAACCCATGGAACATCTTTCCAAAGACGAACCAAATAAAAATATGCCAGAGCTCTTTGAAAATAGGCTTCAGAAAGGAAGGACTTTTTTACATTTTCATTAAAAGAAGCATCAACTATACCCGGAGTATACTTAATAACAGAATTTGACATGTTAATTACTGCATATAATTTAGCCCATTGAGCAAGATTATTTGTTGCAAGAATATCAAACTGACGTAATTTCTGTGCATCTTTCTGATCGTCAGTTCCGTTCAAACCGAAATAGATACCATTTCCACGGGCTTCACCCCACAAAAATAAATCTTCTTGTGCAACTCTTAATTTTACATAACCCGAACCTAATACAGCTTCCACATCTTCTTTTGTTTTCCAATACTGAGTTGTGCTTTGGTTATTTTCAGGCAATACTGTCAGATAATCCTGACAAGAGCTTAATCCTAATGCCAACATTATAACGTATATTATATATTTATTTACTTTCATACGGTTAACTTTTTAAAGATTAAGATTTAGCCCCAAAGCAACGCGTTGTGGTTTTGGGGTTGCTGCATTATCGATATACATTGGATATAGTTTACTAACATAACTCAACCCTATTTCAGGATCTTGTCCCTGATAGCCTGTTAAAGTCAATAAATCATATCCGGTAATATAAACTTGTAATCTTCTGATATGCATTTTATTTGACCAATCCTTAGGTAAATCATATTTTAATGTTAATGTCTTTAATCTCAAGAATGAAGCATCTTCCAAAAAACGATCAGAACCTAAATCGTTATACCCGAGACCGTACAATGCACGAGGGATTTCTGTATCGTCACCTTCATGTCTCCAGCGACGCAACACGGCTGTACTCTGATTATCGTTTCCGTACATATATTCGTTATTCATACGAACTGCATTAATAACTTTCTGACCGGCACGACCATGGAAAGTTGCCACTAAACCAATATTTTTATAACTTACATTGATACCAAAACCACCAATAATTAATGGATTTGAGTTACCAATATAAACAATATCATATTGATTAATAACGCCGTCATGATTAGCATCCTGATATTTTGCATCTCCAGCATATACCTTTGTCGAACCGTTTTTAGTGACCACAGGATTATCATTTATATCAAAAATAGTATTTCCAGCAGCATCCTGAGCATAGGTTTCAGTAGTATTCTGATAAACTCCCAGATATTTATACCCATAGAACGATCCCAAAGGCTCCCCTTCGGTAAATTTATATGCATAGTTTTTATTTCCGAAAGTATAATTCAAATCTTGTTTGTTTTCGGGAAGTTCCAATATCTGATTTTTGTTTTGAGCAATATTGAAATTGAATGATACTTTCCATTTCTTATTATTTACAGCAATTACATCGGTCGAAAATTCCCAACCTTTGTTTTCCATCTTTCCTGAATTGTAATAAGCTACTTTTGAATAACCGGTAGAAGACGGAACATCTACATCCTTTTGAAGTAAGTTACTGGTTACCTTATCATAAACATCAAGACTTAAATTAATTTTACTATCCATTAAACTGACATCAATCCCTAAATTGGACTGAGTTAGTATTTCATAAGAGATATTATCCAACTGAATTTTAACAGGTTGTATAGCTGCCATCTCACC
>JAQUWU010000033.1 GCA_028692715.1 Paludibacter sp. | reverse complement strand
TCCACTGCTAAGATACTAAATATAAGTGATATATCAATATGTATTTCTATAAAAATTACATTGTTTATATCAAAATATTAATAGAAAAAGTATTATCGTTTTAATCTGTCAAAGTAGAATTAGATAGAAATGTATATCGTGATGGATTATATCAAGACTATCAAAGTGTTGGGAAGTTACAAGCAGCATCTGGAAGCTACATTTCAGTCGAAGATAACAGTAAAACTGCTTACACCTGGGAAAATACAATGAATTTTAATACCGATTTTGGTGGTTCACAACATAATCTAACCACCTTAATTGGTCATAGTCAGACTCAGGGAATCACTGAAACTCGTACTATTTCTGGAAATACTGCTGCAGAACATTATTATACAAGTTCTTTTTATGATGTAAAAAAAATCATTACACCTGTCGTATCTAGTGGTTATGTACAAAGTCAAATGCTTTCATTCTTTGGACGTTTAAATTATAGATATTTAGACAAGTATCTTTTAACAGCCTCTGTCCGTGCTGATGGATCATCAGTCTTGTCTGATAGTCATAAATGGGGCTACTTCCCTTCAGTATCTGCCGCTTGGCGAATAAATGAAGAATCATTTTTAAAAGAAACTGATTGGCTTGATAATTTAAAATTAAGAGCATCGTGGGGTCTTTCAGGTAACGCCGCCGTAGATGCTTACGGCACTTTAACTACTGTAAGTAATTCAACGGATTTCCCTGTTTACTACTATTTAAATGGAAAACAATATTCTGGTAGTATAGCGAATAAACTTGGCAATGAGAACCTTGAATGGGAAAAAACGTCTTCTTTAAACTTTGGGTTAGATTTTGGGATACTTAAAAATCGTATTTCTGGAAGTGTTGATGTATATTTTACTAACACCTATGACTTACTTTATTTAAGGAGCTTACCAGCATCAAGTGTATTTACACAAGTTCTCGATAATATTGGTGAAACGAAAGGTAATGGAATCGAAGTTTCATTGAACACTAAGATTGTTGATAATAGAGACTTTAAATGGGATATAAACTGGTCGGCTTCTATGGCTCAAGATCAGATTACTAAACTTTCAAACGGAATTACTAAAAATATTAATGGAACTACCGGACAAATTGTTGGACAACCTGTAAATATATTTTATAATTATGAATCAGATGGCTGTTGGGGCGTCGGTGAGTATGATACATATAAAGCAGATTGGCTCACTCGTCATCCTGATGAAACAATGACAATGACAGGTGAAGCGGGAACTATTAAGATTATTGATACGAATGATGATGGTAAATTGACTGATGATGATAAGCGTATTTATAATCGTAATCCTAATGCAATTCTTGGTATGAATAACTCATTTACATACAAAAAATTTTCTTTATCAGTGTTAGTCTTTGCACGTTTAGGAGGATATCTACAATACGATTTTAACAATCTCGTTACATATGATGGTTCTAACTGGGGAGACTTAGATTATTGGACATTAGAAAATCAAGACGCAAAATTTCCTACTCCTGGAAATAGCACTAATTGGAGTTCCTATAGTTCTGCCACACTTTATGAGGATGCCTCATATTTAAAAATTAAAGATATCACTCTATCTTATACTTTACCTAAAAACATTCTGTCAAAGGTTGGAGTATCTAATGCTAAATTTTATGCTTCAATGAAAAACTATTTCACATTTAGTAGTATTGATAATTATGACTCTGAAAGAGGAGGGGCTATCACATTCCCATTAGCAAAACAAATTGTATTTGGAACAAATATTGAATTCTAAAAAATTTAA
This sequence comes from Paludibacter sp., assembly GCA_028692715.1. GTDB lineage: Bacteria > Bacteroidota > Bacteroidia > Bacteroidales > Paludibacteraceae > Paludibacter. The sequence goes on along the minus strand of JAQUWU010000033.1, from coordinate 55,081 downwards.
AAATTATGAAAATTAAATTATATATATCACTTGTGGCTATTGGCTTTGCCTTGACGGTCACTTCTTGTAAAGATTTTCTTGTAGAAGAAAATAAAGTAGGGGAAACGGGAGATTTACTATACTCAACTGAATCAGGTATTGAAGGTTTAGTTGCTTCTTGTTATACTTATTCCAGAACATGGTATGGAAAGGAAGCTGGATTGGGTTTATCGGAAATGGGTACTGATTTATTTTATTATGGATATGATAATAAACAAAAAAGTTTGAACTCCTACAAGATTACTGCTGAAAGTTTGGATGGAAACACAGCTGATAATCCTTGTCTAGATCAATATTGGGAAGCATTTTTTACGGCAGTAAATGTTTGTAATACGGCTTTGGAGTATATTCCAAAAAACACCATTATTACTGATACTAAAAAGACACAACATTTAGGGGAAGCTCATTTTTTACGTGCATTTTATTATTGGCATATGGTGAATATTTGGGGACCGGTTCCTTATTACAAAGAAGCTATTAAAACTGCATCAACAGATGGTTATCGTGATTCAGAAGAAGTTGTTTATAGTAATATACTTGCCGATCTTGACGATGCAATTGCCGAGTTAAAATCATCGACTACTATTAGTACAAAATCTTCAGTTGTTACTTATTGGGCTGCTCGTGCATTTAAAGCTCGAGTGCTTTTATATGCTTCTTCATGGCTTGGAGCAACTAGTATTTCCACAAACACAGATTATGCTGGCAAAAATCTATATACTTTAGCTAAAGCTGAAGCTACTGATGTTATAAATAGTAATTTTTCTACATTTTATGATAATTATTCAGATGTCTGGACAATGACTAATGAAGATGTTGCTACGAACCATGAAAGTATTTGGGGCGTAACTTATAGCTCTACATTAACTGATAACGTACTTCCTTACCGGATAAAGACTGATGCTAGTGGTACATATTTAGATTATGTCAATTTGATTAGTCGTACTGGTCGTTCTATTGGTGGAGGTAATGCTATGTTGTTGATGTTTGTTCCAAAATGGAATAATGCAGGTTCGGATTTGACAGATGTATTTACTCGCGTAACTACTATAACTGCTATAATTAAAAATAGATTAACAAATCTTGAAGTTGCAGTAGGTCCAACTTACTCTAAATATAGTCGTGGATTCACTCGCTATGTGCCCTCATTATATTTAGTAAACTTGTTTAAAAATATTAAAGAGACTGATCAGCGTTATGCCGGTACCATTCGAGATTGTTATACTATTGCTCCCGGATTAGAAGGTCATTCTCTAAAGTACACATCAATGCAGGATACAGCACTTTATTTTATGATGGATGATGGAAATAGCACGCAAGGTCAAGCAATGATAGCTAGAGCTCAAAACCGTTATCGGATTCACACATTAGTGGGTGGAAATTTACCGCTTTACACATCTTCAGATCCTGCAACTGCACTGCCTACTACTACAATGCCAACAGCTGATCCATATGGTGATGGTCGTTATAAGAACGTTGCGTATTGTGGTGACCAATCATTTATTGCTTTAAAAAAATGGGAGATGGATGTTTATAACCGTTCTGATCTTGATAAAGTTACACCTGAAATTGCAGATCGAGATGTGATGGTACTTCGCTTATCAGAAATGTATTTAATTAAAGCTGAAGCAGAACTTGCAATAGGTGGAGATGCATTGGGAACTATCAATGCCTTACGTGAAAAACGTGCAATCAGTGGCAAAGATAATGATTTGCCGTCAGGTACTGTCGTAGATATCAACACTATTCTGGACGAACGTGCTATTGAACTTTGTGGTGAACAACAACGGTGGTTCGACTTGAAACGTACACACAAATTGCTAGAAAGAGTTAAAGCTTATAATGCTCAGGCTAAGGATAATATCCAAGAATATCATTATTATCGTCCAATTCCTCAGGCTCAGTTGGATGCAGTAACAAATAAAGGTGAATTCTTACAGAACGAAGGTTATAATTGATCTCTCATAATCGACAATAAAAAAGGATGTTCAATTGAACATCCTTTTTTTTTATAAGTAGACAAGTGTTTTTTAAAAACCTTAAATAAAAGAAAATCTTTTGTCATGAAAAATATAATATCCTGCAGTACCAAGCAATGGAAAGACGGCTATTGCAGCAATTATATAATAGAAGGGCATTTTTTCAAACAACATAAAAACCTGCACAAACAATCCCTGAGTTAAAACAAAATACATAGTTATAGCCATACCAATAGCTCCAAAAAACCAAACAATCCAACTACGATCCTTTTCAATTGGTATGTTTGACATCACTTTCCGGCTAAAACCATTATCAGGAATTTCAATTTTGTTTTCTTTGAAAAATGCGCTTAGCATTTTATCGGTATCATTTGTTTCCATAACCTTGCTTTGTGAGATAAACACTCAATCTTTCTTTTCCTTTCAGAATATAAGTTTTCACTGTACCTAGTGGACAATTCATTATTTTAGCAATTTCTTTGTGTGTTTTATCTTCCATATAAAACAACAGAACGGCTGTTTGTTCTTCTTTTCTGAGTAAATTTAACGCCTTGTAAATATCCATTTTTTCAGCGGAAAATTCATTTTGAGTTTGATATTGACTATCAATCACCTGCTCGTCAATATCAGCGTAATATTTTCTGGCTCTTACCGAATCATAATAAACATTGTAGGCAATCCTATACAGCCATGTAGAAAATCCTGAAATACCTTTGAATGAGCTAATATTCAAATAAGCTTTAATAAAAGTTTCCTGAGCCAGATCGTCGCTCAACTGGGAGTCGCCAACCGTTAAGTTCAGAAAGAACCTTCGAATGGGCGATTGATATTTACAAGTTAGCTTATCGAAGGCACTTTTGTCTCCTAACAAAGTAAGCTGTGTAATCCAGCGGATGTCATCCGTGTTGCTCATCTTTTTTCTCTGTTAATTCAGCTTTCGGTTTATCCAGAATATGAACCAACAAATAACCGATACCAACAAAAGTAGGAATAATCCCTGCAATTAATGCATTGTTTTTATGCATAATTATAAAATAAATCAATAATGCCAATCCTACGACTAACCATAGAATTCCCTTTTTTATATTTGAAGATCCATTTGCTTTTTTAGGCTCATCAAAAAAATGTTCGGGTATTGATTGTCCCATTTCCAATGATTTGGAGTACAGGTCATAACGGCGTTTTGATTCATCTTTTTTTGCTTTTGAAGTGATGTAAACAATAGTTGCTACAAATAGAAATGGTAATAGTACAATCAGAAATAATTGAGAACTACTAAAGGGCATGTCATTACGACTGAAAACTTCTGCCTTTTCTCGTTGTACATCCAACTCTGCCTTTTTAAGTTCTAAAATTTGATCGGCCGATAATTTGGAATACATGATGGAGTCTTTCCTTTGTTCCTGAATTTCTTTACTGTTTTGAATAATTGCGTTTTTTAAACTATCAATATCAACAGTTGAATGTGCTGCATTTGCTCCTACGATCATTGCCAGAGCTATTAAAAATAATTCGATTCGTTTCATAATTTCTTATTTTTAAATGAAAATTTAGTAATTGTTTTTCTATTAGACGTAATGAGAGTTAAGTTTGGATTTAAATTCAAATCGAAAAAAATATCATTTAACACAACTCTTCTCTGAAATAATTATTTAAATGATGAGTCCACTCCGAAAAAGAGTAGAACCTGCCTGCAGCAGGTAGGCACAAATAACACTGAAAATCGCAAATAATCGCAAATCTATAAATATTTATAAGTCAATAGAATATGTGAATTTTATTTTGTGTAAACTTGCGTTATTTGCGTAATTTGCGTTCAAAAATCACTTTTCGGAGTACACTCAATGATATTCAAGTAATAATACACACAAGCCCGATATAAAATATATCAGACTTATAGGTAAGTAATGAGAATAATAATGTCTCATTAATAAACTCGTAATATGCTGTTTAGCTTCTTTTTATTAAATGGTAAATGGCACATTGTTTAATGGTAAATACTTATTACGTTGAAGAAATCGATAATTAATACTTTCTTGTTACTTTAAAGGAGTATTTGGGGAAAAGTAAAACAGGCAAAGAAACACCAATGACCAATGCCAGAAGAATAAATAAAGTCGTAAATCCATTATGAAAAATATTCAGAAGGTTTTCCTGAGACCTTACTGCATCGGTATTTTGCATAAATTTTATCAATCCCAACACGGTTCGGTAAGCAAATAGACCCGGAATCATGGGGAGTAATGAAGGAAACGAAAAAGTTTCTGCCGGACAATGAATCAACTTTGCAAAAAAGAGGCTCATAAGACCGATAGTAGTAGCAGCAACAAATGTGGCCAGAGAGATTTCCATCCCTGATTTCATAAGGAAAAATCGTAATGAGTGACCAATTGCCGCAAGAAATGCGGAAACATAGACTGCTTTCCGAGGAGGATTAGAGATGACAGCAAATCCTATCGCAGCAATTGCAGCAAGTAATCCATCAATAAGTACCAATTGAAATATGTTTGAACTCATAATTTTTCTAATCCTAAAATTAACATTGCACTAAATAACCCGATAGCAATACAAACGATTAAACTAGTGGCATTTACTAATCGGGCTGTACCAGTAAGAATGTGACCTTCAATAATGTCTAAAATTGAATTTATTAAAGGAACCCCCGGAATCAAATACAGAACACTGGATGCTAAAGCTATTTCCGGCGTGTTTCCCAGGTTAAAAGCATATCCCATTCCTGATAAAAGTGATGCCACAAATGCGCTGGAAGTGAAAACTACAAGGTGATTCATATGTTTCTTGACCATTTCCTGACGAAGAAAAAATCCTGCTGCCGTACCTGTAAATACAAGAGCTATAGCGTATAAATCTCCTTTAAATAAAGCACAAAAAGCTGCATTCGCACAGGCTACCAAAAATAAAACCACCCATCTCGACATCCTTTTTTGGGATATAATTTCCTTGAATCTTTTCTTCACTTCGTCGTAAGGAAGATTTTTATCATAAGTATCCCAACTGAGTGAACTTAGATTGGAGACAAATGTAAAATTAAGTAATAAGGGCTTAGTCTTTTTGATAATTGTCATTCGCTGAGTTTGATCTTCCTTATTGGTTATGGTCATCATAATACTCAGTTGAAATACCGACAGATCAATATAATAACCAAACCTTTCAGCTATTCGCGAAATGTTCTGAATAATACGCATGGTATGCGCTCCGGATGTCATTAATTCGGAAGCTATATCAGTCAGTAGATCAGACACTTGATTTATTTTTGGTATTTTATTTTCCGAAATAGTATGCATACAAATGAAATTTGGTAAAGATTAAAATTTGGTATTTTTGTATTATTTTGAACAGATAATACCATCTGTACATATAAAATAGTCCAAAGCTATTTTATATGTCAACTGTGGTTTATGCCGATGCATACAAACAAATAGGGCAATGAGACAAAGTCGAAATTGGACTGTATTGTTTGTGCTATCGGTATAAAATAAATTTACAGATTATAAAGTGTGGCTTTCAGAAGAAAAAAGGTTCGAAAATATTCAACTATTATAAAAGTTGAATCATCGTAAAAAGCTATAATTTTGTAAATTTAATAATTCATATCCCACTCATTTTTATTACTTTTGGCGAAACAGAAACAAGTTAAGAATTCAGGTACAAAGGTACAAAAAAATAATACTCTTCCATTTAAATAACGAAAACATATATTGCAATTTCTTAGTTCATTAATAATGAACTAATTCTTCTTATTAGTTGTTTCTGAGCATGAATGGAATATTGGAGAAAGAGGATTTGAAGAAGAAGAATAATAAAGGAAATCCCACTAAATTTTTATACAATTACCAAGATATGAAAACTGAAAAATTTGATGTAACCGGTATGACTTGCTCAGCTTGTGTATCTCATGTTGAAAAAAGTGTAAGCAAACTGGAAGGAGTGAAGGCTGTAAATGTTAACTTGCTAACAAATAGTATGATAGTTAGCTTTGATGAATTACAATTGAACCCTAGTATCATCGAAGATTCAGTGGAGGATGCCGGTTATAGTGCTCACATGCATGATAGTAGCTTTAATTCTACTACCAACTCAGAAAATAATATTGATTATATTATGGAGGAAAAGGTTCATATGCGAAATCATTTTTGGATTTCATTTGCCTTTTTGATCCCCCTTATGTACTTATCTATGGGACATATGTTGGGTTTGCCTCAATTTGCTACTTTGCACACTGTTGAATATGCATTTTTATATGCATTTCTGCAGTTTTGGTTGTTGTTACCTATTGTATTTAACAATCGGAGATATTTTACGAACGGTTTTAGATCATTAATAAAATTGTCGCCAAATATGGATTCTTTGATTGCATTAGGTGCGACAGCAGCAATCGTTTACGGTATTTATTCATTGTTTCGTATTTATATCGGATTAAAATACGGCGATTTATATACAATTGGACGTTATTCCAACGATCTTTATTTTGAATCCGCAGGTACTATTCTTACATTAATTACACTGGGAAAATATCTCGAAGCAAAATCAAAAGGCAGAACTTCTGACGCATTAAAAAAATTAATGGATTTAGCACCTAAAACAGCAACTGTTATTCGTAATAAAATCGAGATTGAAATTCCAATAGAAGATGTTCTACCAAACGAAATGGTGGTTGTTCGGCCTGGTCAACGGGTACCTGTTGATGGTGTAGTTATTAGTGGAAATTCTTCAGTTGATGAATCTGCTCTAACTGGTGAAAGTATTCCTGTTTTTAAACAAAAAGGAGACAATGTCCTTTCTGCAAGCATTAATAAATCAGGAAATTTCACAATTCGTGCAACAAAAATTGGAAGTGATACTACTCTTTCTCAAATCATTCATTTAGTGGAACAAGCTTCCTCTTCGAAGGCACCTATTTCTCGTTTAGCCGATAAAATAAGCAGTGTATTTGTTCCATTTGTTATAGCTGTTTCAACTACTGCAATGGCTATTTGGTGGTTAATGGGATATCGGTTCGACTTTATATTATCTATTGGAATTGCGGTATTGGTCATTTCGTGCCCTTGTGCCCTTGGTTTAGCTACTCCTGTAGCCATAATGGTAGGCACCGGCAAAGGAGCCGAAAATGGTATTTTATTTAAATCAGCCGAAGCGTTGGAAATGACTCATAAAATTGATACAATTGTTTTAGATAAAACAGGTACGATAACTCAGGGGAAACCGATCATTACAGATATTATCCCAATTAAATCAATTTCGAAAAATGATTTATTACAGCTGGCGGCTTCTCTTGAAAAACCATCTGAACATCCTTTGTCCGAAGCCATTTTGTCCGAAGCAAAAAATAAAAAAATGGAAATCATTCCCGTTGAAGATTTCCAGTCTATTTCCGGAATGGGAATTCAAGCAACTATTGATAGTATTAAGTATTTTGCCGGAAACAAAAAACTGATGACTGATCTGAAAATTGATTTGAAAGAATTTGATGATATTTCTGAAAAATTAGCTACAGAAGGTAAAACGCCTTTATTTTTATCAAACAATAAAGAAATTTTCGGTTTGATAGCTGTTGCAGATGTTCTGAAACCATCAAGCAAAGAAGCCATTGATAAAATGATAGCAATGGGCTTGGAGGTGATTATGCTCACAGGCGATCATGCAAAAACAGCTGCTGCTATTCAATCTCAACTGGGTTTAACAAAAGTGATTGCCGAAGTTCTGCCTCAGGATAAAGACAAAGAAATTATAAAATTACAAGCCGAGGGTAAAAAAGTGGCAATGGTGGGTGATGGTATAAATGATGCTCCGGCGCTTATGCGTTCTGACGTAGGAATTGCTATTGGCAGCGGAACCGATATTGCCATAGAATCTGCTGATGTGGTGTTAATCCATAGCGATTTAATGGATGCTGTAAACGCATTGCGATTAAGTAAAAACGTGATGGTGAACATTAAGCAAAATCTTTTCTGGGCATTTATTTATAATATTATTGGTATTCCATTGGCAGCCGGCGTATTTTATTCAGTGTTGGGGTGGAAATTAAATCCTATGTTTGCGGCTGCAGCAATGAGTTTCAGTTCCATAACAGTTGTTTTAAACGCTTTGAGGTTGTTGCGGTTTAAACCTTTAAAATCAATGATTAAATAAAATAAATATTTTTTCTAATTCTAAATAAATATCATTATGGAGAAAATTGTGCAAATAAAAGGCATGAGTTGTATGCATTGCTCAGCCAGAGTCGAAAAAGCTCTTAATAATATAGATGGTGTTGAAGCCAAAGTGGATTTGGAAGCAAATATTGCTACCCTAAATCTAAGTAAGGAAATAAGTGATGAAACAATAAAAACAGCTGTTGATAATGTTGGTTATGAAGTCACTTCAATATTATAAAGTTATTAGTATATATGTTTGAAGGAGGGTGTTCGATTTTTATTGAACATCCTCTGTTTTTTTTTGATTAATTTATTCAATGTCAATATTATACTTCCCTAAAAGTCCCCGTACTCCTAAAAGTGAGAATTTGGCTTTTTTCATTTTGTTCAGTTCCGGATTTATGTTGTAGTTGTACGAACTCCGAAAATCAGCTTTTTCGAGCGTTGTATTTTCAAAAATAGTCCCGGACAAATCACAGTCATCAAACATCACTTCCGTCATGTCAGCAGCAGAAAAATCGACTTCGAGTAATGCACAGGCAGAGAATATGGTTTTTCTGAGTTTCAGTTGATAAAAAGTTGAATAATTCAACACACAATCTTTAAAATAAAGTTGTAACAAAAATGGATTACAATCACTAAAATGCAATCCCAGCATTTTGCAATTAATAAACCGAATATCCTGCAACGAGGTTTTAATCAATTTTACATTGCTTACATTACAACTATTGAATTCGCAGGATGAAAAATTGATTCCCGACAGTTTCTGTTCAGAAAAGTTACAATTAACAAATCGACATTTATCATAATCGGTTCCGTCAATTTCTTCAACTGAAAAATCTATTTTATCAAAAGTTTTATCATCAATATAAATTTGTTCCATTTTGCTTCATTCTTTAATTATGTATGGCAAAGATAATATTTATTGTTTTACATAAGTTTATATAAATGCGAATTACATTTAACCTGTTTGGATTTACTATTAAATGACTTTAAAATTGATATTTAATGAATGCACCTATTAAGATTCCATTTTACTCTGATTAAGAATTGTAAAAGTTTCAAGTAAAAGTAAATTTCACAGATATAATTGAAAATATTTTGCAATTTCAGAGAACTTTCCGTAATTTGCATAAAAACCGGAATCAAAAAATCAATAAAGTTGATACTATGAAATCACTGTCGAGATTATTTATACTTCTACTTTTCAATTTACTCTATATCCTTTCATTCTCTCAGGAGTTCACACCCATTGTCAACCAATTCAGCAAAAAAGATTACAATGCTTCCAATCAAAACTGGTCGATAGGGCAAGGAAGAGATGGAATTCTGTATTTTGGAAATAATGAAGGATTATTGGAATTTGATGGTTCGAAATGGAAAACTAATAAGATTTCAGGAAATAAAATTGTCCGTTCTGTTTTATGTAAAGCCGATAATCGTATCTATGTCGGATCGTTCGAAGAATTTGGATATTTTGAAAAAGATAATTTCGGTTTACTTCATTATATTTCATTATCCGACAAACTAAAGAATTATAAAATGATGAATGATGAAATATGGAATATAATCAATTATAACGGATCAATCATATTTCAATCTTTTACCTCTTATTTCATTTATACAAAAGGAGAAATAAAAGGAGTTCGATGCCCATTTACCTTTTTATTTTTCAGTATTTTCAACAATAAAATTTACACTCATACCGAACAATTGGGTTTTAGTGTATTTGATGTAAAAAAGAATACATTTGTTCCGGTTACAAATAGTTTGATAAAAAGTGAAGTCATTTCGGTTCTTAATTTTGACAGGAAACATGCCTTGTTAGTTACAAAATCAGATGGACTTTTTCTTTTCGATGGAACAAATGTTAGTAGATTTGAAACAAATGCCGATGAAGAAATAAAAAAAGCTGAATTAAATCGTGCTGTAATTCTACCTAATGGTCTAATTGTAGTTGGAAGTATCCTGAATGGAGCAACTGCAATTGATAAGTCGGGTCGAAAGCATTGGACATTAAATACATCGAATGTTCTCCAGAACAATACTATTTTGGGTATGTATCCCGACAGAGATAATAATCTTTGGTTAGCAATGGACAAAGGAATATCTTTTGTGCAGATCAATTCTTCCATTCATTATATCCACTCCTTTAATCCTTCTGTGGGTTCCATATACTCACTTAATTATCAAAAGCCAAACTTGTTTATCGGTACGAATCAGGGGCTTTATAAGGCGCAACTTAGTTTAGATAATAAATCTATCCAAAATTTGTCATTTGAATCCCGAATTAAGGGTCAAACTTGGACATTGAATCAGTTCGATAACCAACTATTTTGTGGAAACAATGAAGAGACCTATGAAGTTAGCAATAAAGGTATTCAGCAAATATCGCCTGTGAAAGGAAGTATGTGCATTAAAAAAGGGCTCATTAATGGGAAAGAAGTATTGGTTCAGGGAACATACACTCAGCTTTGTATTTATACAAAAATAAATGGAAAATGGAGATTTAGTCACGCGGTTAATCATTTTGTTAATCCAATCAGGTATATAGAAATTGATTATACAGGGACTATCTGGGCAAGTCATCTTCATCAGGGTCTTTATGCTATTCAGCTTTCTCCTGATTTGAAAGAAATTGAACATATCAGCACTTTTAATACGCTTGATAAAGTCCATCAATACAATATCAACGTTTTTTCAATTAATAACAGAGTGGTATTTACCGACAGAACCGGATTTTATACTTACGACGATATTCAGAAAAAAATTGTTCCTTATATTGAGTTGAATAAGAGCTTGGGATATTACTCTCATTCCTATCGGGTTTGTCATTTTAAATCGGATTTGTATTGGTTTATTCGCGATGGCGAATCAGCACTTGTTCAGGTAAAATCCGGAGCAATAAAAGTATTGGATATTGTACAATATGCTTTATTCCTGAATCAGACAGTTGATGATTATCAGAATATAATTCCAATATCAGAGACTGAATGTCTGTTTACTCTTGAAAACGGGATTGCCATTTACCATGCAGATAAATATAATAAGAAGAGCATTTCTACAACTTTAAAATTTAAAAATATTTTAACGACTGATGCTGAATCGAAAATAAATATTTATCTGCCCCTGTCGTCAACGTCGATTCCTACGACACCTTTCAGTAGAAATAATGTGATTTTCAGCGTATTCTTTCCACAATACGAAAACTTAAACAACATTTTTTTCAGCTATAAACTCGAAGGACTTGATGTGGTTTGGAATGAACCAACCGTGACATCGGTAATTTCCTATAATTATCTGAATTACGGTAAATATAAACTTCGGGTGCAGGCGCAAACAAAAAGTGGCATTATTCTTTCTGAAGTTTCTTATGATTTCGTGGTAAAACCTCCATTTTATCTTAGCCTTATTGCAAAAATTATTTATTTGATAATCATTGTATTACTATTAATTGCTATCTATTTTTATATACTGCATCTTTTTCATGTAAAAAAGGAAAAAATCCATTTTGAACAGGAAGAGATAAGACGCAAGGAAATTGAAAAACGGGAACAGCAAATTATTGCTTTGCAAAATGAAAAACTTGAAACTGAATTAAAAATTAAAAGTAAGGAACTGGCCGAGTCGACCATGACTATCATAAAGAAAAATGAAATCCTGGTAAGTATTAAAGAAGAAGTCATCAATCAGAAAAACATCCTAGGAAATCAATATCCTAACAAATATTTTGATAAACTAATTCGCTTATTAGACGAAAATTTGTCATCTGAAGACGATTGGGCAATTTTTCAAACTAATTTTGACCGCATTCACGAAAACTTTTTCAGGAATTTACATATTCAATTTTCTGAACTTACTACAAATGATCTCAGGTTTTGTGCGTATTTGCGTCTGAATCTTTCAAGTAAAGACATAGCTCATCTGATGAATATATCACTTAAAGGAGTGGAAGTAGGTCGATATCGTATCCGAAAGAAAATCGGGCTCCCCTCAACCAAGAGTTTAACCGAGTTTATGATTGAGTTTAAATAATTTTTGAACTATAGTTAGATGACAATATAACAGTACTTTATTACCCCGTTTTATTTCTTTGTAGGGATAAAATGGGGTCATTTTTTTTTATATTTTTTAAATGTAGGGTTCTTATTGGGTCTTGAAATTTGCAATAGGAAATATCAATGTGTTTCTTTGTGGTGTTAATTCTAATCGAAAAAAATCACAATGCAATGAAAAAATATATTTTTACCTCACTCCTTTTTGTACTTATTTTTACTTCCTGCAATAAATCGAATATATCTTCGACCGAAGAACGATTGGATCAACGGGTTGATTCAGTGATAAAATTAATGACACTGGAAGAAAAAATTGGTCAGATGGTATTATACACCAGTGACTGGGATGTTACCGGACCTACACTTAAAAGCGGTTATTTAGATGATATCCGTTCAGGAAATTGTGGAAACATCTTTAACGCACATACCGCAAAATACACACGCAAACTTCAGAAAATTGCTGTAGAAGAATCGAGACTGGGTATTCCCCTATTATTCGGTTACGATGTTATTCACGGCCACAAAACAATTTTTCCTATTTCTCTTGGCGAATCCGCTTCTTGGGATATGGTAGCGATTGAAAAATCAGCCCGTGTTTCTGCCATCGAAGCTGCAGCTTCCGGAATTAACTGGACTTTTGCACCAATGTGCGACATTTCAGTTGAACCTCGTTGGGGACGCGTATCGGAAGGTGCAGGCGAAGATCCTTATTTGGGTTCTTTAATTGCTGTAGCTCGTGTTCATGGTTTTCAGGGAAACGATTTATCCGATTCGCTTTCCATTCTTGCCTGTGTAAAACATTTTGCAGCATATGGTGCTCCGCTTGCAGGACGCGATTATAATACGGTGGATATGTCAAAACGTGTTTTTCTGGACACCTATCTCCCACCCTACAAAGCGGCCATCGATGCTGGAGCAATGAGCGTTATGTCTTCTTTTAACGAACTGGATGGCATCCCTGCCTCCGGGAGTAAATATCTACTTACCGATCTTTTACGCACAGAACTTGGATTTAAAGGTTTTGTGGTTACGGATTATACTTCAATCAATGAAATGGTGAATCACGGTATTGTTGCCAACGAAGTTGATGCAGGTTTATTGGCTATAAAAGCCGGTGTTGATATGGACATGCAGGGTGAAGTTTATTTCAAATACCTGAAAAATCAGGTTAATGAAGGATTATTAGATGTCAAACTTATTGACGAATCTGTTAGACGAATTCTAAAAGTGAAGTTTATGCTTGATTTGTTCGATGACCCCTATAAATACTGCAATGAGGAACGGGAAAAACGTTTGGTTTATGCTCCTGAGCATTTGGAAGCAGCTTTGGATGTAGCTAAAAAATCAATGGTTCTTCTGAAAAATGAGAATAATGTTCTTCCACTTCAAAAAGGTGAAAAAATTGTTGTCATAGGTGAATTAGCTGCTTCTACCAGAGACTTATTAGGATCTTGGAAGGCTGCAGGAGATTGGGATTTTATGAAATCCACAATTGATGAAATAAAACTTTACAATGGCGAATCAAATGTGATTTATACTGAAGGATGCAAAAAAATGGGTGAAGATCGAAGTGGTTTTCCGGCTGCCATTGCTTTAGCGCGTCGTGCTGATAAAATTGTAATGGTCATTGGCGAAGATTGGGAATGGAGTGGTGAAGCTGCCAGTCGCACAAGTATAAAAATTCCTGGTGTTCAGACTGAATTACTCGAAAAACTTAAAACGTTAAATAAACCAGTAATCGTTGTTCTAATGAACGGACGTCCACTTGATTTATCAAAGGAATCAACTTTGGCTGATGCAATACTGGAAGCCTGGTATCCGGGAACAATGGGTGGAAAAGCAATTACACAGGTTTTGTTTGGTGATTATAATCCGTCAGGAAAACTGACTATGACTTTCCCGAGAACGTTGGGACAAGTGCCGATTTTCTACTACGAAAAAAATACCGGACGACCGCTTTATCTTGAAAATCCGAAATACAAATCACGTTATATCGATTGTCCTAACGATCCCTTGTATCCTTTTGGATTTGGTTTGAGTTACAGCACTTTTGTTTATTCGGATATAAAACTTTCGACTAGTGAATTGACTGAAAATGGTAATTTGGAAGCTTCAGTGAATGTAACAAACACAGGTGGAGTCGATGGTGAGGAAGTGGTTCAATGTTATATCAGGGATTTGGTAGGAAGTGTAACCCGCCCTGTAAAAGAGCTTAAGGGATTTGAAAAAATCTACTTAAAAGCGGGAGAAAGTAAAGTGATAACTTTCAAAATAACTCCTGATATGCTGGCTTTTCACCGATTGGATATGACTTACGGCACTGAGCCGGGAGACTTCAAACTATTTATCGGAGGAAATTCAAGGGATGTGAAGGAAACGAATTTTGCATTATCAGTTCAATAGGAAACAATAAACTAATATAAAAATCAATGAGTATAGAAATCGATAACAAAATATTATCCATAACAGCTCATTGTTCTAAAGACTTTGAATGCTTAAAAAACAATAAGGCTACTTGTTTAAATACCAAAGTAGATAGATGGGTTGAAGGGAAAGTTCTTTTTATTCATTGTAATGATGTTTGTAATTATAAAATGAGTTTTGGCAATTCTAAAACATGTAATTGTCCGGTAAGAAAAGAGATATACAGAAAATTCAGCATATAGAAAATGAACAATAAAAGAAACATATTAACCACTATAGTGATAATTATTTTCGGCACTTTAATTGCTGAGACTCCAAAATATGTTGTGCCATCTGGCATGAAAGCTACGGCTTATCCTGCACATGTTGAACTTAACTGGAAAAATACGCAGGGTTTTATATACGAAATTTATTGTTCTACAGATAATGGAAAAACTTTCGACTTGAAAAATGAAAATTGTTCTGATACATATCTGGATTTTTTTAAAAAACCAGTTACTACAGACAAAAAAATTATATACAAAATAATTCCTAAAGGATTATCAGTAAAAAGTATAGACGCTGTTAAATTCGAAGTAACAACAATGATGAAACCTGCTTCGGATGATGAATTGTTGGATATGGTTCAACGATATACTACCCGTTACTTCTACGATTTTGCTGATCCGATAACCGGAATGGCACGCGAACGAAGCAATGATGTAAATAGCAATATTGTTACAACTGGTGGAACAGGTTTCGGAATAATGGCACTAATTGCCGGAGCGGAACGGAATTATTACAGCAAAGAGAATGCCTACCAAACGATCAATAAAATTGTCGGATTTCTTGAAAAAACCGAACGTTTTCATGGAGCTTGGGCACATTGGTACAATGCTGAAACCGGAAAAGTTTTCAGTTTCAGTCAGTTTGATGATGGCGGTGACCTTGTTGAAACAGCTTTTCTGACTCAGGGATTATTGACTGCCCGTCAGTATTATTTGAATGGAACTGAAAGCGAAAAGAATTTGTCAAATAGAATTACAAAGCTTTGGGAAACTATAGATTGGGAATGGTATACACAGGGAAAAGATTCGCTGTATTGGCATTGGTCGAAAAATTATGGATTCAAAATGAATCATCGGATTAAGGGATTTGATGAAACCTTGATAACCTATATTTTGGCCGCTTCATCACCAACTCATCCTATTGAACTATCAGTATATGAGAGGTGTTATACAAGCTCAAACTATTATTTGAATGGGAAAAGTTACTATGGAATTAAACTTGATTTGGGAATGGATTATGGTGGTCCACTGTTTTTTACCCATTATTCTTTTTTGGGTTTAAATCCAAATGGATTAACTGATGAGAATACAAATTATTTTGAACGCAACCGTGCACACGCTCTAATACACAGAGCTTACGCTATTGACAATCCCAAAAAGCACTCCGGATACGGAGCAAATTGCTGGGGTTTCACTTCCTCTGACGATCCATTAGTTGGTTACTCATCGCACCATCCAGGAACAACCGATGACAATGGCACTGTATCGCCAACCGCTGCTGTATCCTCAATTGTATACACACCAAAAGAATCAATGGATGTTATCCGTCATTTCTATTTTGATAAGGGAAAACAATTGTTTGGTAAATATGGATTCTACGATGCTTACAATCCGGGATTAGTTGAAGGGCAACAGGTGGTTCGCAGTTATCTGGCCATAGATGAAGGACCGATTGCTGTAATGATAGAAAATTACAGAAGTGGTTTACTCTGGAAATTATTTATGAGCAATCCCGAAATAAAAAACGGACTTAAGATTTTGAATTTCTATTACAAAGATAAAACAGACAATAAATAATCACACTTTCGATCAATACATTATGAAAAAACTATTTATTATTATTTTACCATTAATGCTAACTTGTTTAACTCTTTCCGCACAAAACAAGCTAAGTATCAATGGTACAGTTACGGACAAGGCTACCGGTGAAACTTTAATTGGAGTGAGTGTAAAAGTTGAAGGTACAACTTTAGGCACAATTACAGATTTTAATGGAAAGTATCAACTTACAGAGATACCTAAAAACAGTTCTGTAGCTTTTAGTTTTGTAGGAATGAAATCAGTAACGCTGAAAATCACATCGGGTGGAATTTTCAATGTTTCACTTGAATCCGAAGCGAAAGGATTGGATGAAATCGTTGTAGTCGGTTATGGTACTGCTCGTAAAAGAGACTTGACAGGATCAATCGTATCAATCAGTGGCGAAGATCTTAAAACATCGCCCGATTATAATCCTGTGAAAGCTTTGCAGGGTAAAGTTCCAGGATTGGTTTTAACAAACAATGGTTCTGCCGGTGGTTCGCCCACAATAAGAATTAGGGGTGTTGCAACTATTAATGCAAGTACGAACCCATTATTCATCGTGGATGGGTTATTCACAGACAATATTGATTTTATTAATCCAACTGATATCAGTTCGATGGAAGTTTTAAAAGATCCTTCATCGTTGGCAATTTTCGGTGTTCAAGGTGCTAATGGTGTGATAATCGTCACTACCAAACGAGCTTCAAAAGGCAAGTTAACTGTAAACTATGATGGATATGGTGGGCTACAGGTTTTAAGTGATCGAGATCGTCTAAAATTGACAAATGCATCAGATTTCACCATGTTATATAATGAACAACTAAAAAATATTGATCCAACAGCAGCAGATTGGGTGGGGGATTTATTAGGTGGAGGTACCGATTGGCAATCTTATATTTTTAGCCCAGCATTAATTACAAACCATGGTATTACTATTTCTCAGTCTACAGATAATGCTAGCACTGTACTTTCGCTGGGATATTTCAAACAAGATGGTATTGTAAATTATAATTCGTACCAACGTTTTAATGGACGATGGGCTGGTGATTATAAGGTAAGTAAAAATATAAAGGTGGGTGGTAACGTTACATTAAACCGTTGGGATAATGATCCAGCCACTGCAAGTGTTTCAAATGCAGCGAAAGCATTACCAACTTACTCGCCTTATTCTCCAGAGGAAGATCATGATGTAAACAATATTGGATCATACTATACACCATCGCCCAACATTCAAAAAGATGTTGCAAACCCAGTGGCCGTTATGGAAATAAACAAAGGAACTTCCGAAAGTTATGGTTATCGAGCTGTTGGTAATATCTATGCCGAAATCAACTTTTTAAAAGATTTTAGTTTTAAAGCAACTGCTTACGGAGATTTAGGTATAAGTATGGGTAGTGACTTCACTCCGTATTACGATGTTAATAATGAGACATCTATATCATCACATAAAAGCGAAAAAACCTCTTTTAGTAGAAGTACATCTGAATATTCTAAATATCAAGTTGACTATATTTTAAACTACAATAAAGTAATTGATAAACATAGAATTGGAGCTTTGGCAGGCTATACTGCAAGAGTATCGGAGAGTAAAGGTTTTAGTGCTTCAACAGACTCTTTAATTAGTGGTAGCACAACGATTGTTCCGGAAGATTTTTGGATGTTAAGCATGGGCTCCGATTTGAAAAAGTATAATAGCGACTGGTATTCTTCAGAATCTTTTGCTTCCTATTTGGGTAGAATTAACTATTCGTATGACAACAAATACATAGCGGTTCTTACTTTTCGTGCGGACGGTTCCTCTAAATTTTCGCCAACCAATAGATGGGGATATTTTCCTTCAGTGGGATTAGGCTGGATTGCAAGCGAAGAGAACTTTTGGAAAGACATGACGAATGATATTGATTATTTAAAAGTAAAGGCATCATGGGGGAAGCTCGGGAATGATAAAATAGGAAATTATTTATGGCTTCCAAGTATAAATCCAAAAGGACAACAAGTTGTGGCTGGTGGAGTTACATACTATCTTCCTACTCAGGACTACGTCGTAGATGAAAACATACACTGGGAAGTTGTTAGCGGATTGGATGCCGGATTTGAAAGTCAGTTATTTAAAAACCGTATGAATGTAGAACTAACCTATTATTCAAAAACCACCAATGATTTGTTGGCTTATGTTGATCCTCCTGCATCTGTTGGTTCGGGATACGCAATAACAAATGCAGGCTCGGTTCAAAATAGTGGTGTAGAATTTATTGTTGGTTGGAAAGATAAAATAGGAGGTTTTGATTATGGAGTTAGCGTTAATGGAGCAACGCTGAAGAACGAAGTTCTTGCATTAGGAAACGACAATTCAGACTTAGTTTCAACATATCATAGAACTTCAGTAGGTCACTCCATCGGTGCAATTTATGGATATGTTCAGGAAGGTATATTTCAAACTCAAGATGAAATAGACAATTATTATCCAGCCTCATGGACATCAAAACCTGGAGACATTAAATACAAAGATTTAAATGGAGATGAAGAAATTACAGATAAAGATAGGGATTTCATTGGTACAACCATACCAACTTTTACGTATGGCATGAGTGTAAATGTTGGTTATTCTAACTTCGATATATCAATAGATTTTAATGGTTCTGCTGGGAATAGCATTATAAACACTAAAAAGCTCCCTCAATATGCACAATTCAACTATTACACTTCAGCATTAAACCGTTGGCATGGAGAAGGTACTTCAAACTTCGAACCGATATTGGATAATTCGAGGGGAAACAATTTTCTACCATCGACCAATTTATTAGAAAGTGCATCTTACTTTAGGGTTCGCTCTATTCAATTAGGATATAATTTACCCAAAAACACATTAGCAACTCTGGGTATAGGCAAAGCAAGAGTGTATGTAAGCGCTCAAAACCCTATTACATTCAAATCTAATTCTGGATATACACCTGAAATTGGTGGAAGCATTTTAACTGGAGGTATAGACAGTGGCGGAACTTATCCTATACCATCAGTTTATACAGCAGGAATTTCTGTTAACTTTTAATCGATACTACAATGAAAAAAACAATATTTTTTTTAGCACTTATTCTTTTGGTAACCAGCTGTTCTGATGACTTTCTTAATAGTTATCCAAAAGCTCGTTGGACTAGTTACAATTATACAAATACAGATTCTATTCCTATTGACATCCTTGTTGAAGCCAAATTAGTAGAATCTTACGGTGATCTCAGAAAGTTTACTTTTCAATGGGCTGGTTTAGCAATGTGTAACTATACAACTCCCGATGTGGAAAAAGGAAGTACAGCTACAGATGGAGGCGTTATTGCTGAATTTAAAGCAATGAGTTATACTCCTAGCAATACTCAACTTCAAGATTATTATTCAAATTGTTATAGCACTATTTATACTACAAACGAAGCGATAGCTTTAGCGAACTCTATGTCCGACACTGTAAGTACGAAAAACACATTATTGGCTGAAGCAATTTTTATTCGTTCTGTAATGTATTATCGATTAACACAAGCATTTGGTGGAGTTCCATATGTTAACCAAGTATTACAACAAACTGAAAACACTCCTGCACGATCAACAAGAGATGAAATGTGGAGTTATCTTGAAACAGATTTGAAGTGGGCGATTCCGCACCTCAAAACTCGATTAGCAAACGTTGCGAGTCTAACTCAAGGAAAAGCAACTCAGAATGCAGCCCGTGCAGTTTTGGCAAAGGTTTACATGTATCAACAGAAATGGACGGAAGCATTCACGCAAACGGGATTGATAATATCTTCCGGTGACAATAATTTATCCACTCCTTATTCTGAAATATGGACTGAAGCTAATGAATTTGGTCCTGAATCAGTTTTTGAATTAAATTGTGAATACAAACCTGAATTGCAAATAAATTCTGATATGGGAAGTCAGTTCAGTCAAATTCAAGGTATTAGAGGAGTTCCAAACATGGGATGGGGCTTTAATGCGCCAAGTCAAGTATTGATGGATGCTTATGAAACAGGTGACCCCCGAAAAGAAGCGTCGGTAGTAACTAACGGAGAAACGCTCGATGGAAGGGTGGTGAAAGCCGATGCTGCAAGTTATCAATACTTTAACAAAAAGGCATACGTAAGAACAAATGAACGCAGTATTTATGGTCGTTCAGCATTTGCACAAGGATATTGGATGAATATTCGTCTAATTCGTTATTCCGATGTATTGTTAATGCATGCAGAGTCGGCTTGTGAACTTGGAAACACAACCGAAGCTTTGGCTAAATTGGAAATGGTTCGCGAACGTGCCCGCAACGGAAATAGTGCTATTCTCCCCAAGGTTACTACTACGGATATAGAAGAATTACGACAGAAAATCAGGCAAGAAAGAAGAATCGAATTAGCAATGGAATGGGAACGATTTTACGATCTGGTACGTTGGGGTGTTGCAAAAGACGTCATTACTGGCTTTGTTCAAAACAAACACGAATTATTTCCTATTCCACAAACTGAAATTGATAAATCCAACGGAGTTTTAACTCAAAATATTGGTTACTAATATTAACCCATAAATAGGTAAAGATAAGACCTATATTGATAAATGTACTTCTAAAAAAAACAAGAAATGAAATTGCTCAAGAAAAATAATTATATCAACAATATTCTCAACTCCCATTTAGGAGTTGGGGGTACACTGTTGTTCGTTATTTTCCTTTTCTTTTTTTCATGTAAAGAAGCCGAAATTCCAACCATAATAGTCATTAAAAACGATGAAACCTATTCTCCAGAAAAAGTTAAACCTGTTATAGACGAATGGCAACACAAGACCTTTAATTATTTCTATGCGGGTGCTGATCCTACAACTGGAATGGCATACGAAGGAAATGAACGTGGAACTGTTGTTACTACTGGAGGAAGTGGATTTGGATTAATGTCAATAATTGTAGGCTCTGAACGTGGTTGGATAACCCGTGAAGAAGCAGCAGCTCAAACACAAAAAATTGTTCGTTTTTTAGGTAAAGCCGAACGATTTAAAGGCATGTGGTCGCATTGGTACAATACAGATGGTACAGCTCACGCATTTGGAGATCAAATAAAAACCGGCGATGTTGTTGAATCATCATTTATGACAGCCGGACTATTGACTGCTTTGGAGTACTATACTGCGGATACAAGTGTGGAAACTGAAATTCGTGATTCTGTAAATTCATTTTGGAATACTATCGACTGGAAATTTTACGGCGCTGGAGGAAATACCATAAAATGGCTTTGGTATTCACAAGACAACAAATTCTCACTTGATATAAAAGGTTGGAACGAAGCATGGATTGTATATATTCTTGCACTTTCTGCACCAGAACCTCACAATGTAACTCAAGATGTATATAATCAGGGCTGGAAAAATAATAATTCAATATATCAGGCTAACAGATCATTTTATGGTTATGAACTTCCTTTAGGTTCGGACTATGGCGGTCCATTGTTTTTTGCACATTATTCTTTTTTAGGATTGAACCCTCAAAAGTTACAAGATGAAACCGTAGATTATTGGAATCAAAATGTGGCGCATACTATGATTAACAGACATTACTGCATAAAAGATGCTCCTTCTTCGTACGAATATGATGAAAGAAACTGGGGACTTACCGCTTGCTACGGAGCAAAAGCTCCAAGTTGGAATTATAGTGCACGTTCACCAACTAATGATGATGGAGTGATTGCACCAACAGCCGCTTTAAGTTCGTATCCATATACTCCATTTTATAGTACTCAATTTTTATTAAACATTTCCACTCAGTCTTTACTGGAAGGAACTTACGGATTTGCAGATGCTTATTGTCCTAGCACCAATACTTCTGAAAAGAAGCACTTAGCTATTGATCAGGGTCCAATTGTGGTAATGATTGAAAATTATCGTTCAGGACTTATTTGGAATTTATTGATGAAGAATGAAAATATAAAAAACGGGCTCAATTTAGCAGGGATAAAAGATGTTCAAACATTTGATGAAGGTTTCTATAGAGCTAACATCAATACCCTAACAAATGAATATGACATGATGCGTCATCCTGACCGGGGTAATTATGAATTGGATTATTCTCTGAATCAAGGGGAAGAAGTTCAATTCACAATCAAAGAAAATGCAGAGAACAAAATTGTTTATCAAGCAAAAGTAATTGGAATAGCTGGAGCAAACATATTCTCATTTGATGACGATAACATACAAAACGGAAAACAGCATACTATCACTCTGAAAACTTCTGATAATAAGGAGTACAATTTGATAGCAAAATTAAGATAACCAAATAATTACAAACTTTTTAAAAATTAAATTATTATGAAAAAAACAATTTTTACTCTTTTAATGGCTTTTACACTGCTTTTTGTAGCAAAAGCCACAACAACGTTGGATACATTTGTACTCGATGATTTTGAAAATGGACAGGTAAATTTTACAACAACAGTAAATGTAAATCCGTCAGCCTCTATGGATATTGCAGTGGTTGATAATCCGGTAAAAGATGCCGTGAACTCAAGCAATAAAGTATGGGAATGGAAACGTTACGATACTGGTGATAATCAAGGTTGGGCAGGCTTTTGGGCTACATTAACAGAAGAGATTCCTACTGGTTACCATCGTATTGAAATTAAATATCTTCGGAAAAATGCCACTTCGCAATTACGAATTAAATGTGCTGGAGCTATTTCAAAAGAATTTAATCCTACAAATCAGGCAACAAAAACCGATGAATGGGAAACTATTGTTTTTGATATTTACGCTAATGGAATCAAAAACATTACTACCTTGAGTTTATTCCCTGATTATTATACACCAGTTGATGTAAATGCAATTGCTTATATCGATGATATTACAATTGTTTATGATGAGTCAATTGTACCGCCAACACCACCTACAAAACTTACTTTATTTGATAACAGTGCAAGCGATCTTTTTCGTGATCAAAGCTGGATGAACACAACTGCTCCAAGTACAGTTACAGGTGTTTTATGGTCAGATCCAACACAACCTGGTGATAAATTACCAGTAGTTACTTCTCCAGTTAAAGCAGGAGCTAATGCATTAAAACTTGAATGGAATTCTGCTACAGGTGGAAATTGGGAAGCATTAGTTGCAGGATTGGAATGGGCTGCATTTGATGTAAGTACTATGACTCATTTGAGATTCTGGGTAAACTCACCAGTAGATTTAGTAAAAACTGCTTTGCCAAAGATTTATTTACAATCACATAGCGGTACTCCAAATATAACTGGGAATGTAGAACTTGGAAATTATGTATCTAATTTAACTGCAAACACATGGACACAAGTAATAGTACCATTAGCTGATTTTTGGGCTGCTGATCCTACATTTACTGCAAAAGATGTAATTAAAGGACTCTTCTTTTCACAGAATGCAGCTGATAATGCAGCGCATATATTGTATTTAGATGAAATAACATTTAATTTATCAACAGTTGTTCCTGGCGAAGTAACCACATTAATCGATTTTGGTTCAAATTCAGCTGCTCTAATGTCTACCGACAACTGGAATAACGTTACAGATAATCAAGCTGCTAATGTAGCATTAATTGATAATCAGGGAGATGCTACAGGAGCGACTTTACTAGTTACCGATCCGTTTTACAATGGTTACAATACATCAGGTGCCAGTTTGACAACGGGAGATGCAGCAATATTCCCTTCAACAGCAACCAGTGATAATTTCTTTGGTAACGGTGGCGTTTTTGGAACTACGGTAGCTAACCCAGAAGGGATTTTCACCATAAGTGGACTCGATGCTACTAAATACTATTCCTTTACAATTTTTGCTTCAAGAGCGAATGTTACGAACATAAGAGATGCACAATACACAATTACTGGTGCAGGTGCAGGAAAGTCAGCTGTTCTGAACGCTTCAAACAATGAGAGTGAAGTAGTAAAAATAATGAATATAATGCCAACATCAGCAGGTGTTATAACCTTTAAAACAGAAGCTGGTCCAAATAATACAAGTGCAGAGAAATTCTATTTCCTTGGTGCCGTGAAAATGACAGAGACCGGAAATTCCACGTCTGTAATTAATCCTAGCGCTGAAAAAGCGTTAAATGGATATTATCAAAATGGAGTATTAAGAATTGATGATTATACTGGTATTGTCAAAGTCTACAATGTAGCTGGAAAATTAATCTCCGAAGGACAGTCCGTATTTGGTTATATGTCAGTTAAACTTGAAAAAGGCATTTATATAGCAAATACCTCATTGGGTAATATTAAATTAATTGCCAAATAAAATTAAAATTATTTCATATTAAAATTAAATTCATTTGACTCCGTAGTCAACTATTGGCTACGGAGTTTATTAATCCTAAATATCATGAAACGTATATTTTTTTTTATAGTATTTATAAATTTAATTTTTGTAGCACAATCTCAATATTCTCGTGCCAGTTTATGGACCAGTGCTATGAGTAATTTTGCAGCTCAAGATACCAACGATGGTGTAGCGAGTGATGTTGTGCTATTTGCAGGAAGTTCAACTTTTACAATGTGGACTGGCTTAAAAACAGATTTTCCAAATTCAAATGTACTTAATCGCGGATTTGGTGGCTCAATGATGACGGATTTAATCTATTTTTTCGATCAAGTTGTTGCTCCTTACAGTCCTAAACAAGTGGTTTTATACGAAGGAGATAATGATTTGTATGGAACAACAAAAACAGCCGATGAGTTTATGGATGATGTGATTACCATGACCAGAATGATCAATATTTATTATCCCAATGCTAAAATCCTACTTGTTTCAATCAAACCAAGTCCATCACGTACAAGTGCTTTTACAATTTACCAAGCAGCAAATCTCTTAATGAAAAATTATGCTGATAAATATGAATACCTAACTTATGTGGATACCTGGACACCGATGCTTAGTTCTGACGGAACTCCTGATTCAAGTCTTTTTGGTTCAGATTTACTTCATATGAACGCAACTGGATATGCACTTTGGAAATCAATTCTTGAACCATACTTATTAACTTCCGAAACAATAAACGCAGATATTTCGATATTCAAAGAAAGCAGTCATCCATATTATCATGATCCAAGTTGGGTAAATGCGACTGCTCCAAGTGTTTTTAATACTGTTCAGGCGGGGAAAATATCAACCGATAGCACTTACCATTATAATGGAGTAACGTCTCTTAAACTTGATTATCAAGGAGTAGAAGGTGGAAATTGGGTTGCGTGTGTTGCCGCAACCGATTGGATTCCGTCTAATATTACCAATCATAAAGAACTAGAATTCAGAGTTTATTCTGAAAACACAATTGCTGATATCGATCTGCCATCCATCTATCTCGAATCTAATACGGGTACCACTACAGCAAGACTGTTACTTTCATCCTATATAGATCAAATTCCTGCAGGTGTTTGGTCGAAGGTTATTATACCTCTTCAGGATTGGAAAGATATCTCTCCTAACTTTACATATGACAATGTGAAAACAATATTTTACGCTCAAAACAATGTAAATTCATCCCCAATAAAAATATATGTTGATGATATTACTTTCAATATAAACAGTACGATAATTAATCCCGATGCTGTAGGGGATATATTTATTGATTTTGGATCGAATGCTGAAAGTTTTTTGACCCCCGGAAATTGGAATAATATTAGCGATACTCAAAGTGCCAACCAATCATTAATTGATGATATGGGAGACAATTCTGGCATAACGTTGAAAATAACAGATCCATTTTATAATGGATACAACACTACTGGAACAGCAACAATAAGTGCTGAAGCATCAATTTTTCCAGGAACTGCAACTATCGACAATTTCTTTGGCCATTCAGTTGTTTGGGGAACAGTAGCAGCTAATCCGCTAGGAGAGTTTGTGCTTTCAGGTTTAGATAACACAAAATATTACAGTTTCTCAATATTTGCATCGCGTACTGGTGTGTCAGACAATCGCGAAGCAAAATATACGATAACAGGCTCTACAACAGCTTTTACTACCTTAAACTCCTCGAACAACACAACTGAGATAACAGAAATAAATAATATACAACCAAACGCACAAGGCGAAATAATTATTAAATCTGAGGCAGGTGATAATAACAACAATTCTACTAAATTTTTCTATTTAGGAGCTATTAAAATTAGTATAGTAGATAACCCTAACGCTGTTAAGCAAATATCCGAAAATGATAATATAGCATCATATTCAAACGGAGTTTTAAAACTAAACAATTATACCGGAATAGTCAATATTTACGACTTTACGGGTAAAAGTATAAAAACAGGTCAAACTGTTTTCGGACAGTTTCCTGTTACTTTAAATAATGGGACTTATATTATCAAAACCTCAACCAATACAAGCAAGTTATTGGTTAAATAAAAATTTCCTTACATCTATACTCTGGGATTTAATTAGCCAAAACGAGAATAGACAAGCTGGATTAACAAATCCAGGATTTAACTATTGAAACTTTCTTTTTGCTTTAGATTTCAAATACAAATGTACTAATTTTCGTACCTTTGCAAAAATTTATTTGACAAATGGAAGTTCCCTTTAGTTTTTGGATTGGTTTTGTAGCATTTGTATTACTAATGCTGGTGCTTGATCTTTTTGTATTTCACAAAAAAAACACTGCTATAAAGGTGAAAAGTGCGCTCCTTTGGAGTGTGTTTTGGATTGGTTTGGCAATAATTTTCAATTTTGGAATTTATCTTGTCGTAGGAAATCTGGTTAATTTCGATCTGGGAAGACAAAAAGCAACCGAATTTCTTACCGGTTATTTGATTGAGGAATCATTGAGTGTCGACAATTTATTTGTGTTCTTAATGATTTTCAGTTATTTCAAAATTGAGCCAAAATACCAACATAAAATTCTTTTTTGGGGTATCATTGGTGCCATTATTATGCGCGGCATTTTTATTTTTGCAGGAGTAGCACTTATTAATAAGTTTGCTTGGGTAATGTATATTTTTGGAGCATTCCTGATTTTTACGGGTCTGAAAATGTTGTTTGAAAAGGAAGATGCAGAGTTCAATCCCAACGAAAATATTGTTATCCGTTTATTCAAAAAAATAATTCCAGTTACAAACGACAATTCAAAACCACAGTTCTTTGTAATGAAGAACCGAATTTTGTATGCTACACCTTTTTTTGTAGTATTACTTTTTATAGAAGTTTCCGATTTGATTTTTGCTGTTGACTCAATACCTGCAGTTCTTTCTGTTTCAAAAGATCCGTTTATTGTGTACACCTCAAATATCTTTGCGATATTAGGTTTACGTTCGCTTTATTTTGCCTTAAGTGGTATTATGGATTATTTTCAATACCTAAAATATGCCTTGTCCGGGATCCTTACATTTATAGGGTTTAAAATGTGTTTAAACGAATTTTCAATAGATTTTGGCTATTCGTACCACATTTCAAACCTTTCATCTTTAGGAGTTATTGTCATATTTCTTACTGCTTCAATACTTTTATCTGTTTATGTAAATAAAAGAGCTGAAAGCAAAAGTGTGAAATAGAAGATGGAAGAGGTTTTATAAAGCAAACATTTCAATATCTTCTTTCGAAATAGTGTTCCCTCCCAGAATAATCAAACGTTCCACCACATTTCTCAGCTCGCGGATATTTCCTGTCCATGAACGTGATTTCAACAATTCAATTCCATCTTCTTCAAAGATTTTTGTCTGACGACCTTGTTCGTTGCAAATAAGTTCACAGAAATGTGTTATCAAAAGGGGTATATCATTTTTTCGCTCGTCCAGACTTGGAACATGAATTGGAATAACATTGAGGCGATGAAATAAATCTTCGCGGAAATTTCCTTTTTCAATTTCAGCTTTCAAATCTTTGTTGGTGGCTGCAAATACACGTACGTTTACTTTTATGCTTTTGTCGCTTCCAACACGTGTTAGTTCACTTTCCTGCAAAACACGCAATACTTTTGTTTGAGCAGATAAACTCATATCGCCAATTTCGTCCAAAAAAATGGTTCCGCCATCGGCTTGTTCAAATTTTCCGATACGTTGTTTTATGGCAGACGTAAAAGCTCCCTTTTCGTGTCCAAAAAGTTCGCTTTCAATCAGTTCAGATGGAATAGCGGCACAATTTACTTCCACGAAGGCGGCATCAGTTCGGTTGCTTTGCTCATAAAGCAAGCGTGCAACCACTTCTTTCCCGGTGCCATTATCACCTGTAATCAACACGCGTGCATCGGTTGGAGCTACCCGTTCAATCATCATGCGCACTTTTTCAATTGCCGACGAAGCACCAATCATTTGATGCCGTTTTGCCACTTTCTTTTTGAGTGTTTTGGTTTCAACAACCAAATTGTTCCTGTCCAACGCATTGCGTACAGTAATCAAAAGTCGGTTCAAATCAATAGGTTTTTCTATAAAATCAAACGCACCTTTTTTAATACATTCTACAGCTGTTTCAATATTCCCATGACCGGAAATCATAACTATGGGTGCTTCGATCTCCTTTTCCATCAAATTTGCCAACAATTCAATCCCATCCATTTCCGGCATTTTAATATCCGAAAAGATAAGATCAAAAACTGCGTTTTGTGCTGCTTCAAGACCTATTTTGCCATTTTCAGCAACTGTAACCTGATGTTTCTCAAATTCCAAAATGTCTTTCAGCGTATTACGTATGCTGCGTTCATCGTCGATTACTAATATTTTTGCCATGATTTCTTAAATATATCAACCCCTAACCCCTAAAGTGGAGTTTGAATTATAAATGTCTATTATTGCTTTATATCTTCTTTACTAATTTTTTCTTTAAGCCCCTTTAGAGGTTGGGAGCATCATCTTACAAATCAAACCCTATATCACCCCTGAAATATTTTCCTTCGTATTGAATTTTTTTTGCATTAGAAAAAGAGTTTGCCAGTGCTTCTTCTTTTGTTTTTCCGTACGAACTTACAGCCATTACACGACCACCACTAGTTACAATATCATTGTCTTTTTGAGTTGTTCCGGCATGAAAAACAATACTGCCTTCCACATCTTCAAATCCTGAAATTACTTTTCCTTTTTCAAATGCTTCGGGATAACCACCTGACACTAACATTACTGTTACCACAACACGGTCATCAAATTCAATTGTTTTTTCATTTAGATTTCCGTTTGCTACACCTTCGAGTAATTCCACAAAATCTGACTTTATACGTAACATCACAACTTCTGTTTCGGGATCACCCATGCGAGCATTGTATTCAATGGTATAAGGTTCCTCGTTTACTTTTATTAATCCGAAGAAAATAAATCCTTTATAAACAATTCCTTCAGCGTTTAATCCATCTACAGTTGGCTTGATAATCCGATCTTCAACTTTTTTCATGAATTCTGCATTTGCAAAAGGAACAGGTGAAACTGCACCCATACCACCAGTATTCAATCCTTTATCGCCTTCACCAATACGTTTATAATCTTTCGCTTCGGGAAGGATTTTGTAGTTTTTACCATCAGATATCACAAATACTGAACATTCGATTCCGGAAAGAAATTCTTCGATAACAACCGTTTTGCTGGCTGCCCCAAATTTTCCATCCAACATTGATTTAAGCTCAGAAATAGTTTCGTCTAGATCATTCAAAATCAAAACGCCTTTTCCTGCCGCTAAACCATCGGCTTTCAATACATAAGGTGCTTGTAAACTTTTCAGAAATGAAATTCCATCTTGAATATTCTCGGAAGTTACACTTAAATAACCTGCCGTTGGAATATTGTGGCGGAACATAAACTGTTTCGAGAAATCTTTACTCCCTTCGAGTTGAGCCCCAACTTTATCCGGTCCAACTACTGCAATATTTTTGAGTTCTGCGTCGTCGGCAAAAAAGTTTACAACTCCTTTTACCAATGGATCTTCAGGTCCAACAACTACAATATCAATTTTATTTTTGAGTACAGCCGTTTTTAATGCCGGAAAATTATCGGCAGCAATCGCCAAATTTGTTCCGACTTGTGCAGTTCCGGGATTACCGGGTGCAATATAAAGTTTTGTAAGCTTTGGGCTTTGAGCAATTTTCCAGGCCATTGCGTGTTCGCGTCCGCCAGATCCGAGGAGAAGAATATTCATATATTGAAATAAATGAGTTTAGATTGCAAAAGTAACTTTTTTTCAGCTTTTGGGCAAATGAAAACAAACCTTAGGTGGGTATTTTGTTAAACAAAAAAAGATTGCCTGACAGCAACCTCTATAAAAGACGAAAGGTAGCTTGTCTCACGACATACTACCAATCTTTTTGTTAACCTTAAATCTAATACTATGAAAAAATCACTTTGCAAAAGTACGGCATATTTCAATACCATCCAAATGTATTTGGAATAAAATACGTTAATTTTGTGTTATATAACATATAATAATTCATTTTTACATTTATTGAGTCTTATATATTTGCTAATTATAAGATATACAGCGTATGGGAAAATATCTCAAATTTCAATTTTAAATTTAAAATTGCAATTGCAATAAAAACACCTATTAAAATGCTTTTTATCAGTTGATTATTCGGTTTCTATTTATTTAAATAAAAAAAATAGCTTAAAATATTTGCCAGTTCAATATAAAGAAGTACTTTTGCACTCACAAAATATCGCGGAGTGGAGCAGTGGTAGCTCGTTGGGCTCATAACCCAAAGGTCGTTCGTTCGAGTCGGGCCTCCGCAACAGAGAAAAAAGCTGTTTCATAACGAAACAGCTTTTTTTTGCCAAAAAACTTCACTTATAGCAGCTGATTCTCATTTTTTTATGTTTGTAATAAAAAAAGTGCTATATTTGCACCTCTTAAGTAAAAATTGAAACAATTAATGTCTTATTTTAAATAAAACTTTCCATGCAAAACAAAGGACTTATCAGACTTTTTGCAGTAGCACTAACTTTAGTGTGTTTATTTTATCTCTCTTTTAGCGTTGTTACAGGAACTTACAACAATAAAGCTAAGGAATACGCAGCAGGCGACAAAATGAAAGAGTACAATTACCTCGACTCCATTGGTAGTGAGAAGGTGTGGTTGGGCTATACACTGAAAGAATGTCGCGAAAAAGAAATCAACTTAGGGCTTGACCTTAAAGGTGGTATGAATGTAACATTAGAAGTATCGGTTCCCGATATTATTCGTTCATTATCAGGATTCAACAGCTCTCCAAACTTCACGAAAGCACTTGGTATGGCATCTGAACGCCAAAAAACCAACAGTCAGGTTCGTTACTTGGACTTGTTTGTTCAGGCATATACCGAAATTGACCCACAAGCTAAGCTGGCAACGATTTTCAGTACATTCGAACTGAAAGATAAAATTTCTCTCACTACTTCGAATGCTGATGTTGTAAAAGTATTACGTACTGAGATTGATGGTGCAATCAGTAATTCATTCAATGTATTGCGTACTCGTATCGACCGTTTTGGTGTGGTACAACCAAACATTCAGAAATTAGATAACACAGGACGTATTTTAATTGAGCTTCCTGGTATTAAAGAACCAGAGCGTGTTCGTAAATTACTTCAGGGATCAGCAAATCTTGAATTTTGGGAAACGTATGAGTTAAGTGAAATCTTCAATAATTTAGCCGCAGCAAATAAAGTGTTGTATACTTTACAATCAACTGAAGGTTCAGAATCTGTTGTCAAAGATTCAACGTCTGTTGACAAAGTGGTTGCTGAACAAAAAGCTACACCAAGTAATAGTGTTGATAGTATAAAAGCTGCATTGGAAAGTAAAAATGTAAATGCATCTGATTCGTTAAAATCAATTGAAAACAGTCGTAAAGAAAATCCATTATTTGCTATACTGCAAGTAGACCCTAATCGTAGTCGCGGACCGGTAGTAGGTATTGCACAGAGTAAAGATACTGCCAAAATTAATTCATATTTTGCTACAAAACAGGTGAAAGAAGTTTTACCCCGCGATCTAGGCTTACGTTGGTCTGTTAAATCGTTGGATGAAAAAGGCGAATTATATCAATTAATTGCAATTAAAATTACTAACCGTGATGGACGTGCTCCGTTAGCAGGTGATGTGATTACAGATGCTCGTGCTGATTTCAATCAGACTTCAGCTTATGCAAATGTTAGTATGTCAATGAATGCCGAAGGTTCAAAAACATGGGCTCGGATGACAAAAGATAATATCGGAAAATCTATTGCCATTGCATTGGATGGATATATATACTCTTTCCCAACCGTAAATACTGAAATTTCAGGAGGTAGTTCACAAATTACCGGTAACTTTACAGTTGAAGAAGCTAAAGATTTAGCAAACACCTTGAAATCCGGTAAAATGCCTGCACCTGCACGTATTGTTCAGGAAGACATTGTTGGACCATCATTGGGTGCTGAAGCGATTAATAGCGGTTTGATTTCATTTATTATCGCATTCTTATTGGTATTGATATACATGGTATTATACTATGGAGTTATACCGGGACTTATTGCCGATATTGCATTATTTGCCAATGTATTTTTCTTAATAGGAATTTTAGCCTCTTTCTCTGCCGTGTTAACACTGCCTGGTATTGCCGGTATCGTGTTGACCCTGGGTATGGCTGTGGATGGAAACGTTATTATTTACGAACGTATTCGGGAAGAACTTCGTAGCGGTAAAACTATGAAACGATCCATTGAAGATGGTTTTGGTAATGCTATCTCAGCTATTATTGATGCCAACGTTACTACATTGATTACCGGTATTGTGTTAGCTGTTTTCGGTACAGGACCCATCAAAGGTTTTGCGAATACCTTGATTATTGGTATTATCACTTCGTTTATTACAGCTGTGTTCTTAACACGTCTTATGTTGGAATCTTACGCTAAAAAAGAAACTGCAAAGGAACTTCCATTTACAACTAATTTGACAAAAAACTGGTTTCAAAATGCCAAACTTGATTTTATCGGCAGTCGTAAAATTGCTTATATCATTTCAGGTACATTGATCGCTATCAGTCTGATCTCATTTGGAACACGTGGATTAAGTATGGGTGTAGATTTTAGTGGTGGACGTAACTATATCATTCGTTTCGACGAGTCGGTAAAAACCGATGAGGTACGTAAATTACTGGCAAACTCATTTGACGGAACAAGCGTACAGGTAATAACTATTGGTTCTGACAATCAGGTTCGTGTTTCTACTAAATATAAAATTGATGATAACTCAATTACTATTGATGACGAAATTGAAGGAAGACTTTATAATGGTTTGAAACCTTTATTGAAAAATGATGTATCTAAACAAAAATTTGTACAGGAATATATTAAGAGTTCTCAAAAAGTAGGACCAACCATTGCCGATGATATTAAACGGGCAGCGGTTCTGGCAATTATATTTGCAATTCTCGCTATCGGTTTGTATATTTTTGTACGATTTAGTCAGGTTGGGTATGCACTTGGTGCAACAGTGGCTTTGATGCACGATGCAATAATTACTATCGGAACATTCTCCTTGTTATATAGTATAATGCCATTCTCCATGGAGATTGACCAATCGTTTATAGCGGCAATTCTGACAGTAGTGGGTTACTCTGTAAATGATACGGTAATTATCTTTGACCGTATACGTGAAAACATTACATTATATCCGAAACGTGACCGTAAATCGGTAATGAACGATGCTATTAACCACACTTTAAGTCGTACCTTTAGTACCGCCATGAGTACCATTGTCGTTTTGATTGCTATCTTCTTTTTTGGTGGTGAAACAATTCGTGGATTTATATTTGCCATGTTATTCGGTATCGTAATCGGAACATACTCTTCGGTGTTTGTTGCTGCGCCAATTACTTATGAATTTTATGCTAAGAAATTCAAAAAAATGGGATTGGACAAACCAACAGATGAAAATAAATAATTCAATAGATTTCGTTTTATAAAAGCTTAAAAAGCCTTGCTGAAATTTCAGCAAGGCTTTTTATATTTTTAGAAATAGTTTGTATTTAAATTATTGTTGTCCGGTAAAAAAAAGAGTAGAACCTGCCTGCTGCAGGTAGGCGCAAATGACGCTGAAAACTGCGAATTACCGCAAATCTATAAATACATATAAATCAATATAATATCCAAATTCTTTTTTGTGTAAATTTGCGCTATTTGCATATTCCGTAAATGCGGAACGTCGAAATACTCCGTTTGCGCATGTCTACCATCAGGTAGACTCAAAAAACAACTTTTCGGTGGACACTCAATTTTGAATCAATTAGAAGTACTTCACTTCTTTTCCTTCAATTGAGCTTAATAAATTATTTGCCAACCGGCTTGCTCCAAATCTGAACCTTTTATTATTCAACCATTCATTTCCCAGAATTTCTTTTACGAGGGTGTAATGTTTCACTGCGTCTTGAGTTGTAACGATACCTCCCGCAGGTTTGTAACTAACTTTAATACCATTTTTTTCGTTCCATTCTTTAATCGCATGGCACATTACATAAGTTGCTTCTAAAGTTGCAGCCACTGGTATTTTTCCAGTAGAAGTTTTGATAAAATCAGCTCCCGAAGCCATCGCAAGTATAGATGCTTTTTTGATATTCGTTGCTGTAACTAAAGCTCCTGTTTCCAAAATAACTTTTAAATGTGCTTCTCTACAGGCAGCTTTTAGTTCGGTAAGTTCTTCGTAAACTTCATGATAATTCCCTTCCAGAAATTTTCCGATAGAAATAACCACATCTATTTCTGTAGCCCCTTCCATTAGTGCCATAGCAGTTTCAGCAACCTTTACTTCGATAAAAGTCTGTGAGGCAGGAAAACCTGCTGATACTGAAGCAATGCCAATATCTTCTTTCAAATACTTTTTTACTGTTGATACCATTGCAGGATAAACACAGATAGCTCCTACATTTGGAAGCGCAGGGAAAGTATTTTTAAAACCATTTACTTTCTCTACCATCGAAATGATTTCAGCTTGGGTATCAGTACCGTTCAATGAAGTTAAATCAATTTGATTCAGACATTGTTTGTACACTTCTACATTGTCGTTTTCAGCATAATGTGCAGACAGTATTTTTTCAATTTCTTGTTTTACTGTTTCATCGTTTAAGTTGCAATTATATTGCGCGAAAAGGTCATCGAATTTATCCATAATGTTTTTAATTATGACCCCTAACCCCTAAAGGTAAAGACCAGATTATTTATTTTAATTTATCATTTTCTAAATGACGGGTTTTATCACGTTCTGTTTTTTTTAGCATATTTTTTTCAAATGCATCAGTGAGATTTACGCCTGTTTGGTTGGCAAGACAGATTAATACCCATAGCACATCTGCCATTTCGTCGGCAAGATTGGCATTTTTATCCGATTCTTTAAATGATTGTTCGCCATAGGTACGCACTATCACTCTGGCAAGCTCTCCCACTTCTTCAGTAAGAATTGCCATATTTGTTAATTCGCCAAAATACTTTACACCAAATGTTTTAATCCATTTGTCCACCTGTATTTGGGCATTTTCCAATGTTATTGAACTATTCATTTAATCGGGCAATAATAGTTTCATTTCCCCGGGTCGATTCACCTACCTTAACAAAGATCTCAGCGTCCAACGGAAAATATATGTCAACACGGGAACCAAATTTTATAAAACCAAGATGTTCGTTCAAATGACATTCCTTTCCGGCATGCGCATAAGTTACTATTCGACGCGCTAATGCACCGGCAATTTGTCGCACGAGAATTTGGGTTTTAAATTCTGTTTCTATAACAACAGTTGATCGTTCATTCTCGTGACTTGATTTTGGTAGAAATGCAGCCATATGCCTCCCTCCATGGTGTTTGGATTTAAGTACACGACCTTTAACGGGATACCAATTGGCGTGTACATTGAAAACAGACATGAAAATAGACACCTGAATTCGTTTGTCACCAAAATATTCCAATTCGTCTGTTGGTTCTACCACCACTACAGTTCCATCGGCAGGTGCAATGACCAGACTAGGATCTTCAATGTAGACTTTACGGGGTGGATTACGAAAAAAATATGCAAAGAAAAATAATAATAAGGCTGAAATGATTAGATTTACAGCAAGTGCGGGTAAGGGGAAATGAATGTAGATATATGAATTCAGTGCAAATAAAATAATTAGCAATGAACTCAATATCATACGACCTTCTTTGTGAATTTTAATATATCTCATGTGTTTTTCGAGTTTTTTGTTTCTATCAACCGGGTCAATATTTTCTGCTAAAAAATTATTTTAATTTACTAAAAGACGCGTAGAAAGGACTTGAAGATTTTTTTTTGTTTTTGCGCCTTCAGGTGAATAGATTATTTTTTATCGAACTTATGAATAACAAAAGTAGAGAAAAAGTATCAGTGATGCAAGCCGCTTGTTTAAACTTTTATTATCCATTGAAATTGCTTAACTTTGCAGCTTATTTTTGATTTGAAACCTGTTGATTGGTTTCTAAATAAACTACGTAACAATTTTTATATGAATCTATCTCTTCTTACTGCTATTTCTCCTGTCGATGGTCGTTATCGTTCTAAAACTGAAGCTTATGCCACATATTTCTCCGAATATGCATTGATGCGTTATCGTGTTTTGGTTGAAGTTGAATATTTTATTTCTCTTTGCGAAATCCCATTAAAACAACTTGAACAAGTTCCGGGGTCAGCTTTTCCGAAACTGAGAAAAATTTATACTGAATTCAATGAAGCTGATGCTTTGAAAATTAAAGAAATTGAAAGTGTTACAAATCACGATGTAAAAGCGATTGAGTATTTTATTAAAGAAAAATTTGATACACTTGGTTTGCAGTCTTTTAAAGAATTCATTCATTTTGGTCTGACTTCACAAGATATTAATAATACTTCCGTTCCTTTATCAATAAAAGATGCTTTAGCTGATGTTTACTTTCCCGAAATGGAGAAATTGATATTGGAATTAAATCAAAGAGTTGATGAATGGCGTGATGTTTCGATGTTAGCAAAAACTCACGGTCAACCTGCATCACCAACTCGTTTAGGGAAGGAAATGATGGTTTTTGTAAACCGATTGAACCAGCAATTAGCTATTTTGAAAGAAGCTCCTAATTCTGCAAAATTTGGTGGTGCTACAGGGAATTTTAATGCCCATACAGTAGCTTATCCTTTTATAGATTGGAAAAATTTTGGGAATCATTTTTTGTCCGACAAATTAGGTTTGGATCGCGAACAATGGACTACCCAAATATCCAACTATGATAATATGGCGGCTCAGTTTGATGCCATGAAACGTATCAATAGCATATTAATTAATTTTTGTCGTGATATTTGGTCTTATGTTTCGATGGAGTATTTCAAACAAAAAATTAAAGCGGGCGAAGTAGGTTCTTCAGCTATGCCTCACAAAGTGAACCCGATTGACTTTGAAAATGCAGAAGGGAATCTAGCTCTAGCCAATGCAATCTTAGAATTTTTATCCGGTAAATTGCCAATTTCACGCTTACAACGCGATTTGACTGATAGTACTGTTTTGCGAAATGTAGGTGTTCCATTTAGTCATACAATTATTGCTACTCAAAGCATTTTGAAAGGATTAAGTAAATTATTGTTGAATGAAACGGTTATTTATCGTGACCTTGATAATACATGGGCTGTTGTTGCTGAAGGAATTCAGACTATTCTACGTCGTGAAGCCTATCCGTCACCATATGAAGCATTGAAAGCTTTGACTCGTACGAATGAAGGAATAAACGAAAAATCTATTCGAGATTTTATTGAAACACTGGATGTAAGCCAATCGGTAAAAGAAGAATTGAAACGCATAACACCTAGAAATTATACGGGAGTCTGAAAACAGTTATCAGTTATCAGTTAACAGTTGACAATATCAATATTAATATTAATAATCTTTGTCATACGAATGTACACTTTGAATTAGAGAATACACTGTTTGTCATTGTGTTAATGAATCTTTGCTCTTTGTTCTAATATCTTGGCTCTAACATCTTGGTTCTAATCTCTTTGTTCTTTGCTCTAAACTCTTTGTTCTAATTTCATAATAGTTAAAGAAACGAATGTTTAAATTTTTGACACTTCTCAAGCGGTTTATTCCGCCTTACAAAAAGTATGTTTTCTTAAGCTTGTTGGCAAATCTGTTGTCTACAATATTCAGCTTGTTCTCATTTGCAGCTATAATTCCGGTGTTGCAGATACTTTTTGGGTTGGAAAAATCAATGAAGTTTTATCAGATTTGGACATGGAACAATGAATTTAAGGAAATTGTATCGGCTATAAAAAACAACCTGTATTATTCTGTAGATAAGCTGATTGAACAGGTTGGTCCCAATAATGCATTACTGTATCTTGGTGGTTTTTTGGTGATAATGACCGCATTAAAGGTTGGCCTTGCCTATTTTGGTTCTTATTTTATGATCCCCATTCGTACAGGCGTATTACGTGATTTGCGTAATCAACTTTACCGGAAAATTATACAGTTACCTATTGGATTTTTCACCGAAGAACGTAAAGGAGATATTATGTCGCGGATGACGTCCGATGTTAGTGAAGTGGAAGCCTCTATTATGAGTTCGTTGGATATGATTTTTAAAAACCCGATCATGATTCTGATTTATCTTGGAGTTATGTTTGTCATGAGTTGGAAGCTTACCATTTTCGTATTAGTTCTTCTTCCTTTTAGTGGTTGGCTGATTGGTCGTATTGGTCATTCTCTTAAAAAAAGTTCAACAATAGGACAGGAACAATCAGGAGAGCTTCTTTCGCAAATAGAGGAAACTCTTGGTGGGTTGCGCGTAATAAAAGCTTTCAATGCAGAAGATAAACTGGAATCACGTTTTTCATTATTAAACGAAAAACTGCGTCGAACCTTGAATAGAATAAATCGTCGTTACAATCTGGCGCATCCTGTTAGTGAATTGATGGGTACAATAGTAATTGCTATTTTACTTTGGTTTGGTGGAACACTTATATTAGCACATAACAGTAGTTTAGGTGCAGCAGAATTTATTTATTATATTGTTATTTTCTACAGTATTATTGCTCCTTCAAAGGATTTGTCAAAAGCAACCTACAGCATTCAAAAAGGACTGGCGTCACTTGAGCGTGTTGATAAAATTCTTTTAACTGAGAATTCAATTGAAGAACCTCAAAGTCCCCAAACACTTCAACCTTTTAGTGCTAAAATCGAATTTAAGAATCTCAGTTTTAAATATGAAACTGATTGGGTATTGCGCGATATTAATCTGATAATCCCCAAGGGTCACACTGTAGCACTTGTTGGACAATCAGGCTCAGGGAAATCGACACTTGTTGATCTATTACCACGTTATTACGATCCAAACAAAGGTGAAATTCTGATGGATGGAGTAAATATCAAAAAATTCAACACACATGCTATTCGTTCGCAAATGGGGAATGTAAACCAGGAGGCGATTTTATTTAACGATACGTTTTTCAATAATATTGCTTTTGGTGTACATAATGCAACTTTGGAACAAGTTATTGAAGCGGCAAAAATTGCCAACGCTCATGATTTTATTATGGCTACTGAAAATGGCTACAATACTACAATTGGCGATCGTGGAAGTAAACTATCAGGTGGGCAACGACAACGAATAAGCATAGCTCGTGCGATACTTAAAAACCCTCCAATTCTAATTCTTGACGAAGCAACTTCAGCTTTAGATACCGAATCGGAAAAAATGGTGCAGGAAGCACTTGAAAATTTAATGCGAAACCGTACTACTTTGGTTGTTGCACACAGACTTTCTACCATCAAACGGGCTGATGAAATTTGTGTACTTCACGAAGGAAAAATAGTAGAACGCGGAAAACATGATGAACTAATTGATCTAAACGGTTATTATAAACGTCTAGTAGATATGCAGTCGTTTTAAAAACTTGATTAAATGTGTTTTGTTAAGTCTGAAATATTCAATTATCTTCAGGACTAAAACATATTTTAAAACATAAGAAATAAAATTCAGATAAAATTCTGGGATAGAAATATTCACTATCTTTGTTGCGTTATTTAAGGTTTGTATCGGGTCATTTTTTTTATTAAAAATCAACCTTCTCGTTCAGTATTATCCTTATGAAAAATACGCCTCTTAAAACATGGACGGTTTATACGTTGATGTTGTTTTTTTTCTTTCTTTTAAGTTATTTCCTTATTAAAAAAGGCGAAACACTTGAGACGTTGAATATTCTCCAACTGCACTCATCTCCAAACACAGATAGTTTTCAAATTTTTAAAACATCTATTTTACACAACATTGCCGAACCCGGAGCTATGTTGCTTTTGCAAATCATTTCTATACTTATCGTTTCACGACTTTTTGGTTTTCTTTTCAAGAAAATTGGACAACCGACCGTTATTGGGGAAATTCTGGCCGGAATTGTCTTAGGTCCATCACTTTTAGGCATTTTTTATCCGGAAGTATTTCACTTTTTATTCGCTGCCAATTCGCTGGGAAATTTATACATATTAAGTCAGATTGGACTTATTTTGTTTATGTTTACTATTGGGATGGATCTAAATCTGGGAGCTATTAAAGGGAAAATGGGTGTTACCTTTGTTATTAGTCACGCCAGTATAGTAATTCCCTATTTCTTTGGAATGATTTTGGCCTATTTTGTCTATCAGGAATTTGCTGCGGGTCAAACTACCTATCTTTCATTTGCTTTATTCATAGGAATTTCGATGAGTATTACAGCATTTCCGGTGCTTGCAAGAATTGTGCAGGAAAAAGGTCTTACAAAAACCCCATTGGGAACATTGGCAATTGCAAGTGCTGCTATCAACGATGTAACGGCATGGTGTGTTTTAGCTGCTGCCATTGCTATTGCCAATACAGGAAGTTTTGTTAGTTCTCTTTATACAATTGGGTTCTCTATTGCATATGTGTTGGTAATGATGTTGGTTATTCGTCCATTTCTGAAAAAAATAGGCGAAATTTATAGCAATAGTGAAGTGTTGAACAAAAGCATTGTTGCCTTTTTGCTTTTAATTTTAATTATTTCTTCGTATCTGACCGATATAATTGGTATTCATGCACTTTTTGGAGCCTTTTTGGCAGGTGTAATAATGCCTCCGTTAACAAACTTCAGAAAAATGATTATCGAAAAGGTAGAAGATGTTTCTGTTACTTTGCTATTACCTTTATTCTTTGTTTTTACCGGATTGCGAACGGAACTAGGATTATTAAACACACCCTACTTATGGCTTATTTGTGTTATTTTTATTCTAGTAGCCATCAGTGGAAAATTCATTGGTGGTGCATTTACTGCCCGAATTTTGGGCGAATCGTGGAAAGATAGCCTTTCCTTAGGCGTTTTGATGAATACAAGGGGGTTAATGGAACTCATCGTTTTGAATATAGGATATGAAATGGGTATTTTTCCACCTCCGATATTTGTAATGTTGGTTCTTATGGCATTGGTTACTACATTTATGACAACCCCTATTTTATCGTTGATAAATTTTCTTTTCCCAGATAAAGACATCGAGAAGGAATACATTATTCAACAAAGAGAGGGAATCTTCAAAGCAATGATTTCAATTGGTAATCCAGAGAATGGGAAAATTTTACTTGATGTTGCAAAAACAGTTCTCGAAGGAGCGAAAAATAGTTTGGCAGTAACTGTTTTGCATATTACACCCGGAACGGATACTCATCCTATTTATGGTGAGCAATATGCCCAGGAAGGGTTCAAAAGTGTTTTATATGAAGCGCAATCATTGAATATCCCTATTGATACGGAATACAAAGTAGCTGACAATATTGAACAAGAAATTGTAAAGTCGGCAAATTTTAACAACTCAGACTTTTTATTGGTTGGAGCAGGTGTTTCATTGTCAGAAACACCATTTTTCAAAGATAGTTCTTCGTTTGGAAGAATAAAATGGCTCAATAAAATAATCAATAAAATTGCAAAAAAACAGGTTTATTTTTATCCCGGATCTTTAATAAAAGACAAAACCAGATATTTTATTGAAAATAGCCATTGTAGCGTAGGTGTTTTTGTGAATAGAGATTTTACCGTAATATCTGCAACCGTTGTTTTACTTCAGTTGGAATCCGATGTTTTTTTATTGCGTTATGCCAGGAGGTTGCTAAAAAACAATTCTGAAGTATCGATTAATATCTTGGATGTAAATAGATTGACAGAGAAAAATGAGATTATTCGAAAATCTTTTCAGGAATTGAAAACACAATATCCAAATGCGGTGAAATTAATTAAACAAACAAAAATTAATTCTACTGTTTTGACGAAATATAGCTTTATGTTGATAAGTTATCAGACTTGGGAAATTCTTTCCGTGTCCGACAAAAACGAATTAGAAAATATCCCATCTACTCTAATTATCAATAAAAAGGAGAGCAGATTTCACACCGGCACTCGTAATAAAATAGTTTCAAACATTCCTATTGATCCGGTTTCGGAGAATATCTGATTTAAGCAGCAAACTTTTGATCAGTTTGTCGTTGTTATTACACAGCAGACAGATTAAACAAAACAACTGGTTTCCCGGTGAAAATACTTTTAAGTGTTACTTTTGTGTCCTTAAACAATTCAGAATTTTTCAAGAAACTCAGTAGAAACAATAAACTTATTACTATAAGAAAGAAGTAATAGGAATAAAATAATGTCGTAAAAAAGCTACTACATTTTTCTGAACGCAAAGTTGCTATAACACAAAGAAAATATATTCTTAGCGTCTTGCGTTTAACTAAAAGTTATGTGTTTTTTGAAAGGGATATTCTAACGTATGTAATGGTTAATAAAAAATATATTCTGTAAATTCTGTGTTTTTAGCCCTCGCTGCCACACATAGAATTCGTGCGACAACAGAAGATTTTTTTTTGAATTAGCCCTATTGAAATATAAGTAAAAATACATATATTTGCAACGTTAATTACGAACAAATTCTTATCTTTACAGCGGTAAAAAGATAGACTCGCTACTGGGGGCGGGTGTACCAGTGCCAATACAAGATAAAGAGAAGTACCTTTTTTTTTATCTTGTACAGGTTGCAGGTCTGCGTTAGCAGGGGTTTATTCAGTAG
The DNA here is from genome assembly GCA_028692715.1 of Paludibacter sp. Lineage (GTDB taxonomy): Bacteria > Bacteroidota > Bacteroidia > Bacteroidales > Paludibacteraceae > Paludibacter. The sequence goes on along the minus strand of JAQUWU010000033.1, from coordinate 11,577 downwards.
ATAGATAAATGAAGGTATTTTTGATTTATTAGATTTTGAAGTTATTCTTTTATTGTAAAAAGAATAGTTAGATATTAAACAAATTATGTAATTATGTGTTATAATGTCTGAATTTAATAGTTAGCTCCTGAGCTTAAAAAGTCATTTTGAATTTTTTGATTATAAACAAATAAATATTTAAATTACATTATTAAAAATCAACAAACATGAAACAAAAAAAAGGATTAATGGCCGTAGTTTTAAGTGGAGCCATTCTGTTAGCCGGTTGTAGCTCAATGAGTAAAACAGTAAAAGGTGGTTTGCTCGGAGGTAGTGCCGGTGCCGCCTTAGGAGCTGGGGTTGGTGCTCTAATTGGCCACGATGCTAAAAGCGCTGCTATTGGAGCTGGAATTGGAACAGCAGTTGGTGCAACAACCGGAGTGATAATCGGTAAGAAAATGGACAAAGCAGCTGCTGAGGCAGCAGCCATAGAAGGGGCAAAAGTAGATAGTATCAGAGATGCTAATAATTTAAAAGCCTTGAAAGTTACTTTTGACTCAGGAATTTTATTTAAAACAGGTAAAAGTACTTTAAATACCTCCGCACAAGCTGCATTAACAAAATTTGCAAAAATTTTGGTTGAGAATCCCACTATGGATATCGCAATTATGGGTCATACTGATAATGTAGGTTCTTTGGAAATAAATCAAAAATTATCACAAGACCGTGCACAATCAGTCGCCGATTTTTTGGAAACAAAAAATGTTACTGCAACGCAATTCAAAGAAATTATAGGTATGAACTTCTCAGATCCAATTGCTGATAATTCAACTGCTGCCGGAAAAGCAGCTAATCGTCGTGTTGAAGTTTACATGTATGCCAGCGAAAAAATGATTAAAGACGCAGAAGCTCAATAATTAAAACTAGTTTCTATGCAAAACACCCGTAAATTTAATTTACGGGTGTTTTTTTTTATTTTGTCATTTTTCGACAAACTTTTCCTCTATGAGTGCCCGAATTTCTTCGGTAGCAATTCCGGCATCGATTAGCATGATGACCCGTTTGCTACAAGTGTAGGTCTCGATAAACGAAGGTGGTCAATGATTTGGCACAATGATTTACTATCTGACGCTCAATACACAGTTCATGAACTGACTGAAAGGATAACCATTCGGCACCTACTTCACGTACATTCTTGTTCTTGATGGTGTTCAAATCAACGGTATCAATATCTTTATTGAGATCAATTGTACCTAAATCAACTTTCTTTTCCTTCCTCATTCGCAGATAAAGTTCTTCTACAATTGCTGTTACACAAGCCTCTTCAAACAAACTTTATTGCCCTATTATCCGATTGCAGACTCCTTTCTCAATCAAGTCAATCTAATCACCAATAGAATCGCCCTAAAATTCTACACTCAAAACATTACACTACCTGAATTCGTCAAGTACGTTGCGATAGCTTTCAACCAATCGGTACTATCAATCGGATATATTTGTTTTAGGATTATGACAATATTTGGCGTTGAAATACATGATACAAAGAAAAACTCTTTTTTCATGTAAAACAACTTTCTGCAGGGTACTACAATGCAACGTCAAGAATACTAAACTGTATCTCAACAACTTACATGTTTTAATGGATAATTTAATGTCCAAAAATGTAAGTATTTAATGGTTTTGAGCTGTCTTTGCTACAAAATGGGTTAAGAAAAATAAGTTGAAATATAATTGGAGTTGTTAATGCTAATTTGTAGCTTTGTAGAAAAGATATTGAGATCGAATTTTAGTATATATTTGTTCTATAAATATTTATCAAAACAAAATCGTGCAGACAGAGAATCATACATTGAAAAACAATTCAACTGAAAAGATGGAATTTGAACATGAGATTACGATTTTTGTAATTCCATCGTTGGCTGATATTGATTGGTCGAATCCTTCGGTGCTATTCAAAACTACTTTGAAATGTTTTATTAAAGCAATAACTGCCAGAAACTTATATACAATAGGACATACCATAGTTCGCATAAAATCACCAAAAATTCCCGAACCTTATTATATAGCAATGTCGGGTAAATTTCATACTGAGAAAGTCACTTCCGTTTTGGTACGAAAAATGGGACTCGGTGTACTTGGCGCCACCTTGCAAGGACACATTGAACCTGAAAAGCGAATTAAAAAGGGTATGGAAATATATTCAAAAAGAGGAATGATTGGCTATATCCGATTCAAAGTCAACGAACAATCCATTGAACGGGTGACAGAATTTATAGAACATTTTAAAACTAAATCGACCCTAAAATGTTCGCCAAGCGAGCTCTACAACGGTGCTACATGGCCACGCTACGAAATGGAAGGATCGGGATGTTCGAGTTTCGGCATGGCCATTCTGGATGTAGCAGGCATTCTTCCGGCAGGTTCAAATGAATGGAGAGTGGATATAAAAATACCGATGAATATTATTGGAGGGGAGTTTAATAACAACAAAAAAATCAAGATCCGTTCAATTCTAAAAACTACTTCGTGGTTCGAAGGAAAAGGGAAAGAAGATGTAGACTATGTGAGATACAATGTGTACGATCCGGCGAAGATTTTCAATTGGATAAAGAAATCCCGATTGCAAAACGAATACGGTTATCTCCCCGAAAGTGAAAATAACATTATAGGGCTTCGGATTGACATGAGTCATGTGCATGTTACCGAACCTGTTTTTTTAAAGCGCGTGGCTTCTAACTTGTTTGTAAAACATTATTATAAAGATATCAGTGATTTGATAGTGGAAGAAGATGAAAACTCTTAGCGTTGAATAATACTATCAAATAAGATAGAGCAAAACAAACTTTACAACTTTACTTTTTGAAAATGAATATCACTATTTCCCACCTAACAGGTTTCCAAAACTTGTTAGGTGGAAAGTGAATATTTGAAAAGTGTTATTTCCTATCACTTTCCGTTCTAGGGTTTCGGTAGCTATTTTGGCAATAGATACTCCTTTTCACAGTATAGACTTCCACCTCGGTGATAATCAAACCGTTTGCACGGTTTAATTATCGGTCCAAGGGGAATGTGGTTCCGAAGTATATTATTTGTTCTTTAAGAATACGGTCATTTCTACGCGTCTGTTTTTAGTTCGATTTTCTTCCGAAGTATTTGGAACTAATGGTACGTCATAAGCTTTGCTTTGAGTAATCAATTGAGATTCTGAAACACCTTGTTCAATAAATTTCTGTTTTATTGCTTCGGCTCGTTTCATTCCTACTTTCATATTGGCGGCATGTGAACCGATATTACAGGTGTGACCGATAATCTTCAGTTTTAAATCAGGATTTACTTTCAGCATGTTACTTATCACACGAATCTTCTCATTATTAATAATGGATACCTGATCTGAATTTTCCTCGAAATTAATGCTGATTGATTGAGCAAGGTCTTTAATTATTTTTAAAGAATCAACTTTCATAACATTTTCTACAGCAGCTACATTCTGAATTATTACCGGTGCAACGACAATGTCTTTTTTCACTTCGGGTACTATTGGCGCTTCTTCTCTGACAGCAGAAAGAGTATCGAGGTTAAGCGGTTGTTTTACAGCATCAATAGTCGAAACTAGTGGTTCATCCACTTTCATTGGTTGAGCTGGTGTCTTTTTCGTGGCCAGTTTCCAGTATAGCCCTACTTTTATTCCCACCGAGACAGGCTTTACATTTGAAATTTGGTCTGAGGCAAACATTCCGTTATAAGTTCCATCTTTTTGATATACTGTCTTTGTATCGGCAATGTTTACTTTATTGAGTCCGTAATTGAGATAGGCACCTGCATACAAGTCTATTTTTTCAGATAATTTGTAGAGTCCACCCAAATCTACAATTCCCATAAAAGTAGGTTTAAAAGATAAATTACCAGAATAGTTATTAGTGATTGTTGTAAAACCATGTTCGGCTAAATCAGTTAATTCCACATTCCACTGACTGTAATAACCTGTGGTTTGTATTTGCCCAGCTGTACTTTTATAGCTTGCACTTACCGGTAATGCCATTTTTACTCCGGCAGAAGCCAGAATTGATGTCTTTTTTCCAATGCCCAGGCGGTATTGTAGTTCTAATGGAATATCCATAAAGAGTGCCTCTTGTTTCTCCTGCCAACTTTTGTAGTAGGTTCGGTATTGATACGAGTCACCATCAGTATCAACATCCGTTATGGATGTCATCGTGCTGAGTGTTGAGAGAGCTTTGAATGATTGAAAGCCAAAGCCAATTTGCAAACCCCAATGCGGATTGAAAAAATAACTATATGCTGCATTTAAGGTGTAACCTGCTTGGCCTTTTTCGGTACCATTCGGGATTTCGTATGACAGATTATGCACACCACCTCCCACATTGAAGTGTAAATAACTTCCCGCTTCCTGAGCCTGTAATGCGCCTCCAATAAGTAAGCTTAATCCTATTATAATTTGTTTCTTCATTTTATTTTTTTCTAAATGGTTTTCACTGTGTTTAACAGGTGGTTCACAGTGAAAGATCACCGTGAGCCGTTATTTTATTTTATAGCAATTACTTTGAACAAATACTCTTTCCCATCAGATGTTTTTACATGTCCTACATAAATTCCGTCGACAGCAGGAAGTTTCAGAGAATTGAACATCTCTACATTAGTGGATTGATAAATGCAAATTCCCTGAAGTGTATAAACCGAAAGTTCTGCATTTTCAAGCTCTTTGTCACTTAACCCTGTTACCTGAACAGTGCAAGTCTGAGTACGTTTTACCGGATTTGGATAAATGCTCACCTTAACTGCTTTTGCAAAATTCAGTGTTTTTTCGCAGCTCATTATCTTTAACCCATTAAGATCGGTAACTTCTACAGCGTATACACCTACCAGTCCGGTCGGATCGTTGTAGAACTGTTTGGTAGCATCATTGATAACTAAGCCATTCTTATACCACTGATAATCGACAAACCGATTATTCTTGTTATCGCACAAAATAATTTGATTGAATTTCGTAACCAGATAGTCCGCAGAAAGATTTATAGTGAACGTGAAAGAATAAGCCGGACTTTCCATTCCGAATTCATTTCGTACCATTAAAGTTCCTTGATAGGTTCCATCAGTGGTTCCCTTTGGAATAGCAATCTGTAGTGTTCCCGAACTTGTTGTCACAGGTAAATTTGTATACCCAACATTCAGAATACCTGCATTATTTGTTGTCGCATCAAAGGTTATTTTATACTGCGTCGGTGTTCCTGTCAAAATGCTGTAATCCAAGTCCAGATAATCATCTTCGCAACCCGGAGTTGGTGTTTCCAATGGACTTAATGTGATCGTACCGGATATTTTGGTGTTTGTGATGATATAATTTACCGGAGCAATGTAATTGTCCTTTGCACTTCCAGTTAAAATATATACTACCGTAATTGTTTTGCCGGTTGCTTCAGCAGCATCGTTGTAATTTGCCGTTGCCGTAACCATTACATTGTTGACATCGACATCTTCCACACCCGATAAACTTCCAACCGTAGTTATGGCAGCAGAGCTATTTCCATCCACCATCTTGTTGGTAACTACTATAGGCTCTGAAATAGTCAATTGCTTACGGGTGATTTCACCGGTACCCAAACTGTAATCTTCTGGAGCAGTATAATTTCCTGCAGCTGAACCGGACAATGAATATTTCACAGTAATCGTTTTAGCTATTCCTACTTTCGCATCCTGGTACGATGCAGTTGTACCCAGCATAACATTTGCTGCGTCATTCGTAATAACACCCGATAATGTACCGGAAACAGCGGTTGCTGTGGAGTTTCCATCATATATCTTTATTGCAGTTACAGTTGGATAAGTCACTGTCAATTCTTTGGCAGTAATGTTTGCTTTCAAACCAATTGGCTGTGACAATGTATAATTTCCACTAGCAGTTCCTGTAATTGTCATTGTCGGTGTAACCGAAATATCAGTTCCAACACCAACCTGACCAAATGTTCCGCTTGTAGCGGTTGCCAATAATACATCATCACTTCCTACTACTCCCGAAAGCGTAGCTCCGGAAATAGTTGCTGTTGCAGTGCCATCATATACTTTTGATTGCGCTGTTGCTCCCGTTACCGTTAATTCTTTGGCAGTAATGTTTGCTTTCAAATCGATTGGCTGTGACAATGTATAATTTCCACTAGCAGTTCCTGTAATTGTCATTGTCGGTGTAACCGAAATATCAGTTCCAACACCAACCTGACCAAATATTCCAATAGTAGCGGTTGCCAATACTACATCATCACTTCCTACTACTCCCAAAAGCGTAGCTCCGGAAATAGTTGCGGTTGTAGTGCCATCATATACTTTTGATTGCGCTGTTGCTCCCGTTACCGTTAATTCTTTGGCAGTAATGTTTGCTTTCAATCCGATTGGCTGTGTCAAAGTATAATTTCCACTGGCAGATCCAGTAAGGGTCATAGTTGGTGTAACTGAAATATTAGTTCCAACACCAGTCTGACCAAATGTTCCGCTTGTAGCGGTTGCCAAAACTACAGCATCACTTCCTACTACTCCCGAAAGCATAGCTCCGGCAATCGTTGCTGTTGTAGTGCCATCATATACTTTTGATTGCGCTGTTGCTCCCGTTACCGTTAATTCTTTGGCAGTAATGTTTGCTTTCAATCCGATTGGCTGTATCAAAGTATAATTACCACTAGCAGTTCCGGTAAGAGTCATGGATGGAGTAACTGTAATATCAGCTCCAACACCTACCTGACCAAATGTTCCGCTTGTAGCGGTTGCCAAAACTACAGCATCACTTCCTACTACTCCCGAAAGCATAGCTCCGGCAATCATTGCTGTTGTAGTGCCATCATATACTTTTGATTGCGCTGTTGCTCCCGTTACCGTTAATTCTTTGGCAGTAATAACTCCATTGTTTACTGAATAATCAGCCGGAGCATTGTATTTAGCTGCATTAGTACCTTCAAGGGTGAACGATATATTAATTGTTTTTCCCGATCCAACAGTGGCATCTACAAAGCTTGCTGTAGCTTTGACTATAACGTTATCTCCTGATGTTATTCCGACAGGTTCTCCAACCACAACCGTTGCTGATAGGGTATTATCATATTCTTTTGTCGTTGTGAGTGTAAGGTTTGGAACAGTGATCTGAGTGTTTGCGGCTTGTGTTACCGTTACTGAAACGCTTTGACCTGCTAAGTCTGTTGACGATACAGTTACAATGGCAGTACGGGTATTACTGGAATTGGCATCAGCGATGAAAGTAAGTTTCCCATTACCGGATGTCAATACATCGGGGGTTACTTTCAACCAACTTTGATCTGAAACGGCCGTCCAACTTGTATTTGAAGTAACATCTACTGATGATGTACTATTAAGAGTAGATGAAATAGTAGCAGTAGAAGATGATAAAATTGTAAAATACTCAACATCATTTGTTGGAATTTTCTTCATCTTTGCAAAATTGGGTTGATATTTTCCATCTACATATCTAAAGATGCCACCAGCATAAAGATTGTCATTTTCATTATCAATAAGAATAGATATTACGATTGCGTTATCATCTATTCCCATATTCCATTCCGAATCTGCCTGAGCTGTACTACTATTTAATTTTGCTAAGCCGTTTATCGTTTGTCCACCTATCTCAAGGAAAATTCCTCCCACATAAATATCCGAACCATTGTGAACTATATCAATTATACCACTACTACTTTCTGCTTCGGTAGATGAAGCAACTTTTTGTATTCCAGAAATACTTGTGTCGTTTTGCTTGCTCTTTATTTTAGCAAGCAAAGCATCCAATTGATTCACTTTGCTGGTTGTAGTCTTTATTTCTTGTCTTGGTGCTCTAGCTGAATTATTTCCGCTTGGATTCGCATCCCATGATAGATCAGCCTCCCCAGTTGTGTTATTTAATTTTGCAATGGCATTTCTGGGCTGACCTCCAATATTCCTGAAAAAACCTCCGGCAAAAATATCGTTGTCGTTAACAGCAATCGAATAAACTGTTTCATTCGCATTTGGATTCCAATCTATATCTACAGCCCCAGTATTACTATTTAATTTGGCTATTGCACTCCGACTTACTCCATTTATTGTTGTAAAATTGCCTCCAACATAAAAATGGCCATTATTATCATCAGTTAAGCAACGAACATCATTATCTGTATTTGCACTCCAGTTAATATCTGCACTACCATCGGTTGTATTTATTTTAGCTAGACCTGTTTTGGCTTGCCCACCTATATTTTCAAACTCGCCTGCTATAAAAAGAGCATCATCTTTCACTATTATAGTAGATACATTTCCATCAGCATCCGGCATCCAACTATAATCTATCTCACCATCTACATTATTTAACTTTATAAGACCTCTGTGCGATTCATCATTCACTTTTGAGAAATCACCACCAACATAAATATCCGTACCCTTACATGTAATTGCCCAAACAGTATTATTTATAATTGGTTTCCAGACTTCATCTAAGCTTCCATCAGCATTTTTAAATCGAGCTATATTATATCTTGGTTGACATTCAACGAATGTAAAGGAGCCGCCCGCATATATATCCATTTCATTAATAGCTAATGCTAAAACTCCTTCATTCGGATTCGGATTCCATGTATTGTCTGCTTCCCCAGTAGTATTATTTAATCTGGCAAGGTAGTTTTTAGATTGTCCTCCAATGCTATTGAAGTCACCTCCCGCATATATATTTCCTGACTCATCTATTTTAATAGCATTAACGGTATAGTTTGCTTCCGGATTCCATAAAACATCAGCACTTCCATCGGTGTTATTCAGTTTTGCTATATTTAGTCTTGATTGTCCGCCAACAGTACTAAAAGAGCCACCAACATATACATCAGATCCTGAGACAGTTATACATTTTACGTCACTATCTGCATTTGGATTCCAATCCGTTACTTCACCGGCTAAATTAATTTGAGCCAAATTGTTCCGTAAAAGTGTTCCAACTTGTGAAAAATAACCACCTATATAAATATTCGATTCGCTTATCTCAATAGTTGAAACAAACCAACCTGTTAAACCAGGATTCCAAGTTGCATATGCACTTCCATCCGTATTATTTAGTTTTGCAATACCAAACATCGATTGCCCACCTATAGCAGAGAAGTCACCTCCCGCATATATATTTCCTGACTCATCTATTTTAATAGCATAAACAGTAGAATTGGCTTCAGGATTCCATAAAGCATCGACACTTCCATCAGAATTATTCAGTTTTGCTATATTTAGTTTTGATTGTCCGCCAACAGTACTAAAAGAACCACCAACATATACATCAGATCCTGAAACAGTTATACATTTTACGTCACTATCCGCATTTGGATTCCAATCCGTTACTTCACCGGCTGAATTTATTTGAGCCAAATTGTTCCGTAAAAGTGTCCCTACTTGTGTGAAATCACCACCAATATACCAACCGCCATTACCATCAGAAACAGAACATTTAACATCCCCCCCAACAACATTCGGTAATGATAAATCTGCTTTATCTGAATTTGTTGTTAGTTTCACACCACTACCTATCGCCTTTCCAATATTGTTAAAATCACCCCCAATATAGGTGTAATCATCATCTTTCGCAATTTTGTAAACAGCTCCATAAGGTTTTAAGCTAATGTCGGCATTGACGAAAGCTTTTCCATTCGCTAAGATTGCAGCTTTTGAATAAGAATTGCTTCCATCCGAATTGGGTGCATCTACTACCGTGTAAACAGATACGTAATAAGCTGTACCTTCGGTTAATCCGGTTATTGTTACATTGTTTCCATCGCCATAGTATACACAATAAGCGGCTGCATCCAGTTCATAGACCGTTCCTGAACCAACCACTGCATTAGCAGTGTAAGTTGATGGTGCATGAGTTGGTGTTCCGGACGTGATGGCACTTGCTGCTTTTACAAACACCAATGTACTGTGATTACCGGGCACATAACTTGCTGATTGAGTCCATGCAATATCAGCACTTGTGCCGTTTGCCGTATAGGTTTGGGCAGTTACTTTGCCTGGTAGAGTTGCGTGAAAAATTGCAGGAGGCGCATCGGTATTAAAGTCGATTTGCAAACCGGCATTGGTGTAGGAATAGATTTTATAATTATACATGGTTCCTTCCTGCAAACCACTAAAACCTGAAGTAGAAGCGGTAGTTCCGGGGGCAACTTTAAAATTGCCCAATCCATTAGTTACAGTTTTCATATCTGCAGGATCTTCACCAGCCACAGGATTTAGGACGGGATTACCTAAGCTTAATTTCAGCAAATAGCCATCTGGTAATTGCTCACCTGCAACAGCTGGAGTCCATGTCAACGAAGTACCTGATATATTTACTACATCTTTGCTAAAATTAGTTGGCTGGTTGGTTGGATGAATGCCATTTGTACGGGCATTACTTATTAATCCAGCTGAAAAAACATTAAGATTATTATATGAAAATGCTTTATAATAATAAGTAGTATACATCGTCAAATCAGTGTGATTTATCATCGTGCTTGCATCTCCATTATAAAGAATTGTTCCTCCTACAAAGGAGCTACCAATACTTCCAGCAGGCACTGCATCCGTTGGACTTGTAAATACACCTGTATTATTATAAACCACCACAATTTTATCATCAGCTAAATTTGCCGTTGTAGTTAAATTTATTTGCGTTGTTGAACTGGGAGAGGTATTAAATCCTTGTAGGTCTGCCGGAGGCGTTCTACGTATCTGGACATTATCTATACTACAATTATTTCCATAATCAGAATGAAATTTAAATCCGATCAACAGGTTGTTCTGATTCAATGCTTCTGTAGGTAACAGAACACTTTTTTTTGTCCAACCACTACCAGATGAAACATAACGCGGAATCATAGATCCAACAGTTGTCCATGTTAAACCATCAGTTGAGTATTCTAAATAAACTCCATCTTCAGAATTCTTATAATCTTCGTCCTGCATCCAGTAAAACTCAACTGAAATATCAGTTATTCCAATTGAACTAACAGGAGGAGAAACAAGACGTGTTTCAACTCCCGAATTAAAATAATACGATTTCCATAGAACATAATTCGTTCCTTCCTGTGGAGAAGTATCAGGATTTTCATTCGATTTTACAAATTCAATATCTGAAGTTCCACTGACATATTGTTGTGACCAACATCCTGGGATAACATCTTCATTAAATCCTTCTTTGAACGTTAGATTCTCAGCATTACAAAGAGTAGTGGCACTAGCAGCCAATCCATCAGAATATATATTTTCATCCGAGAATGTGAATACTTTGTAATATACCGTTTCGTTTGAGGTCAAGTTCGTCTGATTTGTCAAGTCATCGACATTTCCCTTATAAAGGATTGTTCCATCTGCAAATGCATCGCCGACCAAACCCGCAACCATTCCATCTGCAGGTGTGGTGAAAATTCCATTGTTATTATAGACCACCATAAGCCTGTCGTTCACATCGTTTGGAGTAACAAATAAATTAATTTGGGTTTGTGAAACTGCAATAGCGGTAAATTCAGTTGGGTCTTTTAGCGTAGTTGTTGTAAATGTCACTTCCTCACCATAGCTAGTAAGCACGTTATTTGTAGCATA
>JAQUWU010000118.1 GCA_028692715.1 Paludibacter sp. | reverse complement strand
CATTTGATAAGTACAGTAAAAGGAATGAATAAAAAGGGACAAAAAGTTGCTTTGGCACATTTCAATTACATCAATCCTCTACCAAAAAATACCGTCAAGGAGATTCAAAAATTTAAAAAAGTGGTAGTTTGTGAATTAAACTGCGGACAGTTTGCTACGTTCTTGCGTTCGAAAGTTCCCGGAGTTGAATTCTTGCAATTTAACAAGGTTCAAGGTCAACCATTCAAGGTATCCGAACTTGAAGATCATTTTACTACTTTATTATAAACACAATATTTGTTATTTATTTTATATTATGGAAAATACAGCAACAAAAATAGCTCAATATACAGCCAGAGACTTTAAAAGTGATCAATATGTTCGTTGGTGTCCGGGTTGTGGGGATTATGCCGTTTTGAGTTCACTACAAAAAGTAATGGCAGACTTAGGAGTGCCGCCCCACCAAACAGCCGTGATTTCCGGTATTGGTTGCTCGTCCCGTTTGCCGTATTATATTAGTGCATATGGTTTTCACACCATTCACGGGCGTGCAGCAGCTATCGCTACAGGTGTAAAAGTTGCCAATCCTAAACTTACTGTTTGGCAAATTACAGGTGATGGAGACTGTTTGGCAATTGGAGGTAACCATTTTATTCATAGCGTTCGTCGTAATATTGATATTAATGTATTGCTATTTAATAACCGAATTTATGGTTTAACGAAAGGACAATACTCTCCAACAACAAAAAAAGGATATGTAACTAAGTCATCTCCTTTTGGAACGGTGGAGCTTCCATTCCGTCCCGCTGAACTTACTTTTGGTGCTCGTGGAACCTTTTTTGGCAGGACGTTGGACGTTGACCTGAAAACGGCTCAAATGACTATGATGGCAGCTGCAAAACATAAAGGAACTTCAGTTATAGAATGTCTTGTAAACTGTGTTATTTTCAATGATGGAGCACATAGCTGGTTAGCCGAAAGAGAATTTCGTGCCGACAGAACGATTGTGTTGGAACATGGGAAACCAATGATTTTTGGAAAAGAAAGAAACAAAGGTCTCGTTTTAGACGGTTTTAATCTGAAGGTTGTAGCAATTGGTGAAAATGGAATTACCGAAAAAGATATTCTGATTCACGATGCAAAAACAATAGATACAACCTTACATATGAAGCTGGCTTTGATGGAAGGTCCTGAAATGCCAATTGCAATGGGTGTTATTCGCGATGTGGAAGATGAAACTTATGATGCAGCTGTTGAAAGTCAGATTGCAAAAGTACAGGCAAAATCGAAAATAAAAACTTTTGATGATTTGATTGCCACTTGCGAACAGTGGGAAGTATAAGATTCAATCAATTAGCAAAAAAACGAGGCTTTGCATAAAAAAGTCTCGTTTTTTTGCTGGTATGTATAGGCATAAAAAAAGTCTACAAATGTATGTAAATACGTATGTAGACTTTTATATTTGCTGATTTTCAATTGATTAAAAATCGATAAGTGACCGCGACAGGATGATTCCGTCTGTATTAAACACTTACTATTTGCTTCCTTTTACTTTACATTAATTTAGTTACCAGCCAATTACAAATAATAGTTCAAATCTGAAGGAATGCCAGCGTGATCTAAAGTTTCTGAATTTAATCATTTTGTGGGGAAAATGTAGGGAAAATCTCCTAAGTTTGCTCCATATGGCAACGGTAAAAGCATTCATAAAAACATATAAAACAGACATTCCTGCAAAAGTAAGATTTAGATTACGTGCGGGTAGAGAAGTCGATATTGAATACACTAGTGATATTGAAGTTATTCCAAAATACTGGGATTCCAAGATTCAGAGTATAAAAGTATCTCCATTTTATTCTATTTCTGACAAACTTAAAATTGACTCTGAAATCAGTGAACTCCGAAAATTAATTACAACTATTTTTATCAATGTAGAAAACTCAGCATTACTTAGTTCAAAATACTTAGGTAATCAAATTAAGCTATTGTTAGATAAAACAATAGCAGAAAATAGTTATGAGATTAAGGAAGAAATAATTGAGCAACCGCTGAAGGAGGTAACAAATTTTTTTGACGTATTTGATCAATTCCTACTTAGAAATGATTTATCAGATGAAAGAAAAGAAAGTTATGCAGTTGTAAAAAATACTTTAATCAGATTCGTTTATATTAAACGAAAATCAAAACCAAACTTTGTGTTATCATTAGATGATACAGATGAAAGAATTTTATCTGAGATTCATTTATATCTTAAAAATGAATTTTACATAGCACAAGAGGATAAAAAGTTTTGTAGTTTATTCCCCAAATATAAATCAAACAGACCAAGAGGAATTAATACAACAACGGGAATGATGATTAAAGTAAGAGCTTTTTTTAATTGGACTATTAAACATGAATATACCAGAAATTACCCATTTTCAAAATATACTTTACGAGAGTGTGTTTATGGTACTCCTATTTTCCCAACAGTAGAAGAACTAACCCGAATCTATGAAAAGGACTTTTCTCAAAGACCTTTCATTGAAACTCAAAGAGACATCTTTGTATTCCAGTGCATGTGTGGTGCAAGAATTGGGGACTTAATAAAATTTACTCGAAATAATATAATAGATGGATGTATAGAATATATTCCACAAAAGACTAAAAGAGAACGTGTCATAACTATCAGCGTACCTTTAAATTCAGTAGCACAAAAAATATTGAATAAATACTGTCTATATGATGTTGGTCCAATACTTCCATTTACTTTCGAGCAAGAATATAATAGGACAATAAAAACTATTTTTTTTGAAACTGGAATTACACGAAATGTAACAGTTCTGAATACAATAACTAG
>JAQUWU010000003.1 GCA_028692715.1 Paludibacter sp. | reverse complement strand
CTCAGTAGTAAAACGGTTTTCGGACTATGAAACATTGGGCGAATTATTTAGAACGGCAAATACCGAAACTATCGAACTAACTATTGCTGAGCGTATATGGTTGATAATAATAGAAATAATAGCTCAACTAGCTGTTTTATTAGACATCGAAACCGAAGTGTTAATGGAGAAAATAATCACTGAAAATCAGAAATTTGAAAAATTGTTAAATTATAAATGCCTTATGCAAACGGTGTGATAGAGCTTGCGAAAGTTGAGTAGTTATATGTGTTTAAGCTGTTGATAATGGGATGTTTATAACTATATCTGATAATGGAATCGGACGGAAAAGGGCAAAAGAATTAGGAACATACGGGAATGGTCAAGGACTAAAATTGATTCAGGCTCAACTTGATTTTTATAATCAAATAAATGAGAATCACATTACTCAAATAATTATGGATTTAACAAACGAGGAAGGCGTTGGAATCGGAACGAAAGTTGAATTATTTATTCCTCAGGAATATAGGTTTTCATTTACATAACGATTCTGATAAAAAATATTCAAAATTAAATAACCAATAACCTAATATATGTATAAAAATAGAAAAACGCTAATTGTAGACGATGAAGAGAAAGCTCGTTTATATTTAGCAAACATACTTTTAGAACTTCATCCCGAATTGGAAATTCAATTGGCCATCTCCAACAGAGGCACTTTTTTTGATTAAATAAAATTGTTACGATCTTGTCTTCTTCGATGTTGAAATGCCAGGGATGACAGGTTTAGATTTAGTAGCTGAAATGCAAACTAGTCTAAAAAATGTACCCGTTATTTTTGTATCGGCATATAAACGCGCTGAGTTTATACAACGAGCTCTCCGATTGAATGCTGTCGATTATCTGGACAAACCGGTTGATCCGACCGAGTTGATAATGCTTTTAAAAAAGTATTTGTAAACAAGCCATACATAGTACTAGCTAGTGGAAGTAATAATTCAAAACGATTCTTCTTACTTACAGATATAGATGAACGTTTTGTAGAGTCAGATGAAATCCTATGTTTCAAGTCGAGTAAACGTTATTCGATTGCGTATTTTACAGATAATACAAACCGTATAATAAGAAGTAATCTTACTAATTTATCAGGAAAAATACCGAAGGACTGTTTTTTACAAATAATCCGCCAGTTTATAGTCAATCTTAAATATGTTAAATGTATTTCGAAAAGCTTAAAAGAAATCACATTGAAAGGTGGAATAGCCGAATTAAAGGTGCAAAAGGTTTTCCCTCAAATACTAAACGTTTTAATAATGAATAACCGGATTAAAAACTAAACGCTGAAATGTTATTTGATTTTTTCGGGTTGTTTAAAATACCTAAAGCTTTTCACTTTGTTCCTATGACATATTAGGAGAAAGTATTTAGAAGGATCTGTTGAAAAACATTTCTAATAATAACATAATTTACTTCCTTGTTTGCATCTTTTTAAGTCTAGCTTATAAAATATCTATTGATATTATGGGCTGATTTACATTTATGGAGGATAACCATTTCTATAAATTGCTGAAAATCAGATAATATAAATTTAAAAATTTCATTTTTCTTCGTACTATCTTAGAGGCAGATTCCGAGGAGCTTCTTTGGCAATGTTACAGTGAAATTGAAGCTACATTCAGAGTGTTGAAAACCGACCTCGATTTACGCCCAATTTATCACAAGAAAGATGAAAACACAATGGCTCATTTACATTTGGAATTGTTGGCGGAAGTAACTACAGTTAGATATCAATTAAAAAAAACGGGATAAAAATTGGTTGGCGTGAGATTGTCCGCATAATGAATACCCAAAAAGCGGTAACAACTTTGGCCCAAAATCATGTGGAAGAAGTCATCTAAATAAGACCTTGTTCCAAGCCAAATTAAAAGGTGACACAACTATAGGATGCTTTAAAATATAAATATGCCCCGTTCACAAAAGGAAAATCTGTAATACACAAATTTGAACTTGAAGAAGCTCAACTTACTGAACAACATTTTTTTCGGGTCGGCTTAGCAGCAAGTTGGGTTAAAACAATCTTTAAAAGCTAGGTCTGTAATGAATCCTTTCTTCATTTGACAGACAAAATCATCTTGTTTGATGATTTCTAAAATAATATTTCATTATTCTTATTACATTTGAAAACTTTTTGATAAGGATAATAGTCTGTAATATGAAAACGATTAATTTTCTAAAAACTATTGCTCTTTTTTTGTTTTTTAATCCTGTTACACTTTCTGCCGACATTTTCGACAATTTACAACCAGTTCAAATTGTCACGGGTTTGCAATTTCCCGAAGGTCCTGTTTGGCATCCCGCTGGCTATCTTGTTTTCAGTGATGTAACAGGAAATATCATTTACAAATGGAGCGATGCAACAGGATTGCAAACATTGGCAAATCCTTCGGGCAATGCAAATGGAATCATTGCCACCAAATTGAATGAATTCGTTGTTTGCCGACAAGGAACCCGTGATGTGGCTAAAATGGATACACTTGGTAATTTCACCTCGATAATGTCAACATGGAACGGACAAAAACTTAATGCTCCGAATGATGTAGCCTTGAGTTATCTCGGTTCTATTTATTTTACAGATCCGGATTTTGGCGCACCCAACCGTGAACTAACTTTTCAGGGATTGTATTGCATTCCATATAATTCAACTACTCCTGTTCTTTTAGATAGCACATTAATTAAACCCAACGGACTCACTTTTGTGCAAGATTGGAGAACACTTTATGTGAACGAAAGTAGCACAAATACGATTTACACTTACGCACTGAAAAACGAAAGTGCGGTTGATTTAGCTAAAGATAAAAAAGTATTTTTGAAAGTTGCGGGAACTGGTGAAATTGATGGAATAACAGCAGATGTTTTTGGTAATCTTTTTGTGGCTTTTGGTGATGGCGGTGTAAAAATTTACGACAAAACGGCAACACTCGTAGGCTCAATAACACTTCCGGCTGGAGAAAGAGTCCGTAATCTTTGTTTTGGCGGTAAATATAATAATCTGCTTTTTATTACAGCCGGAGTTTCGGTTTATAAAGTGGAAATACCTTACTTTGGCGATTTCATTGCTACCGGTATTTTAAGTGTTCCAAGTGATAATTCCATTATTTTCAATGCACTTTCAGAAAAAGATATGTCAGCATATATTTCATACGGAACAAATGCATCAAATTTAGCATTGCAGACTCCCATTACAAATTTTGCTGCAAATCAGCCGATTAATATTACACTGACGGGATTATCGGGAAACACGAAGTATTATTATCAGCTTTATTATCATTTGTCTGGTGAAACTAACTTTAAAAATGCAACTTCAGGGAGTTTCATGACTCAGCGTAATCAAGGACAAACTTTCTCATTTGCAGTAGAAGCCGATCCACATTTGGACGAAAACTCCAATTATTATACTTTCAGGAATACTCTGCAGAATGAACTGAAGTTGAATCCCGATTTTTTGATTGATTTGGGTGATAATTTCATGTCGGAAAAACTACCCCTTGTCAATTATAATAATATTGAGCGACGCACTTTGTTGTATCGAAACTTTTGGGATAATGTATGCAATTCAATGCCATTATATCTGGTGGTCGGAAATCATGAAGGTGAATTAGGTTGGCTGAACTCCAATCAACCCACCGATGAATATAATATAACCACAGCATTGCGAAAAAAATATTATCCGGGCCCACAACCCGATGGATTTTATACAGGGAATGAAACCAATGATCTTATTCAGGGTCAAATTCAGAATTATTATGCTTGGAATTGGGGTGATGCACTTTTTGTTGTGATTGATCCGTATGCATACACCACTCCAAAACCTTCGGATGCCTGGGGTTTTACACTCGGAAAAACACAATATGACTGGTTCCGCAGTACCTTGGAAAACAGTAAAGCGAAATACAAATTTGTATTTTCTCATCAATTGGTTGGCGGAGATAAGGAAGGGCGAGGAGGATCGGAACGGGTAAATTTAGCTGAAATGGGTGGGCAAAACGCTGATAGTACTTATGGTTTTGATACACAACGTCCGGGTTGGGGAAAACCGATTCATCAAATTATGGTGGAGAATGGTGTACAGATTTTCTTTCATGGTCACGAT
Source organism: Paludibacter sp. (assembly GCA_028692715.1). Lineage (GTDB taxonomy): Bacteria > Bacteroidota > Bacteroidia > Bacteroidales > Paludibacteraceae > Paludibacter. Next base: position 169,497 of record JAQUWU010000003.1, on the reverse strand, counting down.
CACTTATATGTTGAGCAACCCAAAGATGGAATTGTGTATATGGAAGTACCACAGCCATCGTTACCTCAGTACACCAACACTACCACTGCAGCCGGTTACGGCTATGTTACCGGAACAATCTTACCTTGTTCCGGCCATATCAATGTTACGGTAACAAATGATAGTGCTAAAGTGGATTATATTGGTGGTTATCACGTGGATAATGTTTCGCTAGGGCAAATAAATGGAAATATCCGACGGTCGTTTTCGGTAAAACCCAAAGTAATGTCAGCAATAAATTCTCCGGAAGGTAATTCGAAGATACTGGAAGTCTATCAATCGGGACAATCTATTTTTCTTAAATCATCCAGCGAATCAGTTGTATACCCTAAAATATATTCATTAACCGGAGAAGAAATTTTCAGTTTTGGAAAAATAAGTTTAACTACTAAAACCTCAGTTTTACAATTGCCAGAGAATCTGGTTTCAGGAGTTTATATACTTTCAATTAATATGAAAAGTGGAGTTAATTCGATGAAAATTATAATTTAATACGATTAAAAAATGAATTCAAATCACTCAGTTTCTGTGGTTTTGTAGTTTGAAAAAATACGTTGAATAAAAACGTTACCGTGAGAGTCGAGATTGTAAATAATGTACCAGTGTGTTAGTTTATTTCGTTTATAGGTATGTACTTTTTTACCAAAGCGTTTGTGAGAAGGGAATTGGGCATTGAAGTGAAAAGACTTGGAATCAAGACAATTACAAATTTGTAGTATGTCATTATGATATTTTACAACATGATTATATTCTAATTTATATTTTGACCAAGTTAATAATCCGTCAAAAATATTTTTTAAATCTAATCTTGCAGAATTATTATAAAATACCATGTTTTTGACATATTTCAATTATATCCTTTGTAGTTTCTTTTTCAAACTCTTCTGCGGTCATATAACCTTCAGGTACAATGCCGGTTACAGCAGGATTTTCAAATTCAACACCTTTTCGATAACGACGTAAATCATTAATGATTTTCTTTCCGTTTCGTGTATTATCGTCTATCTTTACAGTGTGTATCATGTGATTGAGTGTTTAATGTATTCAAATACAAATATAATAACTTAGAATGAAAATGCTTCAAGATTTCGAAATTTTTTATTTATTTTTCTGTTTCGCTGATAGAATCTTTCATTTCATAGATTAGCATTATGAAAAAATGGATGAATAAAATAAATTTGTAAAAATGAAATAATTCATATCCAATGATAAAACCATTTAAGAAAATAACCCTATTTTGTGTAATATTTTCTACAGCTATTTCAGCTCAAAAAACAGTGCCTTTTAAACTCCCTGACACAGGTCAGGTTGTTAGTTATACAAGCACTTTGGGCGAAGATACAGATTCAAAAATTAATCCCATGTCGTTTACCGATAATGGCAATGGAACTGTTACTGATAATAACACCCAATTGATGTGGCAAAAAACTGATGGTGGCGAAATGACTTATGAGAATGCCGTGAACTACGTCGAGACTTCGACTTTGGCTGGGTTTACAGATTGGCGATTACCAACAGCACAGGAGTTATTCAGCATTCATCATTTTGACACAAATAATCCGGCTCTGAATACAACATATTTTACAAAAACACTGGCAGAATATTGGTGGAGCAGTGAAAAACAAGCTGAAAATGCAACTCATATTTGGGCAACAAATGCTGGAGGAGGTATCGGTAATCATCTAAAAACGGAGACAATCAGTGCCGGAGGTACAAAAAATTTTAATGTGCGGGCAGTTCGGAATACCATCACGACAATTTTCACTGTTGAACATTTTATAGATAAGGGTGATGGAACTATAAAAGATAATTTTACCGGATTAACCTGGCAAAAATTATCATCGACAACTCCAATGACTTGGGATGTAGCATTGGCATATGCTAAAACGGTAACGATTGGTGGCAAATCGGACTGGCGATTACCTAATATCAAGGAATTACAATCACTAAATGATGTTTCACGCATTAAACCATCTTTCAATAAAACTTTTTTTCCCAATATAGTCACATCAGCTTTTTATTGGTCGTCAACCAGTCAGTATAAAACAACAACAATTGCCTGGGATTTAAACACTGATTATGGAGTGGTTACTTATAACGATAAATCTCAAAATGAATACGTTATTTTGGTTCGGGGTGGAATGGACAACGAAAGTTTGAATATTTCGGATGTATTGATTCCTTCCGGGACATTTTCTATGGGTGATCACATTGGATTTGTTGATCCAAAACATCCGAGCGACGAATTACCTTTGCACTACGTGAAAATTGACTCGATGTACATGTCTAAAACACATATCACCAATCAGCAATATCTTACTTATTTGAATTCGGCTTATGCCAATGGTTTGATAACCGTAAAAAATAAAATAGTGTATGGAGTTGGTTCCGATTCAATTTATTGTTATACCTATCAATACGCTTCGTATTACAGTATTAGTTTTGATGGAAAGGAATTTTCGATGGCTGATTTTCGTGCTAATCATCCCGTAGTTGGAATGCGATGGTATGGAACTATTGCTTTTTGTAATTGGTTAAGTGGACAAAACGGATTTGATAATTGCTACAATCTGAGCACCGGCATTTGCGACTTTTCAAAAAACGGTTACCGCTTGCCAACCGAAGCCGAATGGGAATATGCAGCACGTGGCGGACAAAACAATCCATATTACAATTATCCCTGGGGCGATAATACCGAAGGCGATAAAACTCATGCCAACTGGCCTTCAACAGTCGATCCTTATGAAAGTACCGATACAAATCTTTATCCCTTTAGTACACCGGTTGGATTTTATGACGGAACATTGAAACAAAAATCGGATTATAACTGGCCGTCAAGTGCAGCAAGCTACCAAACTTCAAATAGTACAAACGGTTTTGGATTGGTAGATATGGCAGGAAACGTATGGCAATTTATTAACGACTGGTATTCGTCAACCTATTACAGCATAAGTCCGGCAAGCAATCCGCAAGGACCAAGTTCAGGTTCGCCCATGCCCGATGGTAAACAATACAAAGGAATGCGAGGTGGCTGTTGGTACAATGGCGATATTGTAAACGGAATAGACGACGGGCATTCACGTGTGTCGAATCGAAATCCATCCTATTTTCGTGGACCACAAGATCCTAATCATCCATGGTATCATATTGGGTTTAGGGTGGTTCGAAAATTTGACAAAACAGTTTCAGGAATTGAAAATGTAAACTCAAACATTTTTCAATTAAGCACATTCCCAAATCCTTGTTCTACGAATGTTACCGTTAAATTCTCAACTGCTTCTGATGCCAATGTCAGTGTGAAACTTTTTAATTCAACAGGTCAGTTGATGACACAGATTACCAAAGGAAAACTATCTGCTGGAAATCATCAATTTGATTTTAATTGTAGTGGTTTTCCTGTTGGGTTTTACAATTTAATATTACAAGTTGACAATACTATATCCGGACACAAACTTATTCTAAACAGATAATTTTTAAATATTATGAAACGATCTATAATTACTTTAATTATTGGCTTTTCAGTAATTGCACTTTTTGCTCAGGAAACTTTTTTTATTCCTACCGAGACACGTTATTGGGACAGTTCAAAAGCTTATAATGGTTATACTTTGTTCGGGTCTGGAGGCACAACTTATCTTGTTGATATGGAAGGACATGTAATTCATACATGGAAAATAGGAACCAATCCTCGGTTTACCGAAGCCGGCACTTTACTTGATGCAGTGGGTGGTGACCCAAGCAATTCAAATGTTTGGAAAGAGCTCGACTGGAATGGAAATACCGTGTGGACGTATACCGAAAAGCGTACGAATTATCATCCGCATCACGACTTTGTAAAAATATTCAATCCTATTCTTGGCGATTCTACTTTTATGTATATTGCCAACAAAGATTATACTTCGGAGCAATGTTTGGCAATTGGCGCAAATCCGGCATTGGCACAAAGTGGAACTTATACGGGAGTTCAATTGGATGTGGTGGTGGAAGTGAACCGTGCCGGAAAAGTTATTTGGGAATGGGCGTTTTTTGACCATACAGTGCAGGATTATGACGCTAGCAAAACAGCAACTTATGGCGTTGTTAAAAATATGCCCGGCAAAATCAATATCAATATGACTGGAAATCCACTGAAAAGTGATTGGTTACATTGTAATTCGATGGATTATAATCAACAATTGGATCAAGTGGTGATAAATTCCGTGCATGGTGAATTTTATGTGATAGATCATGGCAATACTTTTGTCAAAAATGATTCTGCAGCCTCTGTAACATTGGCTGCTTCTGCAGCAGGAAATTTCTTGTACCGTTTTGGCGATCCGTATAAATATGGTCAGGGAAGTGCACCATCATTTTCTACCAATCCCGAAAAAACATCCACCGGAAACAAACAAATTGGAGGTGCTCACGATATTCAATGGATTAAACCAGGATTGCCTGGTGAAGGAAATTTTTTGATTTTCAATAATGGACAGAATTTGTATGAAATGACTCCTCAATCTTATATTTTTGAGATAAACCCGTTTTTAAATGCATCCGGAACTCAAACAAGTGCTTATGTCAATCCTCCCGATGCTGGATATAATATTTTGCTTCCTGCCAATTCGGATTTGATGAAAGAAAAGAAAAATATTTCCAAACAAGTAAGCTGGATGTACTCCAGTAAAAACAATACAACGTTTTTTAGTACTATTGGGTCAAGTGCGCAACGCTTACCTAACGGAAACACTTTTGTTTGTGCCATGAATTCCGGTCATTTTTTTTGAGATTTGTCCGACAGACACTTCTATTGTTTGGGAATACATTAATCCTTTTACACGCAGCGGTATCAAGAAAATTAAAACCGATACATATCCAACCGATAATGCTGCTTTCCGTGCTTATCGGTATACGTCTGATCATCCGGCTTTAGCTGGACATGACCTGACTCCTGGTGCAACAATGACCGGTTATGATCCTTCTTATTTGGTTCCGGCCGATATTACATCTATCAAGAAAATTGCGGAGCAAATAAACATTGGAGTAATGAGTCAGAATTATCCAAATCCATTCATTGTAAATACAAATATAGAATTTCAATTACCGGCAGACCAAAAAATCAGGGTTGTAATTTATGATTTAAATGGGAGGACCGTTCGAAATTTGGCTGACAGAATGTTTTATTCAGGAAAAAACACCTTGATTTGGGATGGAACTGATGATTCTGGAAACCGATTAAACAGTGGGCTTTATTTCTATGTGTTATTGAACAACAATTTGAAAGTTGGAAACAAAATGATTTTTACAAGATAGAAACCCCTAACCCCTCCCGATAATATCGGGATAAATGGCGGGGAACAGAAATTAGTAACATCTAAATAAACCATTTAAAATAATAAATATGAGAACTCAAATAAAAAATATATCAAACAAAAGTAACTACAAAGCCCCCTTTAGGGGGTTGGGGGCTTTTCTTTTTCTTTTTTTTATATTTTCCTCTTTTTCTCAAACCCGCACAGTTGGTTTATTCCTGAACGATACAGCTAAAGTTTATAAGGGTTATACTTTGTTTGCACCCAAGCAATATCACACTACCTACCTGATAAATAATGAAGGTCGGGTTGTGCACCAATGGTCAAATAGTATTTATCCTCCGGGACAATCGGTTTATTTATTACCAAACGGACACATCCTACGTTCATGCATGACTAAAGGTCAGTTGAGTAGTGGCGGTGGCGAAGGTGGTCGGATTGAAGAATACGACTGGGATGACAATTTGGTTTGGGAACTCGATTTTTCAACCGCTACATACATGCAACATCACGACATTCATATTTTACCTAATGGGAATATAATCATGTTGGTAATTGAGAAAAAAACATTGGCTGAATGTGCTGCAGCAGGATTTAATACCGCAAATTTTCAATTAGATCCTAAAACACAACAACTACCTACAATAGTATTACCTGATTATGTGGCTGAAATTAAACCAACTTATCCCAAAGGTGGCACTGTAGTTTGGGAATGGCACACCTGGGATCATTTAATTCAGGATTTTGATGCAACAAAACTAAATTATGGAACACCAAAGCAACATCCGGAGTTAGTAGATTGTGATGGCGACGGCAAAAAACTACCTGCTTTCTGGAACCACATGAACTCGATAGATTATAACGAACAGTTCGATCAAATTGCCTTAAGTGTACGCGGCAACAGCGAAGTGTGGATTATTGACCACAGCACCACTACTGCCGAAGCAAAAAGTCATGCCGGTGGAAATCGTGGTAAAGGCGGTGATCTATTGTATCGTTGGGGAAATCCGATTTGCTATGGTGCCGGAACTGCCAGCGACCAACGTTATTTTCAGCAACACGATGTGGAATGGGTAAAACCAGGTTATCCGGGTGCAGGAAATATGACTTGTTTTGATAATGGTTTAGGACGTGGAGGCTCAACTATTTATTCAACGGTCGATGAATTTACACCAGCCGTCGATGCCAATGGAAATTATGCTATTACTGTAGGTTCGAAGTTTTTACCCGCAACGTATTCATGGTTTTATCAGGCAGATGCAATTTCCCCCATGTATTCCGAAAATATCTCAGGAGCTGAACGTTTACCCAATGGAAATACCATAATTTGCTCAGGAACTATTGGCGAATTCCGCGAAGTAACAGCTGATGGTCAGGTGGTTTGGAAATATGTTTGTCCCGTTCAACTAAACGGTGTGATAACGCAAGGCGTGGCACCAGATGTTGATGCAGCCAGAGCAGATGAAACGATGAATTCTGTTTTCAGGGTTTATAAATATCCGTTGGATTATCCCGCTTTTACCGGAAAAACAATGACTCCAGGAGATTTTATTGAAAAATATCCTTCAGGTATAAATGATGTAAATAACACTTCAAATTTACTTGTTTACCCAAATCCATTTTCTACTAAAATCAACTTACAAAATGCTGTTGGAGATGAAAGTTTTGAACTCATTAATTCTATTGGTCAAACAATTTGGAGTGGAAACAAGATTGTAGAACAAGATTTATCAAACATCTCAAAAGGTATGTATTTTTTGAAAATAAAAAATAAAAGTAATACACAGGTTACATCACTTATTAAACGTTAGATTTTATATTTAGTCTAACAATTTCAATCCTTCTAATTCAGTTTTAATACTTCATTATACTACAAAATGAAAAAACGATTCATACTTTTCACTGCAATTTTTCTTGTTTCAATGAATAACTATGCTCAGGAGAAAACGCTGGAATATATGTACCGTTATAATTGCCATAAAAATCCTACGGCTGATCATTTGATGTGTGCCGAACAGTTTAGTGCTAATCGAATTGTTGTTGCGGGAAATTTAGGATTGGCATTAATCAACCCAAACACTTTGCCCTTGACAGGTACACAAGAAAGCATACAACAATTTGTCGAGTATAATATTCGGAATATTTATGTAAAAGACAAGTATATTTATGCTAATATAAACAGCACGAACAGTAAGGTAATTCCGGGTTTCGATATTTTTAAAATTGAAAACGACGTGATTTCGTTGGTGAAAGAAATGTCGGAAACGAATGTATTTTTCGAAAAAATGTGCATAGCTGGAAATTATCTTTATGTTACTGCACACCGAAATGGGATGCGGATATATGATATTTCGGATAGAGAAAACCCTACACTTACAGGAAAAATTTTGGATGGATTTACTGATGCTTATGCCATTTCAGTTTCGGGCGATTTGGCTTATGTGGCCGATGGTCGTGGTGGTTTAAAAGTAGTAAATGTATCGGATAAACAAAATCCAAAAATTGTATTTAGCGAAGCAACAGAAAGCAGAATAGGGACTTCACAAGCCATAACTACCGATAGCAAAAACGTGTATATGGTGGCAGGAAGCGAAGGTTTATTAGTATACAATAAATCTGATTTGAATAATAAAACTGTGATTCCAACCAATGCATTTGCCGAAGAATGTGGTTGGGCAGGTAATTTATTGTTTGTGACCTGCTACACCAAAGTTTTGCTTTTTAATATCAATAGCAATGGAATACCAACCCTTGCAGCACATGAAAATATGACTCGTCGCGAAAATGGAGGAGTCATGCGTTTATTGGCTGGAGCAGGAAGTATGAACGATTCTATTTTGATGTGCGCCAACTGGAATTATCTCGATTTCTATAAAATTAAAGATGCCGGTAAAAGTTCTACACCCGACATTAACAGCACCACCGACCGCATCTGTTTTGATGTCAATGGCGAAACGCAACGAATTGCTTTGAGCAACAATGGGTACGGAAGTCTGAATATTCAAAGTATTACAAATAAAGATAATTCCTTTGAAACCAATTTCGTAGGACCAAAAACCTTGAATCACAACGACACGGTGTGGGTAGATGTGACTTATACACCAACCGATGCCGAAGCAAGTGACGTGTTGCTGGTAAATTCAAACGACATTGATGAAAATCCTCTGCCAATACAATTGTATGGCAAAACTCAATATTTAGACCCGGGTGAAAAAGCGGTAGATTTCAATCTGAATTACCTGACTCGAAATAATACGTCGGGAGTTTATTCACAAAGCACACTAAGACTTTCGGATTATTTGGGTAAAGTGGTTTGGTTTCCGATATTTGGATCATCTTGTCCGGCTTGTCCTCCTGTACTTTCCGATATGCAAACTAAAGTATTTGAGGAGTTTAAAAATAATCCCAATGTAGTTACTTTTATTTTCGATGGCAAAGAGGGCGAAGGTTTAAGCCGGTTGCAACAATATTTTGATTGGTATTATTTGAATACTGGAATTGCCTATGAAGAAACAGCAGCAACTTTTAGTCAGTTTTACGAACAAATAAATGGTGGATTACCCTGGGGAAAATCGTATATTATCGATCAAAATGGAATTGTTCAGGCTTCTTCGTTTGGATATGATCCATTTAAAACGATTGAAACAATAAATAATTTGTTGCAGAACTCCACTGAAATAAAAGATTTAAAATATGCTGATGGCAATAAATTTTCATTGACAAACTACCCTAATCCATTCAACACATCCACCAAGATTGAGTTTAATTTATCCGAAAACAGTAAAGTCAGCTTAAAAATATTGGATGTGTTAGGACATCCAATAGATAAACTGCTGGATGAATATTTAAATATTGGTCAGCATTCTTATAGCTGGAATGCAACAACTTACGAAAATGGAGTTTATTTCTGTCAGTTAGAAATAAATGGGAAAATATACACGAACAAAATGCTTTTGAAAAAATAATCTTGTTATACAAGTAACAATAAGAACAATGACTAAAAGAACACACCATAAAGGCAGAAATTTCGAACTCCTAATCATGGGATTTGTATTTCTTGTTTTATTTGCCATACCAGTGATATTTACGCGAGTTGATGACCAAATAAGTTGGTTGCATGTAAGAAAAATCTGGATCGATCAATCACTACTTTTACCTTTATTTCTGATCAATCATTTCTTATTAGTACCCAAATTACTGCTTCGGAAAAAATACATATCCTATTTTGTAATTATTTTATCATTAATACTTTCTTTTTCATTGGGTTATAAAGGATTCGAGTCAAATACTTATAAATCGAAATCGAATACAGTGCAAAACCCAACAAACAAACCAAACCCCATTCCTCCCTATGCCCATCTACTGATGTATTCATTGTTAATTGTTGGCGTTGATACAGGTTTGCTTTTTACCCGCAAATGGAATGAAAATGAACATGCTCGAAATTTATTAGAAAAGCGAAATACTGAAATGCAGTTGGATATACTTCGCAATCAGGTGAGTCCACACTTTTTAATGAATACGCTCAACAATATTTACGCATTGATAGATTTGGACTCGCCCAAAGCCAAAGAAGCGGTGATGAAATTATCGAAATTGATGCGTTATATGCTTTACGAAAACAAAAACGGGAAAGTGAAACTCAGTAAAGAATTTGAATTTGTAAAGAGTTATATCGATTTAATGAAATTGCGCTATGCCGATGCAAAAGACATACAGTTAACTCTTCCTGAAGTTTACGACGATGTGCTTATTCCACCTTTGTTGTTTATTTCGTATATCGAAAACGCCTTCAAGCACGGCACAAGTTACGAAAACGAAAGTCAGATAGATATTTCATTTCAACTGATTGATAATGAATTGATATTTAATTGTAAAAATATTAAACACTATCAAAATGAAAAAGGAGGCATAGGGTTGGAAAATAGCAAAAACCGACTGAATTTATTGTTTGGTAATGACTATGAATTAAATATCAATTCACCTGAAAATGAATTTGAAGTAAATCTTAAAATACCCACAGTATGAAAATTAAATGTGTAATTGTAGACGATGAGCCTTTGGCTTTGAGTATTTTAGAAAACTATATTCAGCAGGATATTGCGCTTGAATTGACAGCCAAATTCACGCATCCTGTTCAGGCGTTGAACTATCTGAACGAAAATGAAACGGATATTTTATTCATAGATATTCAAATGCCTGACTTATCGGGATTAGAACTCGTTTCTAGTTTGAAAAATAAACCGGTTTTAATATTCACTACTGCCTTTGGTGAGTATGCTTTACAAGGATTTAAAGTGGATGCCATCGATTTTCTACTGAAACCCATCGACTTGCCTGATTTTCAAAAAGCAGTCCACAAAGCTAAAGAGTGGCTGGTAGTACGGAAAGAAAAAACAGCTCAGTTTGAAACCAACAAGGAATTTCTGTTTATCAAATCGGAATATAAAATTATTCGCATTAATTTTCAGGATATTAAATACATTCAGGGAATGAGTGAGTATGTAAAAATCCACCTGACAACCAATAAACCTATTATGTCGTTGTTGAGTTTGAAATCGTTGGAAGTGCAACTTCCTTCCAACATGTTTATGCGGGTACATAAATCGTATATAGTAAACTTGCAAAAGATTAACGTAATAGAACGCAATGAAATTGTGTACGACGATGGAACTATTATTCCGGTAAGTGCTCAGTACAAAACAAATTTTCAAGAGTTTTTAGATAAGAATTTTATGCTTTAATTAATAAAAAATACAAAAATGAAAAAAATATCAGTATTCAGTCTAATACTATTTATTTGCATTACACAGACTTATGGTCAGAAAAACAGACCAAAAACAGACAGTCATCCTACACCGGCATTTCAAACGGTTGTCCCTGCTCATACTTTTGATGTTATTTTAGGGCGACCAACCAATCATTCCATTACCTTATCGGTTTTATTTTATAAATCGGCCAATATCAAAGTAGAATACTGGACCGATTCTAAAATAATTTCGTCATCGGAAAAATATAGTTTGGCAGCCAATCAACCAAAAGAAATAATTTTGAAGGGTTTAAAAGCAGATACTCAATATCATTATCGTATTGTTTCAGAAAATCCAAAAATTCAAATCAGCAAGTCGGATGTCTTGCCATTTCATACTGCGCGGGCAGAAAACAGTGATTTTAGCTTTAGCATCATTGCCGATTCGCATCTCGACGAAAATGTTGATACCGAAATTTACAAACAAACTTTACTTAATGCAGCCTCCGATTCGACCGATGCGCATTTTGATTTGGGCGATACTTTTATGACCGATAAGTATCGTGACAATTACAAAGACGCACTGAATCAATATATTGTACAGCGTTATTATTTGGGACTGTTGTGTAATTCATCACCTTTGTTTTTCGTACAAGGCAATCATGATGGTGAATCGGGGCAAAAATTGAATGGCAAGGAAGATAATATGACTGTTTGGGCCAATCAAACACGACAAAAGTATTTCCCAAATCCTGAACCAAACGAATTTTATACGGGCAGTAAAACAGAGATACCATTTATCGGTTTGCCACGGAATTATTATGCTTTTGAATGGGGAAACGCGCAGTTTATTGTACTCGATCCATTTCTGTACACCCTGCGCGAAGGCAGTAATGATCCGTGGGCACGTACTTTGGGCAAAGAGCAATACGATTGGTTGAAAAGCACATTAGAAAAATGTAAAGCCGCTTTTAAATTTGTCTTTATTCACAATTTGGTAGGCGGATTGGATATAAAAGGACGTGGAAGAGGTGGTGCTGAAGCTGCTCCATTTTTTGAATGGGGCGGAAAAAATACGGACGGAACGGATGGTTTCAAAGAACACCGACCCGATTGGGAAATGCCCATACATGATTTATTGAGAAAATATAAAGTCGATGTGGTTTTTCATGGTCACGATCATATTTTTGCGAAGCAGGATTTGGATGGAATTGTTTATCAATGCATTTCTCAACCAGGCGCTAAAGAGAAAGGAAATAACAACCAGGCAGAGGAATATAAATATTTATCGGGTAAAATCTTTGTTAGTCCGGGATATATGCGAGTGAAAATAACAGCAGACATAGCAACTTTTGAATTTGTTAAAACAGATATTCAAGCTAAATCAGTGAATAAATCCAGTTACTTTTCCTATCAATTAAAAAAATAAAGATTAAATATTTAATAATAATGCTTTATTGATCTTCGTTGCATGTGAGCGACCTCGTCCGGTGAGCCGAAAAACAAGTGAAGTTGGCGTAAAAATCGTCCTGCTTGAACGACGAAGGAGCGAACCTGCCTGCTGCAGGCAGGTTTATACGGTTTTAGCCAACTGAGCGTTCGTTTTTCGAGCGAAGGGGGCGCAGCCTTGACCCGTATGTTTTAAGTCAATATCTATATTCTAAAAAAATATGGATATTTGCATACAAACCAGAACGAATTACAACAAGGGGATAAGCCAGTCTTGACAGATAACATATTTTGTATATCGAAAAAAATGATTTTGCACCCCTTGCTTCTCCTTGTAGAGCCTGAATAGTGTCTTTTTTGCTTACTTTTTGGGTCAAGACAAAAAGTAAGTCGGGGTTAAGGGCGGAAGTCCCTTAAAGAGAACTTGCGACAGTTGAGTAATTAATAATCAGGGCATAGCATTAGTTCCTTTGTCTGACTTACAAATACCATTCATTCACATAATTATCTTGTAGCTGAATTTGTAGTTTTTTACAAAAAACACATTCAATAGTTAAACTAAGCAAAAGCTTTGAAATGATTTTGGCTATATCAAAGCGATTGATTAGTTTTGTGCCGTATTAAAATTAAATGATTATCCGCAATTCAGGGAGAGAAATATTTCAGTTTTTCAAAAAAATATCGTCAATTTAATAAGGGCTATAGATCTGACATATTTGTATAATAAAGTTGAAAATAATGATTATCTGCAAAAGCTCCTATAAATATTAAACACAATTATTTTATATAATAAAATATAGAATTCATTTTCAACCACGAATTACACGAATTTTTACTAAAAATGCATATTTTTAATTTGTGTAAATTCGTGTTTATATTTTTTTATTTATAGTAATCATTTTTTTGAATCAAAAACCAATATTAATCCATGTCTCAAATTTAAATTAGGTCAAATTACGGATAATCATAAAAAATTTATTGATGCTTATGCTGATAATCATTTGAAATTATTATGGCAAGAAAGAAAGAATATATTGAAGAAGAAGTCATAGAAAAAGCAATGAACTTATTCTGGCGAAATGGTTACGAAGCCACTTCTACCCGTATGTTGGAGAAAGAAATGGGCATTAATCAGTTTTCGATATATTCCAGTTTTGGCAGTAAGCAAGGGGTTTTTCTGGAAAGTATAAAATGTTATGAAATAAAGATTAAGAACATAACAGACAAACTTAAAGCATCAACGAATGGGGTAGAAGGAGTGAGGCAATACTTTTATGATTTTATAGAATTTTCGAAGGAAAATGAACATCCCAGAGGTTGTATGATTACAAATGCAGCGAATGAATTGGGTGAGAATGCTGATCCGATTGTACAATCTGAAATTATTAAATTCACCAATATTGTACGTGATTTATTTCTGAATAGTTTAAAGTCGGATACAAGTAAATGTGGATTGACTTTAGAAAGAGAAGCTAATTTTTTGATTATTTCAATGTTTGGATTATCAATAGCTTCAAAGGTTTTTAGCCAAATACAAATAGTAGATTTTATTGAAACAACATTTGATAATCTGTAATTTTTTTGTCTCATATCTAAGCGATTGCTTAGTACAAAATATATAAATAATAAAAAAAAAGAATGAAAGATAAAATTATGATTGACATCGTTTCGGATGTGGTTTGTCCATGGTGTATTATTGGCTACAAACGATTGGAAAAAGCAATTGTTGAGATGGGAATTCAAGACAAAGTAGAGATAGAGTGGCAACCTTTTGAATTAAACTCCAATATGCCTGTCGAAGGTGAAAATATAGATGAACATATCAGCCGGAAATATGGAACTAGACAGGAAGACAACACACGTTCGAAAGCACAGTTATCCAAACTTGGTGCAGAATTGAATTTTAAGTTTGATTACTTTGATACCATGAAAATGCCCAATACACGTGATGCACATATCTTAATTGAATATGCAAAAGAAAACGGCAAACAAACTGAAATGAATTTACGTTTGGTGGAAGCTTTTTTTAGCGAGCGAAAAGATATTTCGAGCCGTGAAGTGCTAATTCAGGAATTGAAAAGAATTGGTTTGGATGAGAAAGAAGGGTTGGCGAGATTAGAAAATGAAAGCTACCGTGAGCAAATAAAAGTAAATGAAGCCGTTTGGCAAAACAAAGGAGTAAGATCAGTTCCGACTATTGTTTTTAATGCTAAAAGCGCATTGACCGGCGCACAACCCATACATGTGTACAAACAAGTTTTAGCTGATTTGATTAAATAATAAAAGCATATAGATTATGAAAATAACATTCATAGGACTCGGAATTATGGGAAGTAGAATGGCTTCTCATCTGGCAAATAATAATGTAGAACTAACAGTTTATAACAGAACAAAAAAAGATATTGCTGCCTTCAAATTACAAAATGTAATTATTTCAGATTCCGTACAACATGCCGTTAAAGATGCAGACATCATATTTAGTATGTTGTCAGCTCCCAATGCTGTTGAAGAAGTATTCTTCGGAGAAGAAGGAGCACTAAAATCGATGAAAGATAATGTTATCTGGGTTGATTGCACAACTGTCAATCCATCGTTTAGTGTTAGAGCTTCTCAAGAGGCCAAATTGAACAACGTGAGATTTTTAGATGCACCGGTTTCTGGTTCGTTACCACAGGCCGACAATGCAGAATTGTTGTTTTTTGTAGGTGGTGAAAAAGAAACACTTCTGGAAGTGGAGCCTTATCTGAACATGATGGGAAAGCAAGTTCTACAGATTGGAGAAACAGGTAAAGGTGCCTCATTTAAAATGGTGGTGAATATGATGCTAGCACAATCGATGGTTATTTTTTCAGAAGCGGTGTTATTTGGAGAAAAAATGGGGATTTCTAAAGAATTTCTTTTGGATGTAGTTCCCAATTTAATTGTTTCTGCTCCTTTTACAAAGTTTAAAGCGGAAAAAATAAAAGCTAAAAATTACGAACCTCAATTTCCATTAGAATTGATGTCAAAAGATTTGAATTTGGCATCACTGACAGCAATTGAACAGAATCAACCCTTATTTTTGGCAAATTTAGCAAAAGAATTATATGCTGAAGCCAACAAAAGTGGAATGGGTAGGCTTGATATGTCCGCCATCTTTAAATACCTGGAACAGAATAAATAATTTGTAAATAGTAGAATAAGATGGACAAACTAAATATACTTTGGACAACAAACAATAAAGATACCATTATCAACATGATAGCCATGTATTCAATCAATGCTTTAAAACGTGGCTGGTGGAAAGAAATCAATATTATTATCTGGGGTGCTTCGGCTAAACTTATTGGTGAAGATGTGGAAATTCAGGACTATGTAAAACAAATGTTGGATGCAGGAATTCAAGTGGAAGGTTGCCTGGCATGTAGTGATCAATTTGGAGTAACTGAAGTTTTGAAAAGTATTGGTATTGACCTTAAATATATGGGCGAACCGTTGACAGGATATCTAAAGGGGGATGAAAAGATATTGACTATTTAAATATTTAAATTCAAAAACATGTTAAAAATAAAAAGTAAAATTATATTAATCGGAGTAATACTATTTACTGTGAGTTGCCAAAACAAAGGGATTAAAAACAATCAGACAATAATGGATGACTCAAAAAAACAAGTTAGCAATATGAATAATGATATTACATTGGAATCAATGCTCCATGAGAAACGCGATGCATTTAACAATACAGCCCCTGAAGCAAAGAAAAAAGTATATGCCGAAGGATTAAAATCAGTTGAAAACTCAGGGATACTTGATAAAGCCTTGAATGTTGGAGATAAGGCACCTGACTTTAGTTTAAATAATTCGCTTCATAAACCAGTTGGATTATATGCTGAATTAAAAAATGGATCGGTTATTCTTACCTGGTATCGTGGAGGTTGGTGTCCTTATTGCAACATTACTTTACATTATTTGCAAGAAAAGCTTCCCGAATTTCAAAAAGCAGGTGCCACGCTCATTGCCTTGACTCCTGAATTACCCGATCAATCATTAACTACCTCCGAGAAACATAAGCTTGAATTTCAGGTGCTTAGTGATATTGAAAACAAAATAGGGAAACAATATGGTGTGGTTTTTAAGCTGACACCGGAAGTTGCCGATATGTATCAAAAAGCTTTCGATTTACACAAGTATAATGGCGACGAAAGTAATGAATTGCCTTTAGCTGCGACTTATGTTATAGACCAAAACGGTATTATTCAATATGCATTTTTAGATGCCGATTATAGAAACAGAGCTGAGCCAACTGAAATATTAAAAGCTTTGGCAAAAATAAAAGCAAAGAAATAATCAATTATAACACATGAAACACCCATGTTCAAAACAGCAATTTTGGACACACAAGGACTCCTGATGGTTGTCGGAACATAAGAGTACAAAAACTCCCTATTCCCATATTATTTCCCCTTTAGGGGGTTAGGGGGCAGATTAACCAAATACAACCCCATGAAAACTGCCAGACTAAACGTAGATTTCGGTGAAATGATAGAAGACAACCTTGTTCTTTTGTCTGAAACGGATACTATGGTCGATTCAAAAGGAAAAACCATTCACTTAAAAGAAGGTTTAAAAGTGAAGATTTATGCTGACGATTTAAGCAGTTGTGGCAAAATTGATAATTTAATTGCCGAAGGTGTTGTTGAATTAAATACACAGGGTGGATGGACTTCGCACTTTAAATGGAATTGTAGAATCGACAAAAAAGGGATTTATAATGAATCTCAAAAAACGAATAACTAAAGTATATTAAAATTAAGATACAAAAATGGAATGTTCATTCCATTTTTGTATCTTTGTGGCATGAATAAAAAAGAAGTTATATTATTAAGTGCACTTAATCTGTTAACAGAAAAAGGAATTCACAACACCCCAATGTCGGCCATTGCGAAAGCTGCCGGCACAGGAATGGGAACGATATATAATTACTTCGCCAATAAAGATATTCTGATCAATGAGATTTATGTTTTTATTAAGGAGAAGGAAAAAATACTATTGCTTGATTTTGAAATAGATAAGCCATTAAAGACTCAATTTGAATATTATTTTACTTCAACTGTTGATTTCTATTTGAGTAATCGCGTATATTTCCTTTTTATGGAGCAACTTCAGGCTTCCCCTATAATTACTGAAGAAAGTAAAAATGCTGGCGTTGAGGCAGTAGCTTCAGTTATTAAACTGTTGGAAAAGGGAAAACAAGAACGGATAATAAAAAACATTGACACTGAAGAATTGCTTCAATTTATGGGGGGGGCAGTATTGTCTTACTTAAGATGGTATTTTAACCAGAAAGAATTGATTAATAAATCAATCCAAAATCAAATGAGAATGTTGTGGGATGCCATTAAGGAATAAAAAAATTTCACTAATAAATGGAATGAACATTCATTCTAATATCAACAGCAGAAATTAGTAAATCAGTAATCATTTAATAACAAATATAGAATTATGAAAACAATATTTATAACAGGTGCAAGTTCAGGATTAGGAAAAGCTACAGCAATACTTTTTGCTCAAAAAGGTTGGAATGTGATTGCCACGATGCGTAACCCTAAAAAGGAAGAAGAGCTTACAAAATATGCCAACATTCAATTAATGTCGTTAGATGTTACAAATGCAGAGCAAATTAAACAAACAACGGAAAAAGTTATTGCTGAAAAATCAATTGATGTAGTTTTCAATAATGCTGGTTATGGATTGGCGGGACCGTTTGAAGGTGCTACAGACGAGCAAATTGTGCAACAAATCAATACCAATTTATTGGGAGTAATGAGAGTTACACAAGCTTTTATACCTCATTTTAGAAACAATAAAAATGGAACATTTATCACAACTACTTCTATTGGAGGATTGGTAGCTTTACCATTCAACTCGGTTTATCATGCTACAAAATGGGCTTTGGAGGGCTGGAATGAAAGTTTGGCGTTTGAATTAAAACCTTTTGGAATTAAAGTGAAAACTGTTTCGCCAGGTGGAATTACTACCGATTTTTCTGGTCGTTCTTTAGTAATGACCCAACATCCGGCTTATGAGGACCAAATGAAACAAGTTTTACCAGTATTTATGGATACCGAAAGAGCAAAAAGCTATTCTACTGCGGAGCAAATTGCTCAGTATGTATGGGAAGCAGCAAATGATGAAAGCGAAAAATTGAGATATGTGGCTGGGGAAGATGCAAAAGCTATGTATGCGAGACGATTGGAAGTAGGAAGTGAGCAGGCTAGTAAAGAAATTGAAAACTTATTTTATGGAAAATAAAATCATGATAGATATATTAACCAGTTTCTATAATAGCGAGAAAAATATATTTCTCGCTATTATACTGATAGGTATCTCGTCTGTATTAATCGGGATTGCTTTTACTTATTTTTCTAGCAATTATAAAATTTTTGGAATTACACTACTGGTTTTAGGAACGCTTGAAGCAAGTGTCTTTACGCACAGTGCTTTAGTTCAAAAAGAAAAAATGGAGCAGAAAATAAGTTTAATAAAAACTGATACTAACTCATTTTTGAAAATAGAGAAAGGAAATCTTGCAAATACACAACAAGTCTTCTTTTTGATAAAATTGTTATACGCATGTATGATAATTTGTTGTATTATTGCAATATCTTTTGACAACAAGCCTCAACTAAATGGAGTTTTAATGGCACTAATTCTACATTTAGCATTCGCGATTACCATTGATAACTTTGCGGAGCAATATACTTTAACTTACAAAACTAAACTCGAAGAAATAAAATAAAAGTTGATTATGGTTGAAATTTCCAGAAATTAATCAGGTAAGTTATAGAAGATTTTAAATAAAACTTTTAAGATTCTTTCTTCTAAATACTTTTTTAATTTTATCAAACAATAAACACAAATCTTGAGATAATGAAAGAGCAATTTCTTATTATATGATAAAATCTTCTCCGAAAAAATAAGAAATAGCCTTCAACTGTCAGATATAACTCATCTAATCAGGAGGTGATTTGAAGTCACTTCCTGATTAATAAAAAGCAAAGCAAATGATTAACTCAATTGAAGTAACAGATTTAGACGGTCGTAAAGTGGATATAATGACCGAGTACAAAGGCAAACCGTTGGTGTTAATATTTTACAACAACAGTTGTTTGGGTTGTACGGGCAGAGCCATTCCATTGGCTTTCGATTTTCAACAAGAAAATGCTTCCATTCAAGTAATTGGGATACACAGTAATTTTGGAAAAAACGAAACTACTAAAGAGGACATCAAAAGTATTTTTACTTCTGGCGAAGTACCTTTCCCCATTTATATCGACGAAAATCACAGAGTTTATGATCAATTTGAGTCGGAAGGTACGCCTCAATGGATATTAATAACGGCAGAGGGCGAACTATTCCGATCCATTTTCGGCTCGCAGGATGGCGCTCAAAACAGATTGTTTTATGCCATTGAAGAGCTTATTAATGGCGAGTCAGTTAATTGAAAAGATGAACAATTATTTTAAATCATTTTTTTTTCAGTTTCAGCAATCAAATTTTTAAATCTATTTTCAAAAAAAAAATGATAAGCATTTGAGAAATAACATTTTCTATCGATAAAATCTCCTATTCCATTGATTATAGTTTTCAGATAAGCATTGTGTAAATATCTTTGTTGCATAATTAAAAAATTAGCCATATGACAACTACAAATCAGCATTCATTTGCAACAAAACTCATCTATCTATTTATAGGATTAAGTTTCTTCCTTTACTCCTGCGACACTGAAGATGTGACAGATGACACTTCTAAAGATACAACAGTAAGTTTCACGCTAACAGATACAGGTCAAGATATTTTTTATGACAACGATGGAAATGTAATAACAACACCCAGTGAATCAGACGATTTTTATGGGCAAGATGCTCAATACCTTGGAATAACACCCTCGTATCAGGACAATGGTGATGGAACGGTTACCGATTTAAAAACAGGTTTGATGTGGCAACAAACGCCAACCTACTCGAAATATCAGTTTTATGCTGCATCCACTTATACAGATGGCTTAACAATAGGCGGATACACAGACTGGAGAATGCCGACTATCAAAGAATTGTATTCAATTATTTACTCTAATGGTAGTTTGTCGAGTTCATCAACTTCAAGTTCACAACCTTATTTGTTTAGTGATTATCTTGATTTTCAATACGATTCAAGAATGTCGTATGCGGGACAATATTGGTCGAGTACTAAATATGTAAAAGGCCCATTACAAAATATACTTATGGAAGGAGCTTTCGGTTATAATTTCGCCGATGGTCACTTAAAAGCCTACGAAACAGGTTTGTATTGGGATGGTAGTTCTGGAGTTGAGGCCCCAGGTTGTTATGTGAGAGCGGTGAGAGGTACTGAGAATATTTATGGAGTCAATGATTTTGTAAATAATGGCGACGGAACAGTAACCGATAAAGCGACTAGTTTGATGTGGCAACAAAGCGATGATGGCAATACTTACAATTGGAAAGATGCACTTATTTATGCAAAAAATGCTGAAGTTGCGGGATATAAAGATTGGAGATTACCTAACACAAAGGAACTTCAAAGTATTGTGGATTACGACAAAACGACGATTCCAGCAATTGATGAAACTTATTTTACTTGTACCAATAATGATAGTTGGTTTTGGACTAGTACAACACAAGGAGATTTTAAATACACTGCTTGCTATATTGCATTTGGATATGCTTATAGTAAAGACAACAGCAGTGCAACAACTTATTACGATTGGCATGGGGCAGGGGCTCAACGCTCGGATCCTAAAGGTGGAGAAATAGAAGATTATCTATTGGAATCGGTAAATGCTTCGGATTCAATTCGTATAAAAAATTATGTAAGATTAGTTCGCAACTAATTTTTAAGAATAATAGCTAGGGTAAAAACTAATAATAGATGTGTGGGAGTTCGACTTTAAGTTGGGCTTCTACAAATTTTTTTATTGGTTCTGTCTCTTTATTTGTTAATGATATCCGTCGTGTAAGTAATGAGAATAATATAATGTCTCATTAATAAACTCGTAATATGCTGTTTATCTTCTTTTTATTAAATGGTACATTGTTTAATGGTAAATACTTATTTAGACTGTAAGGAGATTTTTTTTTCTATTAAACCATACATCCTTTCCTCTTTATTGTATTAATTAAAACTATTCTTTTTGACCGTTGTTGTATAATGACAAATCGATTAATAAACATAAATATATGTCACTTACCTTATCCAACATGATGGAACTGGGAACAAAGGCTCCTGATTTTATTTTGACTGATACCATTTCTGGCAAAAAGCTTTCACTCGTTGAAGCTAAATCTGATATAGCAACTGTAGTTGCTTTTATTTGCAACCATTGTCCCTATGTAATTCACGTCAATCCAAAATTGGTTGAAGTCGCCAATAAATACCAAGCAAAAGGGGTTCAATTTATTGCAATAAGTAGCAACGACATCGCCACACATCCTCAGGATGGGCCTGAATTTATGAAACAAGTAGCTGAAAAATTAGGATATCCCTTCCCCTATTTGTATGATGAATCGCAGGAAATAGCAAAAGCATACATGGCTGAATGTACTCCTGATTTTTTTGTATTTGACAATAATTTGAAGTGTGTTTACCGTGGCCGTTTTGACGAATCCCGTCCTAAAAAAGGGATTCCTACCGGAAAAGACCTTGCTGCTGCATTGGATGCAATTATTGCCGGAACAAAAGTAAATTTGAATCAGCATCCTGCTATGGGTTGTAGTATCAAATGGAAATAAGCGCTGATGGTGATTCTGTAAGAGAAAAAGATATTTTAGATAATTGAAAAGTTATTTAGTTCGGCCACACAATACATTCGTGCCGCAGTACTGGGTAAAATTGTACAGTAGACAAATTGTTGACAATAAAATAACAATGATTCTTTATAAAATATTCGTTTTTTTTGTGAAAATATCCTGACGTCAAGGAAACTGTTAGGTTTTCACTTGCGATAATAGATAGGGATCATTTGCGTCACGCTTTATTGACTTTGATTATCTGATAGTTACATAAACAATTTGTATCCTTGCGACTATCGATACTCGGCATGTCTCATTTGGGTGAGTAATAAGAAGCAAAAAATATCGCATATAGATATCACAAATTTATGTTATTATGACTCTGTAACTTAACTAATCCCGCAACGAAATGTTGAATAAAAACTGTACCCATAAATGTATAGAATATTTTCACTAGTAAAAACCACAAGCTAATCCAGATGCAACAAAATTAGTGAATCAAACCAAACAAAGTTTTTATATGTTTAGGAGGATATCTCAAAAGTATTTCTTAAACTTGTAGCACCAACTGTATTTATAAAATAGCCCAAAGTTGTTTTATAATTGTACTGTTTTAACGATGTCGATGCAAAACATATAAATAGTACAATTAGACGAACTTGCCTGCATCAGACAGAGCCTAAATTAAATTATGTTATATGTGTAATGGGCATAAGCTGTCGACAGGCGGAAACTACAACTTTTTACACAAAAGAATTTCTATGAAAAATAAGTACCTGAATAATTTCTTTGTCTTTTTTGTAGGACTGTCACTCTCTATTCAGATTCATGCCCAATCATGGAAATTTATTAAGGAAAAAGATGGAATAAAACTCTATTCACGACAAGAGACCGGGAATAAACTTCAAACATTTAAAGGCGTATCTAAAATAAATATTCCTGTAGATCAGGTGTTTGAATTGCTAGAGGACGTCAACCACAGGGAATGGTGGGATAAAAATCTTGATCAGATCAAATTATTGAAATATGAAAAGGACAAACTGTCACAATACTATTTAGTGTATAAAATGCCCTGGCCGTTCACTAATCGAGATATGTATGTGGAAGTAACCACAAGCATCAATCAATCAACCGGAGAACATAAGCTTACGGCTGTACCCTTAGCCGGAACTCAAAAGGAATACGAGAATTTAGTCCGTATCAAAAATTACAAACAACAATGGATAATTAAACCATTGAGTAAAGATATTACACAAGTAGAACTTGAATTTTATGTAAGTCCGGCTGAAAATCTCCCTGACTGGCTGATAAACATGATATTAATTGATTCTCCAATTAATTCAATCAACGGACTGAGAGCGCAATTTAAAAAATAATTGAACTCGTGGAATTATTTTAAAAAATCGTTTTTAAAATTTGACAAAATAATAATTCCAAAACAGATCTACAAAGTAAAACTTTTAACAGAAAGCAAATTATTAAACAGATTGAGAATAGAATATGTTGATCTTCCACCCTTTTGATTTTTGTGTTTTAACCCTCAGTTCATACACTTATTTATTCAGTAAGAGCATCATTTAAGGTGTAGTATTAGCCCCCCTCTTTCGCAATTCCCTCTCGTAAAAAAAAACGAATCAAAAGAACAATAGATGATTCAAAAGAAATTTTAATACTGTCGCTACAAACAATCACAAATTGTAATAAGTCATAATATCAGAACGATAATCAACTCATATTAAGCGGAAATTTGTCATCTGCCCCTGAATGTCGGTAGGCAGGTTCAAAAATACTCTTCGAGCAAACCATCGCCATGAGTTTTAAGAGTAAAGACTTTGTTTATAACTTATATTAGAAAGGCAAATTCTTAATTGCAAAAATGCGAATTGCCAAAACAATCAACAAAACAAAACATGACAGTTATAAATCAAAATATTTTATAAAATATAGCTTTAAGCGAACTCCTCAAAGCTAAATCAAAAACATATTCCAGGCTAAAAGCGTTTGTAAAACTAAAACAATAACATGAGAAAACTTTTTATTCTTTTAATCGCAACAATAAGCCTGAATGGTTTTGCAAAAACAAACGAAACTAAATCTGCTGACCCAATTCAAAAACCCATGCTGAGAACTGTAAACTACGATGAGTTAAAAACAATACTCAATAAGAACGATAATAAACTCTATGTGGTGAATTTTTGGGCTACCTGGTGTACGCCTTGTGTAAAGGAACTTCCGGACTTTATGGAAGTAAATAAAATATATCGAGATAATGCCGGTTTCAAAATGATTTTGGTAAGCCTCGATAATGCAGATGTTATGGAAACTGTAGTTCGGTCCTTCTTAGAGAAAAAGGACATTGATACCGATGTATTTATTTTGGATGATAATAAACGAATGAACGAGTGGATTCCAGCTATTGATGCAAGTTGGAGTGGAGCTATACCTGCAACTGTTTTTTATCGTAATGGGAAGAAACTTGAATTTGTAGAAGGCAAATTAGAAAAATCAGAACTAGAACAATTAATCACTAAAAACATGTAAATAAGAACAATATGAAAACAAATAGATTTTTTTTAAGTATACTAATCATCCTGACATTCATTGGTCAGATAAATGCACAGAAAATGGAAACAACGGAAAATAAAGGGTACAAGATTGGCGATATAGCTACCGATTTTAAGTTGAAAAACGTGGATAATAAAATGCTGTCCTTATCCGATTACAAAGACGCAAAAGGCTATATTGTTATTTTTACTTGCAATCATTGTCCATTCGCAAAAGCCTATGAGGATCGCATTATTGCGTTGAATAATAAGTATTCAGCAAAGGGTTATCCTGTAATTGCCATTAATCCTAACAATCCGAAATTAATTCCCAGTGATAGCTTTGAAGCTATGCAAGTGAGAGCGAAAGAAAAAGGATTTACTTTCCCTTATTTGTTCGACGATGGACAAAAAATATATCCACAGTACGGTGCTACTAAAACTCCACATGTATTTATATTACAGAAAGAAAAAGGAAAAAACATCGTACGTTATATTGGAGCCATCGACGATAACTATGCCAATGCCAATGATGTAAGTCATAAATATGTAGAAACAGCCGTGGACGAATTATTAGCCGGGAAAGCTATTGCACAGACAACTACTCTGGCTATTGGCTGTGGAATAAAAGCAGAGTAATGAATTGATTATCTGCATTCTAAATTGACATTAAGATTTGGGAGTTTAGTTTAAAACTGAACTCCCATTTGTTTGACAGCACTTTTTTTCCATCTGCACATATAAAATTGACATTTACTCCAAACTATTCTATCTTTGTTGTAACTCAGGGCACACAGAAAACACAGAATTTACAGAATATATTTTTTTATTGACTATAATATAACGTGATATTTTATAATAATAAGTTTATTGTTTCTACTGTGTTTCTTGAAAAATTCTAAATTCTTTTAAGGTCACAAAAGTAACACCTAACAATGTTTTCATAAGAAAACCAGTTGTTCCGTTTATCCCGTTTAATCCGTGTGCTGAGTAGTAACCTATCTTTACATTTTAATCAAATACAAATAAACATGAATCAAAAAAACGATAAACTTTCAATTGTAATGTTGGGAGCAAGTGGTGCAGTGGGTACGGAAAGCTTAAAAACTTTACTTCAACTCCACGATATTCAGCAGCTAACATTGCTGGGTAGAAAACCCATTTCAGATATTAATGTTGATTATGTAAAACAACATAAAATAGACATAAGTGATAGCAGTTCTTATCAGCAGTACTTACAAAATTACACAACTGCCATTTGTACCTTAGGGGTTGGTGAACCTTCAAAAATAAGCAAAGAAGAATTTGTGAGAATTGACAAAATAGCTGTAATTGATTTTGCAACTGCATGTAAAAAAGCTGGAGTAAAGCATTTTGAATTACTTGCTTCAGTGGATATAAGTCCAAAATCAAAGTCATTTTACCTGCGTACAAAAGGCGAATTGGTTGAAGAATTAAAAGCTTTAAATTTTGAACGATTAAGCATTTTTCAACCTTCAATGATATTAACTCCAACAAACAGATATGGAATTGCGCAAGCCATCACCTTGAAGCTGTGGCCACTTTTGAAACCACTATTTATGGGAAGTTTACGGAAATACCGTGGTATCTCTGTAAATATTTTGGGACAAGCAATGGTAAAAAACATTTTCAAAGCTGGTGAGGCCTACGAAATATTGCAATGGGACGAATTTAATTCAATTGCAAAATAGCACCCAATTTCAACTGATGGATATTTAAATTCGAAACAACAACAAAATACAGTTATTCACTTTACTATAAAAAAGTTTCTTTATAAGACTTACTCTCTTTGAAAACATAAATCTAATTTAGCTTTAGTATCTTTGCATAAATAACATCCCGAAATTTACTAAAATGAGACAACTCCTTGTATTTCTTATTATTCTCCTTTCGGCTATGATGCCGAATCTTCAAGCACAAAGCCAATCAAAAGAGACTGCAGCTCCCCTGCAAATGCTTACAAACGACCGAATGATAAAACCAGCCGGACAATTAATTGTCATGGGTGATTCGACTAAAGAAAACCATGCTTTGGATTGTGCGTTATCTCCCGATAAAAAATGGCTTGCTGTTGAGGAAAGATACAGTGTTTTTTTTATAAATACGGCTAATAATAAAGTGGAGCATGTTCTTCAGCTAAAAGATGTTCCTGAACTTAAAACAGCCATGAGTACTTATTCTGGAATTTGCTGGTACACAAAAAATAAAGTGAATTATGTGTTTTTGAGTGTTTCGGATTATAGCAGCAATTCTTTTGTTGTGCAACTCGAATGGGATGGGAAAAAGGCTAGCGTTAATAAGTTATTTGATTTCAAAGCTATAGCTCCTGCAAAATTAGCACTTCCCAACGAGATACTCATTCGGCGTGAAAATGACAAGGACTATCTATATGTAGTACTCAATGGCAATAATCAATTTGTAAAAAAGGATTTGATTACTGGCGAAGATATTTGGGTGAAAAATACTGGCATAGCACCCTATGGCATTGCATTGGCAAAAAACAAACTCTATGTTAGCAATTGGGCTGGAAGAGTACCTGACGAAAAAGATGCTGATGTTGCTGGAGTTCCTTGGGGAATTGCCAGAATAAACACAAGTCAAGGAGCCACTAGAGAAGGGAGCGTAAGTGTATTCAGCACGGAAAGCGGAGAGCTTTTAAAAGAAATAGTTGTGGGTCTTCATCCCAATAAAATCATTACTTCACCAGACGAGAACTACATTTACCTCACCAATTCGAACAGTGACATGGTGAGCGTGATAAATACCAAATCGGACTTGGTTA
Source organism: Paludibacter sp. (assembly GCA_028692715.1). Taxonomy (GTDB): domain Bacteria; phylum Bacteroidota; class Bacteroidia; order Bacteroidales; family Paludibacteraceae; genus Paludibacter. The sequence continues at coordinate 141,838 of JAQUWU010000003.1, read as the reverse complement.
CCGAATCCATTTCGCTGCATCTGCAAAACAGTTTCAACAACTTATTTGGAGATATTCCCAATGGTTTGGCCGTGAACTCTAAAGGAAAAATACTGTATGTTGCCAATGGTATGGATAATGCACTTTCTGTCATTAAATTAGGAAAAAATGCATCCGCCAAAGGTCGGTCGGAACAAAGTACAAACCTTGGATTTATACCCACCGCCGCTTTTCCATCGTCGGTATGCCTGTTTGATAAAAAACTATACGTCACAAATCTCGAATCCTATGGTCCGAATATTCCATTCAGTTTTGTGCCAAATCATGCCCCTGTTTACAATTCACATCATGCCATGGCCTCCGTTTCAGTAATTCCTGTTCCCGGTAAATGCAAATTGAAAAAATACACCCAAACAGTCATAGCTTGCAACCAATTAGAGCGTTTAAAAACAACTAAACTTCCTGCCAGAGCTGAGGTTTTACCAAAACCTTTACCTGAAAGAATAGGTGAACCTTCAGTATTTAAACATGTACTCTATATTATCAAAGAAAACAGAACTTACGATCAGGTATTGGGTGATGTGGCCAAAGGAAATGGGGATAGTAGCCTGTGTGTTTTTGGTAAAGAAGTAACTCCAAATATCCATCGCTTGGTGGAGCAGTTTCAATTGATGGACAACTTTTTTGTATCCGGTAAATGTTCGGCCGAAGGTCATAGCTGGACAGATGCTTCCATAGTAACGGATTATGTCGAAAAAAATGTACGTGCCTGGTTTCGAAGTTATCCACATGTGCTCGAAGATGCTTTGGTTTATCCTCCCAGTGGTTTTATTTGGGACAATGCCCGCAAGCATGGAGTAAGTTGTCGCATTTATGGCGAGGCTTGCACTCCAATATTCGACAACAAATTAACATGGACCGATGTTTATACCGGTTTTGTAAAAGGGGAAAAATTTGATTTTAAAAACAGAACAACATTGAACACGGTAAGCCCAATATTAGCGGAAAATTACCCCGGTTATGACGGTCATAAAATACCCGATGTATTGCGAGCAAAAACCTTTATCGACGAATTAAAACATTACGAATCGCTGGAAGCAGACTCATTACCACAGTTAATGATTATGGCACTACCTAACGATCATACATCAGGTACACGACCAGGCTTTCCAACTCCTCGCGCCATGGTAGCCGATAATGATTTAGCCCTCGGACAAATAGTAGAAGCAATTTCGCACAGTAAATTTTGGGAAAATACAGTGATTTTTGTTGTAGAAGATGATTCGCAGGATGGCTGGGATCATGTATCAGCCTATAGAACTTCGGCCTTAGTAATCAGCCCTTATTCCAAAATCCCAACTACCATTCATTCATCTTACAATCAGCCATCGATGATACGAACCATTGAGCAAATACTTGGTCTATCACCCATGAACATTCAGGATGCTATTGCCACGCCCATGTTCGATTGTTTTAGCAATAAACCTGACTTTACTGTTTATAAAGCAGTAAAAAACCAAATTCCATTGGACGAAATGAATCCACAACTCACAGCACTGACTGGTAAAGCATTGCATTATGCTCGTTTAAGTCTCGAACCTCAATTTGATGGTATCGATTCGGGCAATGACGAACAATTTAATCAGATACTATGGTTTGCTATGATGGGAAACAAACCATATCCAGCAAGATATTCAATTGATGAAGATTAATTCGATAATATTTACTCAAAACAAAAAAAATAGATAGTTCGTGTAGAGTAAGCATCCTAAATCGGTCGCATTTGACTAAATATAAAAATAGTTGACCTTTGTTTAAAAAATAGCAATGTTTAGTCTGAATGAAGGAAATCGTTTTTAGTGTGCTTACTAGTAGTAGATTTGCGCAACAACAAAAGGAGAACTGGATGAAGTGAACCTATAACTGTTGTAAGCCAAAAGTCCGCTAGGAAAAGCTATTAGCTATGCTTTTGGTGTGTGGGCTCGTATCAGTCTGTATTGTAAGGAACGGTATTTTAATATTGACACAATGCTGTAGAAAATTCCATTCAACCATTACACTCGTTCGAAAGAATTACTTATTCTCAGACAATGTCAGCAGCGTGGAAGATAATTGCATTTTCTCACACTATCATGCAGCTGTTTTCAAGCTGGTATCAAACAACACAAATGGGTTGCTACGACACTTGAAACGATACCCAAGTGCAAACCCTAATAAACCGGAAGAGTTGCTATCATAATATACTTCTAAAATACAAAACAGACTGTCTAGAGTATTTTTATTGATAGTCCATTTGTTTTGGAAATTATACGGCTGATTTGGATGCTTACATTTAATCGGAGTCCGCTGTAGTAGTGTTAGAAATTTATCCGTTTAACAGAAGAAAGTAAAAAAATAGCCAAAGAGAATTCAGTACATCAATTAAATGGTCATTTCAAATTCAACTTTTGCTCTGCAAATTTCCGAATAAACTGTACGGTTTCATCAATACCCAAAACAGATGAATTGACACATAAATGATACGAACCTGCTGCACCCCAAACTTTATTACTATAATATTCGTAGTAGCCTGCACGTTTTTTATCTATTTTTTCAATAAGCTCCTTCGCTTTTGATTCTGATAATTGTTGATTCTCCGCAATACGTTTTATTCTGTCTCCCATATCGGCACAGATAAATACGCTTAGCATCAACGGGTGATCCTTTAAAATATAATCGGCACATCGACCCACAAAAACACCTGAACCTTGTTCGGCCAGCTTGCGGATAACATCACTTTGAATTTTAAACAGCGTTTCATTACTCAGGTAATTGTTGACATATATTTCGTCAACCAATGAACTCCTAAGATTAAATATTCCGCCCAACAACGAATGTTTTGATTTTTCATCTGCTTGTTCAAAAAATGTTTTTTCCAAGCCGCTTTCCTGAGATGCTATCTGTATTAACTCTTTGTCATAAAAAGGAACGTCAAGCTCTCCAGCTAACTGTTTTCCGATTTGATGACCACCGCTACCTAATTGACGTCCGATATTTATTACAAAGTTTTCATTCATGATTTCTTCAAATTTTAAAGACTGACGCTTGAATTGATTTTAAATTTCCTGTATTGAACAATAAGCATGTATCCTGCAACAAGTGTCGACAGTAAATCAGCCACCGGCATGCTGTACCAAACTCCATTTATTCCCCAAATAGAAGGAAAAATAAGTAGGAATGGCAATAAAAATAATAATTGACGGGTTAATGACAGAAATATCGATTTCCCCGCCATACCAATACTCTGAAAAAAGTTTGTGGTTACCATTTGGAAACCTACTATAGGGAAAAACAGAACAACTATGCGTAAGCCATTCGAAGCTAAACCAATCAGCGTTTGATCCTTTGTAAAAACAGAAGCAACTGCATGTGGAATAAATTCGCCAATCAGAAAGCCTGATGTCATTACAAATACTGCCATAATAATGGTTAGTTTTAATACCCTGTTTACCCGTTCATAATTTCCGGCTCCATAGTTATAGCCGGCAATCGGCTGCATCCCCTGATTCAGTCCCATTACTATCATCACAAAAAGAAAAACGACCCGATTTACAATTCCATAAGCACCCACAGCCAAATCACCTCCTTGTTTGATAAGTGCCTGGTTTATTAAAATAACAATTACACAAGAAGCAGCATTCATAAAAAATGGAGACAAACCGATAGACAAAGAATCTACAACAATTTTACGCTTCAATTTGAAAATGCCCTTCTGCAAGTGAATAAAACTTTCCTTATTACTGAAAAGTTTTATTTGCCAGATTAACATTGCCACTTGTGAAATAATCGTAGCAAGCGCGCTTCCCTTGATACCCCAACCTAATACAAAAATAAAAAAGGGATTCAATACCAAATTAATCACAACAGTAAGTAAAGTGGCATACATGGCTTTTTGCGGACTACCAATAGAACGCAGCAGTGCGTTAAGCCCCATATACATATGTGTTACTACATTACCTATTAAAATAACGAACATATAATCGTGTGCATACGGCAAAGTTTCGGCACTTGCCCCGAAAAAAACAAGAATCGGATCGAGGAAAAGTAACACAATAATGGCGTACGCCGATCCGAGAATCAGGTTTAATACAAATACATTTCCTAAAATATTATTGGCAGTACTATAATCTTTTTGTCCCAGCCGTACCGACATTAATGTGGCGGCACCCGCTCCTACCAGCGAACCGAATGCTGCTGCAAGGTTCATTAATGGAAAAGTTATTGCCAAACCTGAAATTGCCAAAGCTCCGACCCCATGACCGATAAAAATACTGTCGGTAATATTGTATAACGACGAAGCCGTCATGGCAATAATAGCAGGCAGAGAATATTGCATCAGCAATTTACTCACTTTTTCAGTGCCTAATGTTATCGGTAATCCTTTTTGGTTCATTTTACTTTTCTTCCTTTTTATTTGAGCACAAAAGTACTAAAAATGCAAGTTTATTTGAGCACAAAAGTACTAAAAATGCAAGTTACTTGTTAGCTACCTATATTAGTGACTACTCAGCACATCAAGAAGTACTTCATTTGACGTTTTTAGGGAAATTGCAGAGAAAAAAAATATAATTTTCACAAAAAAAACAGCCAAATTAAAGCGCATAAATGATGAATGTCGTTCCAGAGCTCCCCCTTTAGGGGGTTGGGGGGCTGAGTAGCTACCTATATTATTAGTCATTCTAATTTATGCCAATAAACTGAGTTCTGGTGTTGAATTGAAAGTTAAAAGATATATAGGAGCTTTTTTGATTGGAAATTAATTCAGAGTCCTTTTAGTTAGGAAATTCTGGAACGTTTCTTTGTATGAATCGGAAACAGGGATGTAGGTTTTCCCAAAAATAATACGGTTTCGTTCTACAATCTTAATCTTTTCGGCATTAACAATGAATGAACGATGTACCCGTAAAAATTGATGTTCGGGGAGCATATCTTCCATTGCTTTCATAGTTATATGTGAAACTATAGGTTGTATTTCACCTTCCATGTATATTTTTAGATAATCTTTCAAGCCTTCGATATACAATATTTTGTTAAGTTGAATTTGAACAAGCTGATAGTCGGATTTCACATAAATGCAATCTGTTGTATTCTCAGTTGTCGTTTTGATTTTTTCGCTCATTTGAAACCATTTGAGCGCTTTATTGGCAGCAGTCAGAAATTCTGTATAACTAAAAGGTTTCAATAGGTAATCCAAAGCATCCACTTTATAGCCTTCGAGTGCATATTGTTGAAAGGCAGTTGTGAAAATGATACGGGTCTTTTCCGGAACAATGCGGGCGAAATCCATTCCGCTTAGTTCGGCCATTTGAATATCTAAAAATAAGAGGTCGGGCGCTGACTCGTTGATAACAGAGGAACAGGCCAGTGCTGATGAAAATTTCCCCTTTAGTTTTAAAAACGGGGTTTTATTTACATAACTCTCTACTAAAGAAAGAGCCAGTGGCTCATCGTCAATTATAAAGCAAGTAATGGTCAACATTTCTAATTCGTTAAAAGTGGTACGATAATTCTTGAATAGTAGATTCCGCTTAGTTCACCTGAGTGAAATTCATGTCTGTCGGGGTAAAGAATCTCAAGCCTTCGTTTCAGATTTTCAAGACCTATTCCAGATCCGGCAAGGTCGGAATCGTTTTTCGGGAAATAGCTGTTTTCAATTGAACAAGAGAGTTTGTTATTGTCTAAAAAGTCAAATACTATATGTATAAATGACTTGTGAGTTGGGCTTACTCCATGTTTAAATGCATTTTCAACTAAGGATATAAACAGCATGGGTGTTATTTGCCAATTATTTTCCATGGGAATTTTGTTTTCAAATACGATCTCAACTTCATCTGTCAAACGGATTTTCATCAGTTTTATATAATTATCCAAAAATGTAATTTCTTTATTTAGTGCTACCGTTTCACCACTGTTTTCGTACAAAACGTAGCGCATAAGTTTACTAAGTTCGTGTACGGTAGTTTGGGCTTTTTCCGGACTTATTTCGATCAGTGCATAGATATTATTCAGCGTATTGAACAAAAAATGTGGGTTAATTTGTTGCCGTAAAGTTAGTAATTCCGCTTCAGTCCGTTTTTTATCTTCTTCTTGTCGGTCCGCTTCCAATCGATACCATTTACCGGTAGTTTTCAATGCCACACTTAATCCGGCAACCATAATGAGTGAAATTATATCACGAAAAAAAAATGAAATAGATTGTGATATTCCGGGTTTGGGTAAATGATTTATTCCTTGCGGTATTATATATTCATTCCAGATATGAACTCCGACTCCCAATAGCACAATCAGTAGAATGTTGTAAAGAAAGTAATTATTCAATCTTTTATTGAAAAGAAATTCTTCTATTAAGTAAAAATAATTTGAATAGAAGATGGCAAGTAACGACAAAACAATTCCTCCATGATGCAGTAATTTGTTGGGAAGATCTGTATCTCCGTTTTTCCAAAAAATAAGGAACGGTAAAGTATACACTAAAATCCAAATGCCGATGTGCAGTAAAAATTCCAGGTTGTTTTTTTTGAGGGCAGTCTTCATAATTTTGTTTTTGAGATTTACAAATATAGTATTTTGAGTTGATAATACAGACTGAACATTTGATATTATTCCGACACAATTAGTATGTTGTTGAAATGTATTATCAATTAATTAAGTAAATGGAACAAATTAATATACCATTTAGAAATATTAATAGAACGCTGATTTTCGCTGATTTATCGGAAAATGAAGGATAAAACAAAACGGATTTTTCTTGCCTTCGGCAAGATGATTAAGACGCAACTATCTGTAAATCATTCCGATTTATCGGAATTCAAATCTTTTTTTTTCAAATCAACTCTATCAGTGAAAATTGCGCCTGCCTGTCGCAGGCAGGTTCTATTCTTAAATATTTTCATGCAAAATACGACATTATTTGTTTTCAATTACTTAATTGAACTTGTATCGATATAAATAATGAGATGCTGAGTATTTCCTTTAATTTGCTTGTATTCAATTATTTCTTAACTAAGAATAATACTTTCCAAGCAAGGAATGAAGATCTTTATCCCAAGTGAAAATCTTTTTCTCCCAAGAGAGAATCTTTTTCTCCTAAGAGAAAATCTATTTCCCCCAAGTGAAAATCTTTTTGATTCAAGAGAAAATATACTTCTCCTAAGAGAAAATCTATTTCTCCTATATTAAAAACATTTTTCGCGGCTTTGCAACTTAGCGACCTTTGCGCCTGTCTGTCATCAGGCAGGTTCAAAATAAAATACTTTAAAATATTCCCAAACTTATATAATCTCTAATAAATAGTAAATACTTGTTTCTTGTGACTACTCAGCACTTCAAGAAGTACTTCATTTGACGTTTTTAGGGAAATTGCAGAGTAAAAAAATGTAATTTTCACAAAAAAAACAGCCAAATTAAAGCGCATAAATGATGAATGTCGCTCCAGAACTCCCCCTTTAGGGGGTTGGGGGGCTGAGTAATTAGTTTTTTTATTCGTACCTCAATGCCTCAATAGGATCTAATTCTGATGCTGTTTTGGCGGGATACCAACCGAAGAATACGCCGGTAACAGTACAAACCAGAAACGAAAGAAAAACAGAATAGGGTAGAATCGATATTGGCCAAGCCAAAGCTACATTGACAACTATAGATGCGCCTACGCCCAATAAAACTCCGATAATACCTCCTGTGACACTAATCAGGATCGCTTCAATCAGGAATTGGGCCAATATGTCTTTACCTTTGGCACCGATTGACATGCGTAGTCCTATTTCGCGGGTACGTTCTTTTACCGATACGTACATGATGTTCATAATTCCGATACCACCCACGAGCAATGATATTCCGGCAATACAAGCCAACAGTATGGTCATCATGTCGCTGGTAGAAGTAAGCATAGAACTTAATTCCTCTTGTGAGCGGATATTGAAATCGTCATCTTCATTAGTTTTTAATTTATGATTGGCGCGTAATAGGCTAGTTATTTGAGTAGTTGCTTTGTCGGTTACGCCTTCGGTAGTGGCCGAAGCAAATATCTCCTCGACGTGTGTAATGGCCAGAATTCGTTTTTGAATGGTGGTGTAAGGGGCAATTACAATATTGTCCTGATCCATTCCCATACTGTTGTAACCTTTTGCTTTCAATGTGCCGATGACTTCAAATGGGATTTTATTAAAACGGATAATTTTCCCAACCGGGTCTTCTCCGTTTGTAAATAAATTTGTTACTATGGTTTGGCCAATAACACAGACTTTTGCAGCCGTTTTAATTTGCTGTTCGTTAAACATAGTTCCTTCATCGACGGTCAATTTTCGAATGTCAGGATATTCTGTATTGACGCCCGAAATTGAAGAAGGATAATTATTTGCTCCGAAAATAAATTGTCCGGAACCATTCACTGCGGGTGATATTTTTGAGATATAACTTACATTGTTGCGAATGGAATTGTAATCTTCCATTTTGAGCGACTCCATAGTGCTCGCACTTTGTCGGACACCACCTCTCACGTCTGCTCCGGGTTTAATCATAATCATATTAGAGCCCATTTCTGAAATTTGACTCTGAATACTGACCTTGGATCCTTGTCCGATAGCCAGCATGGTTATAACCGATGCTACGCCAATAATTATTCCCAACATGGTTAGAAATGCACGCATCTTATTGTTACTGAGCGCCCGGAATGATATTTTGATTAGATTGCCTATATTCATTTTAATCTTCTTGTTTGGGTAGTTTTGCTAATGCAATTTTTGCTGATTCGATTTTTTCGTTCAGCTGATCTTTTATTATTTTACCATCACGCAATACGATGTTTCTGCTTGAAAATGCTGCTAAATCAGGATTGTGAGTGACAAAAATGATGGTTCTGCCTTTTTTGTACAATTCCTGAAGGAGCACGATGATTTCATAAGCTGTGCGGGAATCGAGGTTGCCGGTAGCTTCATCGGCAAGAATCAAAACAGGGTCGTTGACCAATGCACGTGCAATAGCTACACGCTGCATTTGTCCACCCGACATTTGATTGGATTTGTGATACAAACGGTCGCCCAATCCTACTGCCTCTAGTGCTTTCTGTGCTTTTTCTTTGCGCTCTTTTGTGCTAAATGCTGGATTGTAAAGCAATGGTAATTCTACATTTTCGAGTGCCGTAGTTTTTGCTAACAGATTGTAGGATTGAAACACAAATCCGATTTTGCGGTTGCGAATAGTTGATCTTTCGTTTTTGTCCATTTTCCCCACTGAATGTCCATCAAGTAAATATTCACCCGATGTAGGAGTATCGAGACAGCCTAACTGGTTCAGTAATGTTGATTTTCCCGAACCGCTGGCACCCATGATGGTTACAAATTCGCCTTCCTGAATGCTGAAAGAAATTCCACGCAATGCATGTACGGTTTCTGCGCCAACCTCGAAATTTCGTTTCAGATCTTTTATCTCAATAATTGTTTTAGTCATTGCTTAATTCTTTTTTTGAGCATTTTTTACTTTTTCTCTGAACCCGGACGTTTGGGCATAAACGGACTTGTTTCAGTATTTGTGGGCTTTTCGCCAGCTGTAAGTTGCTTCATGTCAAGTATAACCTTTTCGTTTGCATTTAGTCCTGCAAGTATTTCGGTGTTTATACCATCCGTTTCACCGATGGTGACTGTAGTTTTTGCAAGTGTTCTTCCTTTTTGAATCCACACATTTTTCTGATTTACTGCCGTAGTTTTTGAACTTCCAGCTTCCAGCATAAAATCATTTTGCGACAATGAAATTGTATCAGGAATGAAATTAAGTGCTTTGTTGGGCAAAATCTGAATGTTGTTTTTTTCCAATGTGTAAACTGTGATATTGGCCGTTAATCCTGGTTTTAGTTTTAAGTCAGGGTTGGGTGCATTTACAATAACCTCATAAGTAACTACATTAGATGAAGTGGTTGAATTTAGTCTGACCTGAGTAACTGTGCCTTCAAAAATATCCGAAGGATAAGCATCAACGCTAAATGTAACTCTTTGATTATCTTTGACATTACCTATGTCAGCTTCGTCTACATTGGCCACTACCTGCATTTTAGTTAAGTCACGTGCTATGATAAACATGGTTGGCGTACTAAAACTGGCTGCCACTGTCTGTCCTTCTTCTACTGCTCTCGAAAGTATAACTCCATCAATGGGCGAATAAATAGTGGCATAACTTAAATTTGTTTTTGCTTTGCCCAAATTAGACACATTTTGATTGTAAATGGATTCGGCTTTTTCGTAGGCATATTTTGCTGTTTCGAAATCGGTTTCACTTATCAGATTTTTTTCGTGCAAATCTTTAGCTCGGCTGTAATTTTTTTTCTGATAATCGTATTCTACTTTCGACGATTGAACGGTCAATGATTGTGTATTATACTCTATTTGTAAATTAGTTTTGTCTATTTCAGCTAAAATTTCTCCTTTTTTTACTACCGAGTTATAATCTACATAAATCTTAGAAATTTTACCCGAAACTTGCGTACCCACTGTTACCTCAATAATTGGTTCAAGGGTTCCAGTGGCGGTAATGCTAGAACTTATCTTGCCAGTGGTGAGCGACGTGGTTTCAAGATGGATACTGTCTTTTGGCGACGACTTGAATAGAAAATATGCTGCTATAGCTATGATGAATAGACTAGCTGACGCAATGATTATAATTTTCTTTTTGTTCATTTTATTATGATTTTATATTTTTTTTATGATTTTGAAATGTATTTATTTAATCTCTACTGGAATGTCCTGATACAGATTCAGAATCTGCATATCCATTATACTAAGGTATTTGGCTTGCATCATATTCTGACGTGCTGATAACAGATTGTTTTTCTCGGTCAGCAATTCAAGTGTATTTTTCATTCCTAAGTTGAATTGTTGTTCAATTAAATTGTAACTCGTTTCCAGCGCCTTTACTTTTTCGGTGCCCGCCCAATACTGACTTTGAGCCGAAAGTGCATCCTGATAAACAGATTCAATTTCTTTTAACATACTTTTTTCAGTGTCTTTTATATTTAGTTCAGCTGTTTTTTCGTTCAATTTGGCCTTTTCAAGTGTCGATTTATTATCACGGTTACTAAAAATCGGTACGCTGACTGACACTCCTACACCTGCATAAAAGCCATCGGATAATTGCGTGTTGAAACTATAGGTCGAATTGCTGCTGTGGTTGGTTCCTGTGCTGGCGTTCAAATTGATTTTGGGTAAATAGCCGGCTTTTGCTTTGGTTATTTCCAAACTTGAAACTTGCATATCTAATTTAGCCGTTTTTATTTCGGGCATCACGTTTAGTGCTGTTTCGTAAATGGCTTGCAATGAAGTTAAGGGCTTCAATATATCCACATTGTTTAATTCTGGAATGCTAATGCTAATTTCTTCGCCTGGATTAAGTTCGAGTAACTGTTTCAGTTCTAAACGAGCCGAACTGAGGGTGTTTTGTGCCACTACCAGTTGATATTTGTCGGAACTAAGTTGCGAAGCTAATTGAGCCAAATCTGCTTTCGAAATACTTCCGGCTTTGAGTAATTCCTCGCCACGGTTGAATTGATATTCCGATGCTTTTAAGGTATTATCGTATACATTTACAGCTTCGTTGGCATACAGGATTTTGGTGTAACTTCCTAAAATCGACATTTGTATGCTTTTCTCGTTGCTGATAATATTATATTTCCCGGCTTCTTCCTGAAGTTTTTGAACTTCAATATTTTTCAATGATTTGCCACCATCAAAAAGAGTCATGGAGCTGCTAATGCCATAACTGCCCGTATAAATTCCAAGTGAACCGGCAGGGTAGTAGGATAGATTTTGACTTGCCGAAGCTGATAAGTTGGGGAGAAGTTGCGCTTTGGCTTGTTTGGTGTCAACTTGGTTGCTTTCAAGACTTATTTTAGCTTTTTGTATCTGAATGTTATTGGTGAGAGCATAATTGATACAGGAAGATAAATCCCATTGCTGAGGTTTTTCCTGAGCAGTTACGCTTATCGAAATAAGAATAAGCAGTGCCGCAACTAATTTTCGTATTTTCATTGTTTTGAATCTTTAATTTTGATTCAAAAGTAGTTTGTACGAAATGTATCTGCAATTAAATTAGACGAATAGGCTTATTCTGTCGACGTAAAGGCAAAAATACATAAACGACCGATTGCAATAGTTGCAAAATGGTCGTTTATAAAATGATTTTTTTTTAATTTGTGTTGTTTCTAAGCTAACCTGGACTTAAGTAAATGGAACAAATTAATGTGCCATTTAGAAACATTAATAGAACGCTGATTTTCGCTGATTTATCGGAAAATGGAGGATAAAACAAAACGGATTTTTCTTGCCTTCGGCAAGATGATTAAGACGCAACTATCTGTAAATCATTCCGATTTATCGGAATTCAAATCCGTTTTTTCAAATCCACTTTATCAGTGAAAATCAGCGTTCTATTCTTAAATATTTTCATGCAAAATACGACATTATTTGTTTTCAATTACTTACATTCAAACTGTTGAAGCTTATAAAATAAATGTAAATACTGAAAGTTCTGAATATATTCCGTTTATTCCTGAATTCGTTGAACAGAATTTATTTCCTTGATTTTATTTATGTTTTTGCAAAGATTTTGGATGTCTTCCACATCGTGGACATAAATATGAAAACGACCCATAAAAATACCTGCGTCGGTTTCAATATTTATTTTGCTGATATTCACTCCATAACCTTCCGAAATTACTTTCAATATTTCAATCAGTACTCCTTTTTTATCAATCCCTTTTACTTCAAGTACTTCTTCGAACGATTGAACTTTGTGAGTTGCCCAGTCAGCTGAAATAATCCGTTCACCATAACTGCTTTTCAGCTTGGCAGCGACCGGACATTGACGTTTATGAATAACTACTGCTTCCGACTCATCTACATAACCTAAAACATCATCACCCGGGATTGGATGGCAACATTCAGCCAGTTTATATCCTGTTATGGCATTTTCTTCGGTAAGTTTAAAGGTCTTATTGCGGTCAATTTTACTGTCAACCGAAACAGTCGGTCCATGTTTTGGACTGTCACCCGAACCTACGAATGGTATTTTAAGATAACGAGTAAAAACATTCTGGCTTTTCGGTTTAAATATTAACTTATTGATATCTTCTAGGTTAAGCACGCCCTTGCCTGCCTGTAAATAAAGCTCATTTCGTTGAGTGATATTATAATGGTTCAGAATACGCACCATATTTTCATTATCGGGAAGTAACTTTGAAATTGATAATTGAGCTTCAATTTTTTCCTGACCTTCAGCAATCAAGACTTTTTCTTCTTTTTTAAATAGAGTTCTGAGTTTCGATTTTGCACGTGCAGTAGTCACATAATCAAGCCATTCTGGTTGTGGAGTTTGTTTTTTTGAAGTCAGGATTTCAATCTGGTCACCACTATTTAATTTGTAACTTAGTGGAACCAATTTATGATTTACTTTAGCTCCGATACAATGATTCCCTAAATCGGAGTGAACCATATACGCAAAGTCTAAAGCTGTCGCACCCTGACCAATGGTTTTAATTTCGCCTTTTGGTGTGAATACAAATATTTCCGAAGCAAAAAGATTTAACTTGAACGTATCCATAAAATCGATAGCATTCGGTTCGGGATGTTCGAGTAATTCTTTGATTGTTTTAAGCCATTTGTCCAATTCTGACTCTTCAGCTTCGCCCATTTTATATTTCCAGTGTGCAGCAAGCCCCTTTTCTGCAATATCGTTCATCCTTTCACTACGAATCTGCACTTCTACCCAACGCCCTTCCGGACCCATAACTGTAACGTGTAATGCTTCGTATCCATTAGCTTTAGGTGTACTAACCCAATCTCGAATTCGCTCCGGATGAGGTTTGTAAAGAGCCGTAATAGCAGAATACAACATCCAGCATTGATCCTTTTCGTTCATTCCTTCACGTGGTTTAAACACAATACGCAGTGCTAATAAATCATAAACTTCTTCAAAAGGAATATTTCTGGTTGACATTTTTCGCCAAATAGAATAAACAGATTTTAAACGGGCGCGAAGAGAGAATTCATAACCCATTTCTGTTAGTTTTTTATCTATAGGCAACGAAAAATCTTCGTAAAATTTGTTCCGGGCAACTTCATCCACCATTAATTTCTGTTCGATATTATTATAGGTGTCCGGATGATCGTATTTGAAACTGAGATTCTCAAGTTCGGTTTTTATACGGAAAAGTCCTAAGCGGTGGGCGAGGGGAGCGTAAATATATTGAGTTTCGCCGGCAATTTTATATTGTTTGGCCGGCGGCATCGAACCAAGGGTTCGCATATTATGAAGACGATCGGAAATTTTTATAAGGATTACACGAATGTCTTCCGACATGGTAATGAGTAACTTACGAAAATTTTCAGCTTGTTCGGATGCTTTTTCGGCAAATACACCACCTGAAATCTTTGTAAGTCCATCAACAATTTGTGCAATTTTAGGCCCAAAAAGATTCTCAATATCTTCTATAGTGTAATCGGTATCTTCCACTACATCGTGCAGTAAAGCGGAACAAATGGAAGTAGAACCCAATCCAATTTCGCGCACGACAATACGTGCAACGGCAAGCGGATGCATGATATATGGTTCACCCGAGCGACGTTTAATGCCCTTGTGCGCTGCGTTTGCAAAATTGAACGCTTTGGTAATCAGTTCAATTTTTTGACGGTGATTGGTATTTCGGTATTCACCCAGTAAAGCTTCAAATTCCTGATGAATCTGGTCTTCTTCGAGTTGAGGCTTTAGTTCTTCGTTTAGCGACATGCGTTCCATTTTTCTTAAGTGCAAAAATACACTTTTATTTGTAATCTTTACAACAAAAATCGCTCAACATTAAACTAAAATATTAATTCTCTATTGGTAATCCTGATTGCATCCAGTCTATAAAGCCATTGTTAAGCTCGTAAATAATAACTCCCGTTTCAGTCAGTTTAGAAGCCGCTACTTTACTTCTGCTTCCGCTTCTGCAATAAAGAGCCAACGACCTTTTGTTGAGTTTTGATTTAACAAGAGAAACAAATTCAGGATTATTTACATCTATATTGATTGCACCTTTAATATGACCATTATTGAATTCACCTGCTGTTCGTACATCAATCAAAAATACATCTCTTGAAGAAATAGTTTTCTGAAATTCCTGAGAACTAAGTGCCTTTATGTTGTTTTCTTTTGGTTGACAACTTACCATAATTGGTAAGAATAGGCAAATAATTAAGAGTGTTTTAAGTGATTTCATAACTTTTATTTGATGAATTATTTTTAATTTTAATTTAAACCAAATAAGTGACCTAAGAGTTCACGCACAACTTTAATTATTTATTTTCCTGAGAATAAAAAAAATTCTACAGTCGCTAATTACTGTAGAATTTTTCATTCAGTATATTATCCGCAAATGTTCCTAAACCGTTGGGTTCCTTAATTCCTGCATTTTCAAAACAAAGTTCTCATTAAACCAATACTTTACACTAATCAAAACTATCTATTATCGTGACAATTTGTGTAGATTGTGATTCAATTCTTTCTGTTTTATTGAAAGCCTAAAGTCTTAAAGTATAATAATTTTCAGTAAACGGGTATTTCTTTGAAAATTAGTGACTACTCAGCACTTCAAGAAGTACTTCATTTAACGTTTTTAGGAAAATTGCAGAGTAAAAAAATGTAATTTTCACAAAAAAAACAGCCAAATTAAAGCGCATAAATGATGAATGTCGCTCCAGAACTCCCCCTTTAGGTGTTTACCTCCTGACGTAGGAGGGAGGGGTTGGGGGGCTGAGTAGTTACGAAAATTAGTATTAATATCCCGGTAATAGCAAACCGATATCATTCGAAGCTATGTCGTAATAATTGCCGATTAACCTGTTCACCAACACTCCATCGAAAATATAAGCACCATGTCGGAATCCTGAACTTTCAGAGATAGCAGAATTTACACTTCCTGAATGTCCTATTTTAAGTAACATGGGTGCAAATATATTGCTCAACGCCATGGAAGATGTTCGCGCTACACGAGCAGAAATGTTCGGAACACAATAATGAATGATGCCGTGTTTCTGAAACACAGGATTTTTTAATGTCCGGCATTCTGAAGTTTCAAAACAGCCGCCCTGATCTATGCTCATATCAATAATAATAGCACCATTTTTCATCGTTTTTACTAAATCTTCCGAAATCATAAAACGTTCAGAACCATTTATATATCGCAAATTTCCAATCACAGCATCAGCTGAAGCAAGTGCTTTAAACAATACCGTTGGATGAATTACAGATGTAAATACTTGTCGACCCAGATAATGCTGAATTTTACGAAGTTTATTAATGTCATGATCAAATACTTTTATTTGCGCACCTAAAGCTAAAGCTGTTCGAGCAGCCACTGTTCCGGTAATTCCGGCTCCAAGAATAACAACTTCGGTTGGTGTAATTCCGGCAACTCCACCCAATAAAATCCCTTTTCCACCCCGTTCATTACTCATTAGCTCGGCTGCAATGGCAATAACGGTATTTCCTTCAATTTCAGAAATAGAACTTACAACAGGGAAAGCTTTTTGTTCATCTTTTATTAATTCATAAGCAATGGCATTCAGCTTTTTCTTTATCATTAATTTTATGCAATCGGCTGATAAATTGCTCAATTGCAACATTGAAAATATGCTGGAATGATCATGCATTAAATTTAATTCTTCCAGTGTAGGTGGGGCTATTTTCAATACAATATCGGATTCAAATACTTCGGAAGCATCGTCCACCAAAAACGCACCGGCTTCACTGTATTGTAAATCAATATAGGACATGGGTTCACCTGCTCCTCGCTGTATGTATACACTATGACCTTCTTCAACAACAATTGCAACACCTTCGGGTGTTAGTGCCAACCGTGTTTCAATATCCGTTTTTTCTTTAGGAAGCCCTATCGATAAACGAGCCTGACTGCTGATTTCACGAAGCAAACATTCTTCGGGAAATAAGGAACGCTGTTCTTTTGGTTTCGATTTCATATGACCTTTTTGTGGATTGACTACAAAGCTAAACACTATATGTGATATTTGCAAATATGTTTTGAAAAAGTTGTTTTTTTGTTTATAAAGTTCTACTGCTTTTGTGCCTCATCAGGTTGAATTGTTACAAAAGTGATTTGTCTGCGTAAATTCACAAATCCTAAAATAAAATGTAAGTTGCAGCTATTCAGTCTGATAACATTAATAACAATATAAACTCTATAAACTTTCTAACTATATTACTACCTTTGCACCTTCAATATGGAAAAAAGTAAAAAAACAGGTCATATAGCGCTCTTATCAGCTAACATATTTTTCGGGTTAAATACACCCATTTCAAGAAGTTTAATGCCGGAAATTCTTAGTCCGTTCACACTTACATTTTTTAGAATAGCCGGAGGTGCAATATTATTTTGGCTTTTATCGCTTGTTGTAAAAAAAGAACATGTCCCCAAAAAAGATATTTTACTCTTATTTTTTGCCTCAATATTTGCATTGAGTCTTAATCAACTGCCTTTTTTTGTCGGTTTATCGATGACTTCGCCTATTGATGCATCTATTGTTGTGACTATGTTGCCTATTATAACGATGATACTGGCAGCAATAATAATTAAAGAACCCATAACAATAAAGAAAGCTATTGGTGTTTTAATTGGAGCTTCGGGAGCATTAATTTTAGTATTGACAAGCCATAATGTCAATGTGGGTGAAAGTAACCTGGTTGGAAATCTAATTGTGTTGGGTGCTGTGGTTTCGTTTGCACTTTATCTGACCTTGTTTAAAGGACTGATTATGCGCTATTCTGCCATTACTTTAATGAAATGGATGTTTTTGTTTGGAACAATAATGATCTATCCGTTTTGCTACCAACCTATTAATACGACAGACTTTTCTCTACTTAGTTCCGATATATATTTGCGAATACTATATATGGTTGTAATTGCAACCTTTTTTGCTTATATGCTAATACCGGTTGGACAAAAAGTGCTACGTCCCACAACTTTCAGTATGTATAATTACGTGCAACCGATAGTTGCATCTATGTTAGCTGTATGGATGGGAATTGATCAGTTTGGAATTGAAAAGGGACTATCAGGTGTACTCGTTTTTGTTGGTGTTTATATCGTAAATACGAGTAAATCAAAAGTACAATTGGATGCCGAAAGACAGGAAAAAAACAAATAATACCGATAGCACAAACAATACAGTCCAATTTCGACTTCGTCTCATTGCCCTATTTGTTTGTATACATCGGCATTAACCACAGTAGACATATAAAATAGCTTTGGGCTATTTTATATGTACAGATGGTCTAATTTTTCGAATATCCGCAATATCACATGCTGCATCAGAAAAGGATAGAATCCCTCAAACATTTGCGTTTTATAGATTGTTTTTTTATCTCATTCGTTCGAGCCTCGCTGCATCTAAGCGAAGTAAGATAAACAACATTATTGTGAATCCCCATAAAGACGACCCTCCATAGCTAAAGAAAGGCAATGGAATACCGATGACCGGCATTATTCCAAGTACCATTCCAATGTTTATAGTGAGATGGAAAAAGAAAATACTGGCAACACAATAGGCATAAACACGACTAAATGCTTCTCGCTGTCGTTCGGCAATTTTTAATAATCGCATTAAAAACAGCCAGTAGATAAACAATACTAATGTTGAACCCCAAAAACCATGTTCTTCACCAACTGTACAGAAAATAAAGTCGGTATCCTGTTCAGGTACGTATTTCAATTTTGTTTGTGTTCCATTTAGGAAGCCTTTTCCCCAAAATCCACCTGAACCTATGGCAATTTTCGATTGATTGACATTGTAACCTGCACCTGTAAGATCATCTTCCATATTAAGCAGTACTTTGATACGGATTTGTTGATGAGGTTGTAATACTTTTTCAAATAAATAATCGGCAGAAAAACAGAATAATACAGAGCCAAGCGATATGGCTACAACCAACCAATATCGTTTGTATCTGTAAATTACCTCAATAACCATCCAATAAATACATGCTGCAATTACTGTAAAAATAGCAACGTAATTATAGTTGAAGTTATACCAGATGTTTATAATATAGGAAAGTAATGCTATTACAATCGTTCCAATTGTTACAATAAATGCTTCTTTTCTATTCCTGGCTATAAAGAATGCATATATAAGTTGAGCAGCAAGTATGAGAATCATTCCAATTATCATTCCT
This sequence comes from Paludibacter sp., assembly GCA_028692715.1. GTDB lineage: Bacteria > Bacteroidota > Bacteroidia > Bacteroidales > Paludibacteraceae > Paludibacter. The sequence continues at coordinate 122,614 of JAQUWU010000003.1, read as the reverse complement.
AATGTTCCTCTGTCAACTTGAATAGGAACAATGCTGTATCTTATAATGACGACAAATAAAATGATGGCAAATGTAACAATTAAAAGTACAATTCCATTCATTCCTTCTCTGTAAAACATAAGTAAAAAGGCAACAAAAACGAGAGCCGAACCCGTCTCTTTTTGTAAGATGATGAGTGCAAATGGCAAGAAAATAAATAACCCCAACGGTATTAAATCTTTCCAGTTTTTAAGTTTGTAATTATACGAACTCATGAATTTTGATAAAGCCAAAGCCGTTGCCATTTTTGCTAATTCAGCTGGTTGGAAACTGATAGGACCGAGTACTAACCACGAGCGTGACCCTTTAATGTCGGTAGCTACAAAGATGGTAACTAATAGCAATAGCATAGCTGATGCATAGATAAAATAGGCAAAAATATTATACATCCGGGAATCCACCAGAAGTAACATTCCACCAATTCCAAAAGCAGTCAGAATCCAAATAAATTGTTTCCCCGCACGCTGATTAAAATCCAAAATGCTGGATTGATCAAAGTCATAGCTAGCACCGTAAATGCTTATCCAACCCATAAAAACAAGAACAACAAAATAAAATATCGTTGTCCAATCCAATGCGTATCTTATACTATCGTTCTTTGACATCGATATTTGTTATTGAGGTTGACATCCGTTCTAATAATTCCTGACGTTCAATTTTTCCGTAAATATACTGCTCCATCATCAAACTGGATATTGGCGCTGCCCAAGTAGCTCCAAAACCGGCATTTTCAATTACAACTGCAATAGCAATTTTAGGATTTTCGCGCGGGGCAAATCCAACAAAAATTGAATGGTCTTTACCATGACCATTTTGGACTGTTCCCGTTTTTCCACACATACTTGTATTCGGGATTTTGTAATAACGTCCTGTTCCGAATTCAAAAACACGCCACATCCCTTCATTTACAATAGAGAAGTATTTTTTGTCTATCGCTGTTTTGTGAATTTTTGTGAGCATGGAGTCTGTTTTGTTGAGATGAGGTGTGATAAAATAGCCATCATTTGCAATTATAGCCATTGAGTTTGCCAGCTGAAGGGGTGTAACTAGAATTTCACCTTGTCCGATAGATAATGAACGAATAGTCATTGCTCGCCAGCCCGTTTTACCAAAATATCGATTGAAGTATTCCTGCTTTGGTATATTTCCTCTGGATTGTTCGTAAATATCACCGTCTTCAAATTTTTCACCAAAACCAAAACTCATGGCATCGTCTGCCCATTCTTGATATCTGCTTTTGAATATTAAATTTTTATCTCCATAACCGTCTTTCTCGAGTGTCGTTTTGAAAGTGTTCCAGAAATATGGATTGCAACTTTGCTCAATGGCACTCAGTAAACTTACCGGAGAACCATGATGGTGAGTACACTTTATTGGAGAGGAGTTTGGGCCGTTGCAAGTAAACATAGTATTTTCGGTAATGCCTCCCATTTGCAGACAGATAAGAGCCTGAATCGTTTTGAAAGTAGATCCCGGAGAATATTGCGCTTGTGTTGCCCTATTCATTAAGGGTTTCGTAGGGTCGTTCACTAATGCCCAGTAATTTTTTGAACGCTGACGACCAACCAAAATGCCTGGATCAAAAGCGGGATTCGAAACCATTGCCAGAATTTCACCTGTTTTGGGTTCGATGGCCACTACGCTTCCCACTTTCCCTGTTAAAAGTTTTTCGCCTAGCTTTTGTAATTCAATGTCGAGTGTCAGGGTCAAATTTTTGCCCGCTTTTGGAGCGATATCATATTTCCCTTTTTCGTAACTGCCTTTTATTCTGCCTTTAGCATCGCGTAATAGAATTTCAACTCCTTTTTCTCCACGTAATTGTTTTTCATAAATATATTCTATTCCATCGCGTCCGGCATAGTCACCCTGACTATAATAATCATCTTTCTCAATTCTGCGAGCTGAAACTTCGCCAATACTGCCCAATACATGAGCTGCAATCGGAAAAGAGTACTCACGTAAGGTTCTGTTTTGGATGTAGAATCCGGGAAATTTATACATTGATTCTTGAATGGTCGCTATATCTTCAATTCCTAACTGACTCATAAAGAGTTGCGGTGTATATGAAGAATATCCGGGGTTTTTTCGACGATCTTTTAGATTTTCAATTTGTTTGATAAAGAATTTTTTATCAATATTCAATGCTTTGCAAAATGCTATTGTATCAATATCTTTAATTTCACGCATGATTAGCGCAATATCATATGCCGGTTTATTGTAAACCATCAAGTTATGATTCCTATCGTAAATCAAACCGCGGGGAGGAAACTGTGTTTTCTTGAGAAATGCATTACTGTCAGCACCTTCCTTGTATTTTGTCTCCAAAATTTGAATGGAGAATAAACGAAAAATAAATATGACTATTATAGCCGACATGATAATGGCGATTACATATCTTCTGTTTTGAAGCGTATCGTTAATCATGTGCTATTTTTTATTTAGAGATTGGTATCCTAATATAAGGAGTATCGTAACAAGTGAACTGAAAAATATTTTCCCGGTAGTAATCCAAAGGTGTTGTACTGTAAATGCTTCAAGGAAAAACAGTGCTCCATGATGTATAAAGACCATTATGACAACATATTTTATATACGCAGCTACACCAAAAGTATGAAAAGATGGAGTCGGATTATTTCCTTCTTCGAGAGAAGTGAAAATTTTGATAATACCACTTCTCAAAAATGCTATAAGAACAGCTGCAAAAGCATGCATTCCCATTGTATTTGAAAACGAATCGATGATTAATCCAAGTCCGAAAGCCAGCAGAAGGGTTAGCCAACGTTTGGTTAGAACAGGTAATGAAAGAATAAAAAGGATATAAATATAGGGGTTAATATATCCAAAAAACTGGACATTATTCAGCACTAATACCTGAACAAGTACCAGTAAAATAAATCGAATTATATTTTGTAAAACTACAGGCATCCTATTGTTCTTCTGAATTTATTTCCAAATTACGTTGTTCTTTGTAATTCAAATAATTAATCACTTTTACATGCGAAAGTGTTCGAAAATTAACGGCTAATTTCACTTGAATTTTATAGTAAGCATCACTTTCTTTTATGTTGAAATCTTCTATAATTCCCACTGGTATACCTTCTGGAAATGTAGTGGTTAATCCGCTGGTTATTAGTGTGTCACCCAGCGATAATTCTACGTGACGGGCTATGTCGGTAAGATTTGCATAACGGTAATCTTCTCCGGACCAAAGGAGCGATCCGCTATAATTGTTACGTTTAAACCTGCAACTTATTTCAATTTTTGGGTTTAAAACCGGAATTACAACTGCAAAATGATCAGAAACGTTTTTTACAATTCCTACCACTCCTTCGTCGCTTATAACTCCCATATCTACACTAATGCCGTCAACTTTTCCTTTGTTTATGGTAATGTAATTTTGAAGTTTATTGGTTGAACTATTGATTACTTTTGCCGATATAAATTGATATTCCATTTCGGGTGGAATCTGAAAATGCAAGGTATCATCGCCGTCTTTTTGTAAGGTCGATAATTTATTTCGGAGATTGATAATCTGATTTTTAAGGGTTGTATTTTCTTCGGATAAATTGTCGTTTGCTGCACGGAGTTTGAAAAATTCAACGACAGAATTACTCCATTCATACATACTTGATACAACCGAATTACTGGAAGACAGGAAAACGCTTCGTTGGAAATCCTGATTTTTCACAATCATGCTGAAGGAAATTATTTCCAGAAAAAGAAATAAAAACACAACGCTGTATTGAATCAAAAAATTGATTAGATTCTTCATGATTGTTTGACCTGGTGGTAGAAAATTGGAATTTGAAGGAGACAAAATTTCCGGTAGAAAGTCATCCTGTTTTCTACCGGAAATCTAAAAGTTATCGTATAAGGAACGAAAATTTATCAACGTTCTTTAATGCAATTCCAGTGCCACGGGCTACTGCGCGCAATGGATCTTCAGCAATATGAAATTGAATATTTAGTTTGTCGGTCAAACGTTTATCAAGACCGCGCAATAATGCACCACCACCGGCAAGATAAATTCCACGTTGAACGATATCCGCATATAATTCGGGAGGCGTTTGTTCTAATGCACTCAGGATGGCTGCTTCCACTTTCGAAATAGATTTTTCAAGGCAATGTGCAATTTCCTGATAAGAAACTGGCACCTGCATTGGTAAAGCTGTCATGCGGTTTGGTCCGTGAACTATATAATCTTCAGGGGCATCTTCCAAATCGGTCAATGCAGCACCAACATTTATTTTGATTAATTCAGCAGTACGTTCTCCTACTTTAATATTGTGCATGCGTCCCATGTATTCAACAATGTCCACTGTTAAATCATCACCTGCAATACGAATCGATTTATTTGATACGATACCGCCCAGCGAAATAACGGCTATTTCAGTGGTACCACCACCAATATCAACAATCATACAGCCGTTGGGTGCTTCTACATCAATGCCAATACCGATTGCTGCAGCCATAGGCTCATAAATCATATACACTTCACGACCACCGGCGTGTTCCGACGAGTCACGTACCGCACGAATTTCCACCTCGGTACTTCCTGATGGGATACAAACCACCATTTTTAATGTAGGTGAGAAAAGATGATTCTTTGTAGGAATCATTTTTATTAAGCCACGAATCAATAATTCAGCAGCATAGAAATCGGCTATCACACCATCGCGCAAAGGACGAACGGTACGAATTCCTTCGTTTTCTTTTCCCTGCATTTGACGTGCTTTTTCACCAATAGCAATCAGTTTATCAGTACGTTTGTCCAAGGCAACTACCGATGGCTCGTCTACCACAATTTTATCATTATGTATGATAATGGTATTTGCAGTTCCTAAGTCAATCGCTATTTCTTGTGTAAATGAAAATAGTCCCATATCTTGAGTTTGAAAGTTTATAAAGTTTTTATAGTTAAAAAGTCATGCAACTGCTTACTGATCACTGTTTACTGTTCACTGTTCACTGTTTACTGATCACTGATCACTGTTGTAATTAGTGTTTAAAATGACGGATTCCGGTTGTTACCATTGATACGCCATTTTCGTTGCACGATTCAATCGAAAGTTTATCGTTGATAGAACCACCCGGTTGAATTACCGATGTAATTCCGGCTTCGAAAGCTATTTGTACGCAGTCAGGAAATGGGAAAAATGCATCGGAAGCCATAACTGCTCCTTTCAAGTCCATTTTGAATGAATCAGCTTTTTCAATAGCATGTGTTAATGCATCAACCCGTGAAGTTTGACCAACGCCACTCGCACACAATTGTTTGTTTTTTGCTAAAACAATTGCATTCGATTTAGTATGTTTCACAATTTTATTGGCAAAAAGCAGATCTTCAATTTCTTCAGCTGTAGGAGCGTTTTCAGTTACTACGGTTAAGTTTTCAGCCACTTCAGTATGAGTGTCTTTATCTTGCATCAAAACACCATTCAATAACGAACGGAATTGTAGTGCTTTGATTTTTGCGTTTTTCAAAATTAAAATAATTCTGTTTTTCTTTTGGCTAAGGATTTCAATTGCTTCCAAATCGTAATCGGGAGCAATTACCACTTCGAAGAAAATTTTAGTCATCTCTTCAGCTGTTGCTTTGTCGATAATGGCATTGGTTATTAATACACCACCGAATGCAGAAACAGGATCGCCGGCTAATGCATCATTCCATGCTTCAACTAAAACAGGACGGGAAGCAATTCCACAGGCATTGTTATGTTTTAGAATAGCAAATGTTATATCGTCAAAATCATTGATCAAATTAACGGCAGCATCAATGTCAAGTAAGTTATTGTACGAGATTTCTTTTCCTTGTAGTTGTTCGAACATTTCGTCGAACTTTCCAAAAAATACTCCACTTTGATGAGGGTTTTCGCCGTAACGAAGTAATTTTGAATTGTTTTCGCTATAACGGAAAGCACTTTTTCCCTGTCCGTCAAAATAATTGAAAATAGCTGAATCGTAGTGAGATGATACTGCAAATGCTTCTTTTGCAAACCAACGCCGTTCTTCAATCGAAGTCTCGGCTCCGTTAGCACTAATAATTTCTAATAACGGTTTGTATTGATCTTGCGAAGCCACAATTACGACATCGTTGTAGTTTTTGGCTGCTGCACGAATTAACGCAATGCCACCGATGTCAATTTTTTCTATCGTTGTTGCTTCATCGGCCCCTGCAGCAACAGTAGCTTCAAAAGGATATAAATCAACAATTACAAGGTCAATTTCAGGAATTTCATATTCGGCAATTTGCTGCTTATCCAACTCTAAATCACGGCGGTTAAGTATTCCTCCAAAAATTTTTGGGTGCAATGTTTTAACTCTTCCGCCCAGAATTGAGGGATAACCGGTTAAATCTTCTACTGCACTACACGGAATGTCAAGCGATTCGATAAACGATTGAGTACCGCCGGTAGAGATAAATTCTACTCCTTCGGCATGTAGTTTTTGAATAATAACATCAAGGTTATCTTTGTGATAAACAGATACTAATGCCCTTTTAATTCTCTTTTTTTCCATTTCCCTTTTTTACTTTGATTTATGGGATGCAAAGCTACAAAAAAATAGTTATTTTATCAACACATAAATAAGATTGATTTTGAATACAAAGCAATTTTAATTAGTTGATTATAAAATGAACTTTTAAATATAAAAACATAAAAATCAAAATGTTTCTCCACGTAAGCTCCTGAAGCAATTAACAGGTTGATTGTTTAATAATCAAAACAAATCTTTTTGTCCACGAATTATATGAATTTCCACAAATTATAATCATATATTTTAGTGAGAATTATCTCCTTTGGTCGTTAAAAGTTGGTTCGAATAAATTCATGATTCATAGTTTTTTAGTAATAAAAAAATCTGATTTGAATCAATAATTTATATCAATTCTTGTCCGGACTTTAAATCAGAACACTCTGCGTATAATCATTAAAATCAATCTATTCTGAAAGAGTTCTTCCGGAATGTTTTTATGAATTTAAATGAGTCAATTTTCTTTCATTTTTATTGAAATTAATTGGATAAAAGTGAATTAATATTGATACAAAATCGGAAATGTATAAAAATGTGAGTAATTTATTTGCCGGACTAAAAAAAAGCAGTACTTTTGCAGTCCAATTTTAGCGTAATCTCTGACAGAATAAGTGAGGTCTGTGAATATTGCGCATAATATTTATTTAAACAAACAGCAATAATGGACTTAATTAAAATTGCAGAACAAGCATTTCTGGTTGAACAAAGTCATCCAGTGTTCAAAGCCGGAGATACTGTAACAGTAGCTTACCGTATTAAAGAGGGTAGCAAAGAACGTATTCAGGAATTTCGAGGCGATGTACTCAAAATCGTTGGTCACGAAAACAAAAAACGTTTTACTGTCCGTAAAATATCAGGAAATATAGGTGTTGAACGTATTTTTCCAATGGATTCTCCGTTTATTGAAAGTATTACCGTTAACAAACGTGGTAAAGTACGTCGCGCTAAATTGTATTATTTACGTGCACTTACCGGTAAAAAAGCTCGTATCAAAGAAAGACGCGTGTAATCGTATTCTTTCCAAAAGAAATAAAAAAGAGAAATTCGCAAGTGCGGGTTTCTCTTTTTTGTTCCAATGTACGGGTTTTCTGTTATTCAAAAAAAGAGTATATTTGCAAATTCATAAAAAAGAATTGAATAGATCCATTTTTATTTCAATGTAATTAATCGTTTATCACTATAAATCATGAGTTTAATTAGCGAAACCGGTAGGTTTTTTTTATTGATGCAACGGGTTTTCGTACTCCCTGACCGTTGGAAAATGTTTTTCCGACAATTTCCAAAAGAACTGGAGAAACTGGGGTTGCAGTCTTTGCCTATTGTTGCAATTATTTCAGTATTTATCGGTTTCATTATGACAATGCAAACCAAACTGAACACTTCAAATCCATTATTGCCGGTTTACACAACTGGTTTGGTAACCCGTGATACTTTATTACTCGAATTCTCTTCCACCATTTTATGTCTTATCTTGGCCGGTAAAGTGGGCTCAAATATTGCATCCGAAATAGGAACTATGCGCATTACCGAACAAATTGATGCCCTTGAAATTATGGGAGTTAATTCGGCAAATTATCTAATCCTTCCCAAAATTGTAGCTTTTGTTGTTATGATGCCGTTTTTGGTGATTTTTAGTATGGGATTAGGATTAACAGGCGGGTATTTTGTAGGGGTTTTGACTGACATATTAACTACTGGCGATTATCTCATTGGTATTCAATATGCATTTATACCCTATTATATTTACTATTCCATATTTAAATCAATGATTTTTGCGTTTATAATTTCTTCTGTTGCTGCATATTATGGATATTATGCTTATGGAGGAGCATTGGATGTGGGTAAAGCTAGTACAAATGCAGTTGTAAACGGAAGCATTTTGATTCTGTTTTTCAATATTTTGATTACAAAAATTATGTTGAACTAATGAAGAAGCAGCAAACAGTAAGCAGTAAGCAGTAAACAGTAAGCAGTAAGCAGTAAGCAGTAAACAGTAAACAGTAAACAGTAAGCAGTAAACAGTTAGTCGTAAACTGAAAAAAATTGTAACATTATCTATCCTTTATAACTTTACAGACTTTATAAACCTTACAAACTCTAAGAACTTTAAAAACTTTCTCCCTGAAATGATAGAAGTAAAAAATGTAGATAAATCCTTTGATACGAATCATGTTTTGAAAAATGTTTCTGCTGTTTTTGAAACAGGGAAAACGAATATGATTATTGGTCAGAGTGGTTCAGGAAAAACGGTTTTGATGAAAAGTATCATTGGACTTCATCGGATTGATAACGGACGGATTGAATATGATGGCCGTAATTTGCCCGATATGCATATGCGTGATATTCGCGTTTTGCGGAAAGAGGTTGGAATGCTTTTTCAGGGTTCGGCACTTTTCGATTCATTGACGGTGTTGGAAAACGTGATGTATCCACTCGAAATGTTTGCTCAAACTAACCGGGAGGAAATGATTGAACGTGCTCGTTTTTGTTTGAAACATGTAAATCTTGAAGAAAAAGCTTATGGTTTAGCACCGTCCGAAATTAGTGGAGGGATGCAAAAACGTGTTGCTATTGCCCGTGCCATTGCTCTACAACCGAAATACCTTTTCTGCGATGAACCAAATTCCGGCCTCGACCCGAAAACCTCGCTGATTATTGATAAGTTGATCAATGAGATTACTCATGAATTTGATATCACAACCATTATTAACTCTCACGATATGAACTCAGTAATGGAAATTGGTGAAAATATTATTTTTATCGAAAAGGGAGTAAAAGCGTGGCAAGGGAACAAAGATGACATTTTTCATGTTGATAATGATGCGCTAAACGATTTTGTGTTTGCGTCAGAATTGTTTAAACAAGTTAAAAAAGTAAACCAATGAAAATTATCTCATACAATGTAAATGGCATTCGTGCAGCACTGACCAAAAATTTTACGGGTTGGATGAAAGAAGAAGATCCTGATGTACTTTGTCTTCAGGAAACAAAAGCTCAACCCGAACAGATTGACACTATGCTTTTTGCCGAAATGGGTTATACAACTTACGCTCATTCGGCCGTAAAAAAAGGCTATAGTGGCGTGGCAATACTGACAAAAAAAGCTCCTGATAATGTGGTGATTGGCATGAATCATCCCCGTTACGATTTCGAAGGTCGTGTTATCCGAGCTGACTTTGGTGATTTGTCAATTATCAGTGTTTATGTACCTTCAGGTTCATCCGGTGATGAACGTCAGGCATTTAAAATGGATTTTCTGTCTGCATTTCTACCCTTTGTTACAGAACTTCGCAAAAGCCGTCCAAATTTGATTATTTGTGGTGACTATAATATTTGTCATAAACCAATTGATATTAATCATCCCGAACGTCAAAACGGAGTTTCAGGATTTTTACCGGAAGAACGCGAGTGGCTCGACCAATATGAAGCATCAGGAATGGTGGATTCGTTCCGAGAATTTGATAAAAGTGCGGAGAAATACAGTTGGTGGAGTTATAGGGGTGGTGCACGTTACCGAAATGCCGGATGGCGGATTGATTATCATTGGGTGACAGATACTTTGAAACCGAAACTTGTAAATGCGGCTATTCTTTCGGATGCTGTTCATTCTGATCATTGTCCGGTAATGGTTGAAATTCAATAATAATTCCTGCAATGAGAATATTTCAGCTAAATTTTCTAATACAACATGTCTTTTAATTATAAAAAATAATAAAACTTAGAAGAACCCGTTTAAAAGAGTCAAAATGTTTTTAACTTTGTCCGTTCAAAAAAATGTCAATATGAAATTCAAACAATTCAGGTTAATTATTCCTCTTTTTGCAGTTATTTTTCTTGCTTCATGTTTAAGCACAGATGATACAACCTATTCAGAAAATCCAACTTTTGTTTCGCTTACTTTTGCTGATAATGATAGTATACCAGATCTTAGCAGTGCCGATTTTACATTGGAATGGGACGAGTTGTTGGATGATTCGGTAATTGTAAATCTTGACTCATTGCCTTATCAAACCCGAATCGATAGTGTGAATCCTACTTTTACCTTTCAAAGTACAGGTGCCAAATTGCTTTACTATCAAAATGATGATGTGTTAGATTCAGTTTATCTTACCGGAACTGATACTATTGATTTTACGAATGTTGTGAAAATTAAAAATTATGCTGCCGACGTCATACATCTGAGAACATATCCTATAAAAGTAAATGTTCATCAAGTAAGTTCAGAATTATATATATGGAATAAAGTAAGTGATAATATTGATAACCATAATGCTTTAAATCAAAAAGCCGTTTATTTTAATGACTTGGTATTTTATTATTTGAAAAATAATACTGCAAATTATGCATATGTTTCGGCAAATGGATATGATTGGAGTTCCAAAACAATAACCGGCTTGCCCTCAAATTGCACGTTTAGTGATCTGAACATTATCGGAAGCATAATATATGTTACAGCAGCAGACAATAAAATATATTCATCAGCTGATGGATTAAATTGGACACCAAAAGTTCAATTTACGGATTACACATTTGTTTCGTTGTTGTGTACTTTAAACAGTAATTTATGTGCAGTTGTAAAATTAAATTCAGATCAGAACTATTATTTTGCGAATAGTATAAACGGTGAATTTAGTGATGCGACAGTAAATCAACAAATTAAATATAATTTTCCAATCAGTGATTTTACATCAATTTCGTTTAAATCGCGTACAGGTAAAAGTAAAGCAATGATTATTGGAGGAAAAAGTGCTGACGGAACCACCTTGAAAACGAATTGGAACACCGAAAATGGTACTTATTGGATCGACTTTAGTATTGAAAATAAAACGCTCGATACACTTGCCACAGGTGCGTCAGTAATTTCATACGACGATAAATTATTCCTTTTTGGAGTCCGAAATGATAGTACGGTTTTAACATCACATTACAAGGTTTCAATTGATGAAGGTTTTAGTTGGCATAAACCCGATACTGCCTACAATGTCCTTCCTGAAGAATATTTGATTAGAAACTACACGTCTGCCATTGTCTTCAATCCAATGGATTATGATGAAACAATAACTTACACTTCAGAACAAGTTACTAATTCAAACAGGATTTTCTTATTTGGTGGAAAAACTGCTACACAGAATTTGTCAGATATCTGGACCGGAAAATTAAACCGAAAAGGCTTTCTTTTACAATAAATAATCTTTCAAAATATACATAAAAGGTATCCTCGGATTGGGGATGCCTTTTATGTTTTCAGTACAAATAATGCCACATATATTTTGATCTGATTCAACAGAAATGATTTATTTTTGTATAAAAATAAAAATATTTGTAATTAAAGAAATATTTCCGTAATTAAATATTATATTTGTATCGTTAACTATATTTGAAAGCAGTTAAAGTTTTTGCGTACATTTTAATCTTTCAATTTTTTTGGATGTTGGTTGAAAATTGTTATTTATAAAAATAATATATTTATGGAAAAACACATTCATTCTATCATTCCCGAAACAGTTCTCGATGAAATAATTGAGAAACATGCAGGTAAGCCCGGCGCATTGTTAACTACACTTGAAGAAGTGCAGGAGGCTAACCCTTTGAAATACCTTCCCGAAAACACACTCACACTTGTTTCTCAAAAAATGCAGGTTCCATACACACAAGTTTATAGTGTTGTTACATTCTATTCTTTTTTTAATTTGAAACCACAAGGGCGTCATTCCATAGTTGTATGTCGTGGTACTGCTTGTCACACCAAAGGTTCAAAAGGGTTGCTGGATGAAATCAGTACTGTTTTTGGCATCAAGTCCGGTGAAATTGATGCTGAGCAATCTGTTACAACATCGGATAATGAGTTTACAATCAAAACAGTAGCCTGTTTTGGCCAATGTGCACAATCGCCTGTTGTTGCAGTGGATGGGGTTATTTACAGCAATGTAAATTCACAAAAATTATTGAAAATTCTTTCAAAAGTAAAAGAGATATCCTCTGTCATCTAAAGGGTTACAACTTTCTTTTCTTGACTTTCAAATTTTAGAATTATAAAATGCTAATACTATGATCATACCTGATGAAATAACTGAAAAAAGGTACTTAAATACACCTTTATATTTCTGGAAAAAAGCCTATGATAAATGTATCCAAAACTCCCCTTTAGGGGTTGGGGGTACTATCCCGATGATTTTAGTTGGAATGGGAACTTGTGGGATTGGAAATGGTGCCGATATTATTTTTAAAAGTTTGCAGAAAAATATTCTGGAAAATAAGATCAATTGTAAACTTAAACCCGTAGGTTGTTTTGGGTTTTGTGCAGAAGAACCTTTGATGACAGTTTATTCTCCAGGTAAACCCATGTTGGTTTACAGTAAAGTAGATGAAAAAGAAGCAACAAAGATTCTTGAGGAACTTGTAAAAGGAAAAAATTACCGAAAAAAGTTACTTTGTAAAATTGAAAATTGGGATTTCCATACTTCGGAAGTTGATTTCGGAAAAGGAATGGATGAAATTCCAGATTGGAACGAAATACCTTTTTTTAAAGGACAGAAAAAGATTGTTTTGCGTAACGCAGGTTTGATAAATCCTGAAGTTATTGAAGATTATATTGCTGTAGGCGGTTATCGTGCGCTTGCTAAAGTGCTTACAAATATGCATCCAGCAGAAGTTATTAATGAAGTGTTGGATGCAAAAATGCGAGGTCGGGGTGGTGCCGGTTTTCCTACAGGTAAAAAATGGGATATTATGCGAGCTGCTGTTTCGGACGAAAAATACCTGATATGCAATGCTGATGAAGGAGACCCGGGAGCTTATATGAATCGAAATGAGATTGAAAGTGATCCTCATTCTATTATTGAGGGGATGTTGATTGGCGCTTTTGCTATGGGAGTAAATCATGGAATAGCTTATGTGCGTGCCGAATATCCATTGGCCGTAAAAAGACTCAAAATTGCCATCGAAGAAGCTATTGCAATGGGTTTGATGGGCGAGAATATAATGAACTCGGGATTTAGTTTTAAACTTGATGTGGTTGAAGGTGCAGGAGCATTCGTTTGTGGCGAGGAAACGGCATTAATTGCTTCGATTGAAGGGAAAGCCGGGCGTCCTATGCCTCGTCCTCCTTATCCTGCTGGTAAAGGACTTTACGGAAAACCAACGAATATAAACAATGTGGAAACATGGTGTAACATCCCAGTTATTATTGAAAAAGGAAGCAAATGGTTTACTCAAACAGGAACTGAAAAAAGTCCGGGAACAAAAGTATTCTCCCTTGTAGGTAAAGTGAAAAACACCGGTTTGGTGGAATTGCCATTGGGCTCAACATTGGATCAATTTGTTTTCCAAATTGGTGAAGGAACAGGAACTTCCAAAAAAGTAAAAGCCGTTCAAACAGGTGGGCCATCAGGAGGTTGCATTCCACTGAAACATTTTAATACTCCTGTTGATTATGAATCCCTTGCCGGACTTGGCGCTATTATGGGTTCGGGGGGTATGGTAGTAATGGACCAGGATAATTGTATGGTAGATGTTGCACGATATTTTTTAGAGTTTAATGCTGCTGAATCATGCGGTAAATGTACTCCTTGTCGTGAAGGGCTGGCTCAGGCCTTGGCTATTTTGACCAGAATTACCGAAGGAAAAGGAAATCACAGTGATTTGACGATGTTAGAATTGCTGAGTCAGACTATAAAAGATACGGCCATTTGCGGACTTGGACAAACAGCGCCAAATCCAATTCTTACAACATTGCGTTATTTCAGAAACGAATACGAAGAACATATTGTTGAAAAACGCTGTCATGCAGGAGTGTGCGAAAAATTATATTTGGCTTTATGTGAAAATAGTTGTCCGCTTCATATGAATATCCCGGGATATATTGAATTAATAAAAGAAGATAGGATAGAGGAAGCATTTGAACTGACTTTGCGCGATAATCCTATTCCCGGAACAATCGGTCGTATCTGTCATTTCCATTGTCAAATGCGCTGTCGTCGCGATCAATTAGATGAGCCGGTTTCGCAAGGCGAAATTCACCGTTATCTTGCCGATACAATGTACCAACTTGGAAAAGAAAATGAAATTTACTCAAAACTTATTAAAGAGAAACTACCTTCAACCGGAAAACGAATTGCCATTGTTGGTGCGGGGCCTGCAGGTCTAACAGCTGCCTTTTATCTTGTTCGCCTTGGACATGACATCACAATTTACGATGCTTTGTCCGAAGCCGGAGGAGTACTCCGATTTGGAATACCACAATATCGTTTGCCAAAATCGGTTTTACAGAAAGAAGTTAAATTCATCAAAAAATTAGGTGTAAAATTCAAATTTAATCAACGATTAGGCGATAATTTATCAATGGAGGCATTAACAAACGAATGTGATGTTGTTTATCTGGCTATTGGTGCATGGAAAGATATTGATTTAAATATTCCCGGAAATAAAGCAAATGGCGTTTTTGCCGGAACGGAAGTGTTGAAAGAAATGGCTTTGGGAAAAATACCAAAACTAGGACAAAAAGTAGTGGTTATCGGTGCCGGAAATGTAGCCATTGATGCTGCACGTAGTATTTGGAGATT
The DNA here is from genome assembly GCA_028692715.1 of Paludibacter sp. Classification (GTDB taxonomy): domain Bacteria; phylum Bacteroidota; class Bacteroidia; order Bacteroidales; family Paludibacteraceae; genus Paludibacter. The sequence continues at coordinate 107,480 of JAQUWU010000003.1, read as the reverse complement.
GGGAAAAGATGTAACCGTGGTTTATCGACGTGATAAATGTGATATGCCGGCCAACAAAATTGAAATCACCGAATCGGAAGCCGAAAAAATCAACTTCCATTTTATGTCAGGGCCAAGTGAAGTATTAACTGATAAAGCAGGAAAGGTTACCGGTTTACGGGTAGATGTTATGACCTGTGGTGGAATTGATGCGAGTGGTCGAAGACGACCAGTACCCACAGGAGAAAAAGAAGATATCTTGTGTGATTCTGTGATACTGGCTGTGGGCGAACGGGTTGAATCAGAATATTTAAAAAATAATAAAATTGATACAACCAATGATGGAAGAATCATCATCCATCCATTTTCGTATGAAACATGCGTTCCGAAAGTTTATGCAGGTGGCGATGCCGTAGTTGGGCCATCGACGGCTGCCGAAGCAATGGGAATGGCTAAAAAAGCAGCCGAATCGATTGATATGGCTTTGATGAAAGAAAAACGTTTCCATTTGCTGTTCCGTGAATTTGTTTATGCAAATAAAGTTCCTGCAAATCCGAAAGTGAGTGCGAAAAATATAAGCTATAAATTATCGGTAAAAGAAAGGGTTGGGAATTTTCATGAAGTAGATTTTGGATTTACCGGAGAACAAGCCAGAAATGAGGTGAACAGATGTTTGAGATGCGATGTGAGGTGCTAGAAACTAAATTAAACTAAACCACCAAACCCCCAAATGGGGGCTTAAAGATTAGTTCTGTTTATTCATATCATATTCAACATTCATTTAAATGAAAAATTATGACTAACTCAGACAAAGATCCTTTTATTGAACATTGGAATATTGCAAATCCTTTCACATATCATGTCTTGAAAGATAAACGAAAGCAAATGCGGGATAATATGACTATTGCTGAAGAAAGGTTATGGGAAGAAATCAAAAGTAAAAAGTTAAGTGTGAAATTTCGAAGACAACATGTTATTGGAAACTATATTCCCGATTTTGTTGCTCTTTCCTGTAAATTAATTATTGAAGTAGACGGAAAAATTCACAACTATCAAAAAGAGGCTGATGAACAACGTACTTATGAATTAAACCAAGAAGGTTTCAAGGTAATTCGTTTTACAAATGAAGAAGTCATAAAAAATATTAATCAGGTTTTAGAAAAAATCAGAAATCAAATTTCTTAAGAAAATCAGAAACTCCTTCTTCGAACCCCCATTTGGGGGCAGGGGGTCGGGCTTAATTCTTTACTATTATGAAAATCACAATAAATAATCAAATCGTTGAGGTACCCGAAGGTAAAACGGTACTTGAAGCTTGTAAAATGTCAGGGATAAAAATCCCGACCTTGTGTTTTTTGCAGGATGTTTCGAACAATGCATCGTGTGGTGTTTGTGTGGTGGAAGTGAAAGGAGCACGTTCGCTGTTGCGTTCGTGCATTACCAAAGTGTGGGACGGCATGGAAATTACGACCAACAACAAGCGGGTGCAAGATGCAAGAAAAATGAATGTTGAATTGCTGTTAGCAAACCATCCACAGGATTGCCTTATTTGTGACAGGAATCAAAACTGTGAACTGCAGGAGCTAACTTACACTTTTGGGATTAAAGAGAGAAGGTTTGTTCGTACCCGCAAAGAACATTTAGAAATTGATGACACATCACTTTCTTTGATTCGTGACCCTGAAAAGTGTATTCTTTGTGGTCGTTGTGTGGCTGTTTGTAGCGAAATGCAGACGGTGAAAGCCATCGATTTTTCAGGTCGTGGATTAAAAAGCAAAATCTCAACTTATCTTGATCAGGGATTGGGTTCAGTAGCTTGTACCAATTGTGGACAATGTGCTTTGGTTTGTCCAACAGGTGCAATAACCGAAAGAAGTTCAGTGTCCGATGTTTGGGAAGCCATACACAATCCCAAGAAAATAGTATTAGTTCAAACGGCACCTGCCATACGTGTGGGAATTGGAGAAGCTATGGGAATGCCCTATGGAAGTTTGGTAACCGGAAAAATGGTCGGAGGATTACGTCGGTTAGGATTTTCAAAAATTTTTGATACAAATTTTGCTGCCGATTTGACTATTATAGAAGAAGGAAACGAATTGTTGAGCAGGATTAAAAACGGTGGAACATTACCCATGATTACTTCCTGTTCGCCGGGTTGGATTACGTTTATCGAACACTTTTTTCCTGCTTCTCTGGCACATTTATCCAGTTGCAAATCGCCTCAACAGATGTTTGGAGCCATTGCAAAAACATATTATGCCGAAAAAACCGGCATTGATCCGCGAGATATTGTTGTTGTTTCGATAATGCCTTGTACTGCAAAAAAATATGAAGCGAAGCGACCTGAAATGGATGGCGCTTTCGATTATTGGAAAGAAAAATTGCAATTATCAGATAATGAACTTTTTTACGATGTGGATTATGTGCTTACAACCCGCGAATTATCTCGCATGTTTAAGGAGATAGGTGTCGATTTTGCTCATTTGCCAGAAGAAAGTTTCGATCATCCTTTGGGAGAATCAACCGGAGCAGCTGTGATTTTCGGAGCAACAGGTGGTGTAATGGAAGCTGCATTACGTACCGCATACGAAATTTATACCGGTAAAACCTTGTCAAACATTAATTTCAATGAAGTGCGTGGAATGAAAGGGATTCGCGAAGCAGAAGTAGATTTGGATGGAACGAAAATAAAAGTGGCCGTAGCTCACACCTTAAAAAACGCCCGTATTTTACTTGAAGATGTTGAAAATGGAAATTCGCCTTACACTTTTATTGAAGTAATGACCTGCCCGGGAGGTTGCCTTGGCGGTGGGGGACAACCCATTCCGACTAATTTTGAAATCCGTCAGAAACGAGCGGAATCGATTTATTCCGAAGATGCTTTCAAGGTGTTGCGAAAATCGCACGAAAATCCGGAGATACTTACCCTTTATAAAGATTTCCTGAAAGAACCATTGGGAGATAAATCACATCATTTATTACATACCGAATATGTAAAGCGCAGTTATTAAATGCTGCTTCAAAAAAAGTAAAAAAATAAAGAATCAAATTTCACACATCAAAATTAGGGTTTAGCTTAAGAGCAAAGCCCTTTTTTATTTATGAAAAATAATATTTATAAAATACTAAATAATTGATAATGAGTTTTGTATACTTTTTAAGAGAGTCTTAGAATAATATAAACTGCTTGTTCTAAATTTATTACTAAAAAAAATATTAGTTTTGCGGAACTTTTATCGGGTTTTATTTCCAAAAAATGAATTAAATTACTTTATCTATGCTTTTTAATTCCTTCGATTTTGCAGTTTTTCTTCCCCTTGTATATTTACTTTACTGGTTTATATTTAATAAAAAAGATATTAAACTACGGAATTTATTTCTACTGACAGTTAGCTATATTTTTTATGGCTTTTGGGATTGGCGTTTTCTTTCGTTAATTCTTATCAGTTCGTTAATGGATTATTTTCTGGCATTGGAAATTTTTAAAACTCCAGACGAAAATAAGAAAAGAAGAAAGACACTATTGATTTTAAGCTTGGCTTTAAACTTGGGATTTCTCGGTTTTTTTAAATATTACAATTTCTTTGTTGGCAGTTTTGTCGATACCTTCGCTATTTTTGGGACAAAATTCGATTACATCCCATTAAAAATAATTCTACCTGTTGGTATTAGCTTTTATACCTTTCAATCATTGAGTTATACACTCGATGTCTATTTGAAAAAAATGGAGCCTACTCACAAATTGATTAATTTTCTGGCTTTTGTAAGCTTTTTCCCTCAGTTGGTGGCCGGTCCGATTGAACGTGCAAAAAATCTGTTGCCACAGTTTGATGACCGTAAAACCTTTGATTATCATAGTACACGAACGGGATTACTATTAATTGTTTTCGGGTTGTTTAAAAAAATTATGATTGCCGATAGAGTGGCTATTTTTGTAAATCAAGCTTATGGCAATATAAACGATGCGAAAGGGATTTCGCTTCTTATGGCGGTTGTGTTTTTTGCTTTTCAACTTTATCTCGATTTCTCTGCTTATTCTGATATTGCCATCGGTACAGCACGTATCTTTGGATTTAAACTGACCACAAACTTTCGTCGACCTTATTTAGCTTCATCCTTTTCCGATTTTTGGAAACGCTGGCATATCACTCTTTCGAGTTGGTTTCAGGACTATATTTATATCCCACTTGGAGGAAACAGAAAAGGTGTAAACCGAACAGTAATTAATACGCTTATTGTTTTTGTGTTGAGCGGTTTGTGGCATGGTGCTTCGTGGAATTTTGTCGTTTGGGGGACACTCAATGGTTTATTTCTGATTATTTTCGACCGGATTTTTAAACTCAGAAACTCCAAAGGACTGAAAAGAATTTTTGCCGCCGTATTTGTGACACTCAGCTGGACATTATCACTGATATTTTTCCGTGCTCAAACTTTTGCCGATGCCATTCTTGTTTTCCAAAATATTGGTTTCTCCAATGTTGAAAATTTATATAATTTTGGCTTAAACAGTTTGGAATACAAGTTTGTAATTTATCTTATTTTGGGGATGATGTTTTATGAATTTTTTGCTGAGAAGTTAGGTGAAAAATTGCTTGAACGCTTTTATTCTACAAAAACAATTTTTCGATGGAGTTTGTATTTCGCATTGGTATTGTGTATCATTTTCCTAGGTTCGTACGGTTCGGCAAACGATAATAGTTTTATTTATTTTCAATTTTAAATTATGGCAAATCTAAATAAACCTACAAAAAAACAACGTCAGAATACTGTTGTTCAGAAGCCGAATGAAAAAATCGTTCAAGAAAAAGTTTCAAAACCAGAAACAATTTATTCGCTTTTAATAAAAGTAGTTTCTTTCTCAATCATTATTCTGTCCATCATTTATTTGTCGGACAGTAAAGGTTTTTTCAATCCTGACTATTCGAACGACCACACCCGACGCAAATGGAATGCATATTATGAATTTACCAAAAAGCAACCCGTTGATGTTGTATTGGTTGGAAACTCACATTTATATACCGGATTAAATCCTGAAAATTTATCAACAGCATTGGGGGCAAGCTGTTTTATACTAGCATCGCCCGGAACAACAATGACCGATACTTATTTTGCTTTGAAAGAAGCCATTGCTGTTTGTAAGCCTAAAATTGCAATAGTGGAAACGTTCACCATGAATGACTATGATTCGCATAAACTGAAAAATGGAGTGTTGTCCGACCAGTTTAAAAGTTTTGCCGCACGTAAAAATATTGGACAAAAGTTGCAATCAACTCCAATTCTTTTTACTTCTGATAATTATTTGCCGGCATGGTCTAATACATTACGAAATCATAGTTTTATTTTCAGCGACACAACGCAAATCAATAAGAATATAAAACTTATTAACTCAGTGGAACAACCGAATCAGGGTTTATATCTGGGAAGATACATTCGTTTCACTAGCGGTTTGGAAGACTCCACCTTGTTGAAATACGATAAGCCGGGATTTGTTGGGTACGATTATAATCTGAACCTCCCAAGTGTTGAAGCAAAAATGTATTTGCGAAAAACCATTGAACTTTGTAAAAAAAATAATATAAAGTTAGTTTTGATGACCCTACCCATGTATTATAAACATGTACATAATTATAATTTATATAAAGAAGAAATAATTTCGTCGATGAATAACACGGAACAACATTGGCTTGATTTACAACAACCTTATGATACAACTGCATTTGGTCCTGAATGTTTCGAAAATACCGTAAGCGGAAACCAACATATGACCTATTACGGTTCGCGAGTGACAGCCTATAAGTTGGCAAAATATATCAGGCAGGAATTACCAAATGTGTTACCCGATCGCACGAAGGAAATAGCATGGAAGCAACTCTTTTATGCATGCGATGGTTATTTCGAAAACAATCCTCCGGAAAACGATGGTGTTAGTCAGGTACTTCTTCAGAATACCGTAATCCAGAATGGATATTTGGTAAATGAGTTATGTGTAGTCCCAGCGCAAGGAGCTAAAAAAATTATTATAAAAATCGATAAAAAAAATCAATCTCTTTTATATGGGAAATCAATTATTTTGAAAGTTCAGGTTGAATTTAAAACTCAAAAGATGATAATTGACATTCCGTTGATTTGCAACTTAAGTTATGACCCCTTAAAATATTTTGTTTTTGCCTCCGAACCAATGAATCCGGCATTGAATATTTTAGGAATATCACAAATCAGTGTAGAGTAAAAAAGAATTTTGATAAAAGTATAAAAAAGACGCACAAAATTGCGTCTTTTTTGTTTATACATTTATTGAACCCGATTCTACTTTTAGAATTCAATAAAATTTAATAACTTTACAGTTGAAAATCAGGATAAAAACGATAATTTTATATGGCAAACATACTCAGTACCAAGGAAAAATCTGTTCGTATTAATATCGATTCGAAGTATTACGGTGCCATTGCCGAAATTGGAGGCGGTCAGGAAACTGCACGACATTTGTTTCAGGCCGGTGGTGCATCCGAGACAGTTGCAAAATCCATTTCGGCTTATGATAAACTTTTTAGCGATCATTTTTATAATCAGGGTCAACCATCGCGTTATGTGGCTGAAGAGCGTGTAATGAAAATGGTTGATTGTGAATACAATGAATTGATTGAAATCTTGGATAAGAAAAATTTTCAAAAGTTTTTTGCTTTTGCCAATACGGTTGAAACGCTGAATTTTATGAAAACAAACCAAGGAAGTGGTTGGTTAGGAATTGCAGTGGAAGGAACTGACAGGTACAAACCGAATAAGTTTTTTATTCATGTAAAATTGCACGAAAATGATACTTTGTTGCAGCAATACTCTTTAGGAGCACTAGGTATTAATTTAATTCATGGCGGACTTTTTCAATGGGCAGATCCTAGAAACGTATTAATGTCATTGCTCGATAATTTAGGTGTCGACCGCGTGGAAGTGGATTATATTTACGTTGAAGGACCAGACATGGGCTGGGTGGATAATCGGATTCTTAACCTCATGCTGGTGAGTAATAATATGACTCCTGCTATTATGTTCGACGAAAGAGGGAAAGTGCAACAACCCAGCGATATGTTGTACAAAAAAAACGTGTTGTTGATGCGTGGAAATTTCAGACCGATAAATAATCTGGGAATTAAATTTATTGAGGACAGTTTAGCCATTTTTAAGCGCGACGAAGATTATAAACCTGATAATACGATTGCCTTTTGCGAGATATCACTCAACTCATTGATACAGAATGAAAAATTAGATGAAATGGATTTTCTACATCGAGTCGACTTATTAAACATGATGGGGCAAAGTGTAATGATTTCTCAATTTACACGGTTTTTTAAATTGGTGAATTATTTCGGACAGTTTAAAATGATAAAACTGAGAATCGTATTGGGAATGCCCACTTTCGATAAAATTTTAGATGAGTCTAACTATACCGATCTTCGCGGAGGATTACTTCAGGCTATTGGAGCACTGTTTCAGGATAATGTAAAAGTGTATTTATATCCGTATATTGATACAAATACAGGCGAAGTTGTTTATCCGCAAGATGCTCATTTTTCTGAATCAAATAAATTATTGTGGCAATATCTGAATCTTACTAAAAAGATATTAATTCTAAAAAGTATTCCATCTAAAAGCTTCGAAATTAGTTCGGTACAGGTAAACAAACTCATTGAAGATGCTGATGATAGTTTGGTAAATTATGTTCCAGAAAAAGTATTTAACCACATTCGTCAAAACAAGCTCTTTGGATATGGTAAAAATAAATTGGAATTAGATAGTGCGGAATTGATTTGATAATGATTTAAGTACAGATATGCAGAATTTTCCAGAAACAAGTCCGTTATTTTACGGATTACCTTCACGTGTTCATTTAGTAGAACTCGGTGAAAACCGAATTGGTATTCGAAAAGTGATAAAAAGTCGTATTATTCAAAAAGATGCACTAAAGATAGTTGACATTGTTACACAAATAAAAAGCGTAAATCCCAATTTGGAACTTACGCTTATTTGTACTCCTAATATTTGTTCAAAATCCCTGAACTTATTGGAAAGTGAAGGAATTGGGGTTGAATTTGTTTGATTTTAAATGTTTAAGTGACGCCCTCAATACTAAATATTCCCCTTTAATGGTTAGGTGTCTTTAATTCTTATATATCAACTTCTCACCATCAAAATCCACTACTATCACTTCGTTATTTTGAACCGTTCCTGCAATCAATTGTTTCGACAAATTATTCAGAACCAGTCGTTGAATAGCTCGTTTCACCGGACGTGCTCCATATTGCGGATCGAAACCTTCAGCAGCAATAAAATGAATGGCAGCTTCGGTCAATTCTAACTTTATTCCATTTTCACTTAAGGTTTTTTGAACCAATGAAATTTGCATACGGACAATTGATTCAATTTGATCTTCATTAAGAGGAGAAAACATTATCATTTCATCGATACGATTCAGAAATTCAGGACGAATGGTTTTTTTCAATAGTTCAAAAACTTGATTCTTGGTGTCTTCAATTATTTCATCGTGATTAGCTGCATTTATTTTTTCGAAATTCTCCCGAATAATATTTGATCCTATATTGGAAGTCATAATAATAATCGTGTTTTTGAAATTTACTGTACGTCCTTTGTTATCAGTTAAACGGCCATCGTCTAAAACCTGCAAAAGAACGTTGAACACATCGGGATGCGCTTTTTCAATTTCATCAAAAAGAACGACAGAATAGGGTTTTCTTCGGATAGCTTCAGATAATTGTCCGCCCTCATCGTAACCAACATATCCCGGAGGCGAGCCAATGAGTCGGGTTACTGAGAATTTTTCCTGATATTCGCTCATATCTATTCTGGTCATCATATTTTCATCATCGAACAGATATTCTGCCAACGCTTTTGCCAGTTCTGTTTTACCAACACCGGTAGTGCCAAGGAAAATAAAAGAACCAATCGGGCGTTTGGGGTCTTGTAATCCTGCACGACTACGACGTACTGCGTCTGATACGGCTACAATTGCTTCCTCTTGTCCAACAATACGTTGGTGAAGTTCTTCTTCCAGATTCAGTAATTTATCTTTTTCGCTTTGCAACATTTTCCGTACAGGAATCCCCGTCCAACGACTTACTACATCAGCTATATCTTCACTGTCCACTTCTTCTTTAATCATGGCATTTGAGCCCTGAAGCACAATTAATTCTTTTTGGAAAGCTTCAATTTGCGCTTCGACTGATTTTATTTTTCCATAACGGATTTCAGCCACTTTCCCATAATCACCCTCGCGTTCTGCTTTTTCTGCCTGATATTTAAGATCTTCAATGTCAATTTTGGATTGTTGAATATTATCTATCAAGGTTTTTTCGCTCGACCATTTGGCTCGAAAACTTTTACCTTCTTCTTTCAAATTGGCAATTTCAGCATTTAGTTGTTCCAGTTTACGAGTGTCATTTTCCCGTTTAATTGCTTCCCGTTCAATCTCCAATTGTTTGATGTTTCGTTCGATAACGTCTAGTTCTTCAGGAACAGAATCCACTTCCAAGCGTAATTTTGCTGCGGCTTCGTCCATTAAGTCGATGGCTTTATCCGGCAAAAAACGATCGGTAATATAGCGGTTCGATAATTCAACGGCTGCAATTATGGCATCATCTTTAATTTGTACTTTGTGGTGATTTTCGTAACGTTCTTTTAGCCCACGTAAAATTGAAATGGTACTAGCAATATCCGGTTCGTCCACCTTTACAATCTGAAATCGCCGTTCCAACGCTTTGTCTTTTTCAAAGTACTTTTGGTATTCGTCCAAGGTTGTTGCACCAATGGCGCGCAATTCGCCACGTGCCAAAGCCGGTTTTAGAATATTTGCGGCATCCATTGCTCCTTCGCCTTTTCCGGCACCCACCAATGTATGAATTTCATCAATAAATAAAATGACTTCTCCATCTGCTTTAATGACTTCGTTCACAACTGATTTTAACCGTTCTTCAAATTCTCCTTTGTATTTGGCTCCTGCAATTAATGCGCCCATGTCCAGCGAAAAAATTTGTTTTGATTTCAAGTTTTCCGGGACATCACCACGAATTATTCTGTGTGCCAGTCCTTCAGCAATTGCCGTTTTCCCCGTACCCGGTTCACCAATAAGAATCGGATTGTTTTTAGTTCTACGACTTAAAATTTGAAGTACACGACGAATTTCTTCATCACGTCCTATTACGGGGTCAAGCTTTCCAGCTCTGGCCTGTTCATTTAAATTTATAGCGTATTTTCCCAAGGCGTTGTAGGTGTCTTCTGCATTTTCAGAATTAACCTTTGAGCCTTTTCGCAATTCAGTGATGGCTTCCAACAAGTCTTTTTCATTTATTCCATTGTTTTGAAGTGTTTTAGTCAAGGTGTTTTTTTCCATAACTAAAGCGAGCAAAATATATTCAAATGAAACAAACTGATCTCCCGCTTTAGCCGATTTGTCAATTGCTTTTTGCAGAACGGCATTTGTCTCCCTGCTCAGGTAAGGTTCAGCGCCTGATACTTTCGGGAAATGATTGATTAAGTTGTCATTTTCAGCTGATAATGTTGATAAATTAACTCCCAGTTTACCTAGAAGAAATTGAGTTACATCCTCGCCTTTTTGCATGATAGCTTTCAGCAAATGAGGAGTTTCAACAACTTGTTGACCATTATTTTGAGCGATTTCAACTGCCTGTTGAATTGCTTCTTGCGATTTGATTGTGAATTTATTATAGTTCATGATTTTTTGTATTTTAAATCAATCTAATTGAAGCAAAAAACTCACCATTCTACTATTCGGAAATAATGTCTTGAAAACCCGTTTAAATATGTGGTAATTAGGACATTATTTCATGGTATTTGTAATTGTGGCAGAGTTCTCGTTCCTGTGTTGTACTATGTTACCATCTCATGATGCCAAATCTTTATAATATTGTCAAACGACATTTTAATTTTTGAGCAATAAATGCTAACTTTGCAATACAGAAAAAACACAATGGATTAATTAACTATAAATTTAATAACCAATATGAGTAACACAAAAAGAGTTTATACTTTTGGTAACGGACATGCCGAAGGTAAAGCCGACATGAAAAATTTGCTAGGTGGAAAAGGAGCAAATTTGGCTGAAATGAATTTAATCGGCGTTCCCGTACCTCCGGGATTTACTATTACTACTGATACCTGTAATGAGTATTACGCACTTGGAAAAGATCAGGTTGTTGAACTTTTGAAACCGGAAGTTGAAAAAGCGATAACGGGTCTGGAAGTTTTGATGAAATCAAAATTTGGAGATATTGAAAATCCTTTATTGGTTTCAGTTCGTTCCGGAGCTCGTGCTTCAATGCCCGGTATGATGGATACAATTTTGAACTTAGGTTTAAATGATTCTGTAGTGGAAGGTATGGTTCGAAAAACCGGTAATGCACGTTTTGCCTGGGATTCTTATCGTCGTTTTGTTCAAATGTATGGCGATGTTGTTTTAGGGATGAAACCTGAAAATAAAAATGATGCAGATCCTTTTGAAGAAATTCTAGATCATTTAAAAGAAGAAAAAGGGGTTGAATTAGATAATCAACTTTCTGTTGACGATTTGAAAGTACTGGTAGCTAAATTTAAAGCAGCTGTAAAGAAACAAACCGGTCATGATTTTCCTGAATCTGCTTACGAACAACTTTGGGGTGCTGTCTGCTCCGTTTTTGACTCATGGATGAATGACCGCGCGATACTTTATCGCAAAATGGAAGGTATTCCTGCAGAATGGGGAACTGCTGTTAGCGTTCAATCGATGGTATTTGGTAATATGGGCGAAACATCTGCTACTGGTGTATGTTTTTCTCGTGATGCTGCAACCGGTGAAGACCTTTTTGTAGGAGAGTATTTAATTAATGCGCAGGGCGAAGATGTGGTTGCCGGGATTCGTACACCACAGCAAATTACAAAAGAAGGTTCACAACGTTGGGCCGTTTTAACTGGCGTTTCAGAAAAAGATAGAGTTGCAAAATTCCCTTCAATGGAAGAAGCTATGCCATCTATTTATTTAGAGTTAGATGCCATTCAGACAAAACTGGAAAATCATTATAAAGATATGCAGGATATGGAGTTTACCGTTCAGGAAGGTAAACTTTGGTTTTTACAAACCCGTAACGGTAAACGTACCGGTGCTGCTATGGTGAAAATTGCCATTGAAATGTTACGTCAGGGATTAATTGATGAAAAAACAGCTGTTTTGCGTGTTGATCCTCTTAAGTTGGATGAACTTCTTCACCCGGTTTTCGATAAAGAAGCGTTAAAATCTGCAAAATTAATTGCAAAAGGACTTGCTGCCTCTCCGGGTGCTGCTACCGGACGCATTGTTTTTAATGCCGATGATGCTGCCGACTGGGCAAGTCGAAAAGAAAAAGTAATCATGGTACGTGTAGAAACATCTCCTGAAGATTTAGCTGGTATGGCTGCCGCTCAGGGTATTCTTACTTGCCGTGGTGGTATGACTTCACACGCAGCTGTAGTTGCTCGAGGAATGGGTAAATGTTGCGTTTCAGGAGCCGGAACTATTAAAATTGATTATGCTAAAAAAACAATGACCGTTGATGGCGTAAGCTACAAAGAAGGTGATTATATTTCTTTAAACGGTTCAACTGGAGATATTTTCCTTGGTCAGGTTGGAACTCAGGCTGCTGAACTTGATGCAGACTTTGCTGAATTAATGACTATTGCCGATAAATATACACGCATGAGTGTTCGTACCAATGCAGATTCTCCTGAAGATGCTCGTAGAGCTCGTGCTTTTGGGGCAAAAGGTATTGGACTTTGTCGTACTGAACATATGTTTTTCGAAGGTGAACGTATCAAAGCCATGCGCGAAATGATTCTTTCGTCAACTGTTGACGGACGTAAAATTGCATTGAAGAAATTATTACCATTCCAACGTGCCGACTTTGAGGGTATTTTGGAAGCTATGGCAGGATTAGGTGTAACCATTCGTTTGCTCGATCCACCATTGCATGAATTTGTTCCTCATCAATTGGCAACTCAAAAAGAATTAGCCGACGAAATGGGATTAACACTGGATGCAGTGAAATCAAAAGTTGCTGAACTGGAAGAGTTTAACCCAATGTTAGGTCACCGTGGATGTCGTTTAGGAATTTCATACCCTGAAATTACTGAAATGCAGGCACGCGCTATTATCGAAGCGGCTCTTAATCTGAAAGCAAAAGGGGTTGATGCTCGTCCTGAAATTATGGTACCATTAGTTGGAACAGTTGCAGAACTTAAAAATCAATCAAAAATCATTCGTGAAACGGCTGAAGCAGTGTTTGCTGAAAGAGGTGATCGTATCGATTATCAGGTAGGTACAATGATTGAAATTCCACGTGCTGCTCTTACTGCTGATCATATTGCTGCTGAAGCTGATTTCTTCTCGTTTGGAACAAATGATTTAACGCAGATGACTTTAGGTTTTTCTCGTGATGATGCCGGTAAATTCTTACCTGATTATATCAATAAAGGTATTTTTAATGTAGATCCATTTGAAGCTATTGATCAAAATGGTGTAGGTCAGTTGATTAAAATTGGCGTTGATCGTGGACGCTCAGTGAAACCAAACCTCAAAGTGGGTATTTGCGGTGAACATGGTGGTGAACCAACATCAATTGAATTCTGTCACCGTACTGGATTGAATTATGTTAGTTGTTCTCCTTTCCGTGTGCCAATTGCACGTTTAGCTGCTGCACAGGCTGCATTGAAAAACTAATACTAAATTGTAAATTATAAATGATTAATTGTTAATTAGAAACTATTAATCGTTTCCTATTACAAAAGAGGCTGTTTCACAATTGAAACAGCCTCTTTTATTCTTTAAACTCAGAACTCAGAACTCAGAACTATTTCTTTTTCTGTCCTCTCGTTTTTGGTTTTTTATATTTTATTTTCATGGCATCAGCACGACGCACTTTCATGTTGACTTTTTTGTTTTTATCTTTTTTCTCATGAAAAGCGGCACCACCTTCTTCTATTTTAGGTAGTTTAACCAAGGTGTTTTTCATTTTAACCTGTGGTAATTCGTCTACTGTCAGCTCTTTCGATATTTCAACTTCTTCCGGCATTGCTGACATTGGAATTTTCTGTTTCATCAACGCTTCAATTCCTTCACGAGATTCTTTATCAGGTTTTGTGATAAAGGAAATAGCCACCCCTTTTTTATCTGCACGTCCGGTACGACCAATACGGTGCATATAGTTTTCAGGAACTTCCGGGATGTCAAAGTTTAAAACGTGTGAAACATCTGAAATGTCCAATCCACGGGCAACGATATCAGTTGCAATTAATACGCGATATTCGCTGGCTTTGAAACTGCGCATGGTTTCCATACGATTGTTTTGACTTTTGTTGGAGTGAATGATACCCAACTGATCCGGGAATTTTTCTATTAGTCCATCATAAAGTGCATCGGCCAGTTTTTTTGTTGAAGTAAATACCAATACTTTCGAAAATTCTGGATTATTTTTCAATAAGAATTCCAGAAAATTCACTTTTGTATTAAAGTTAGGAACTTTAAAGCCGATCTGTTTAATATTTTCAAGCGGTGTTCCGGTAGGTGCTGCTTCTATTTCGAGTGGTTCGATAAAAAAATCATGCACCAAATCTTTCAATTCTTCTGAAATAGTGGCCGAAAACATGAGGTTCTGACGTTTTGCAGGTAATAAATCGATCACTCGAATTAATTGTGGACGAAAACCCAGATTGAGCATTTCATCAACCTCATCAATAATAAATCGTTTTATCGATTTAAGCTTTAAAGTGCCGTTCAATGCAAAATCAAGTAAACGTCCGGGAGTTGCTACCAATACATCAATGCCGGCTACAATTAAAGGTGTTTGGCGAATCATGTTTATACCACCAAAAACTCCTGCCACACGGATATTCATATATTTTGTCAGGTTTTCTACTTGTTCCACGACTTGAATTACTAATTCACGCGTAGGAACAACTACGAGTATTTGAGGGTGTTTCTCCTTTGTGAATTTCCATTGACGTAAACAAGGCAAAAGGTAAGCGATTGTTTTTCCGGTTCCAGTTTGTGCAATTCCCACCATATCTTTTCCTGACATGATAACAGGATATGCTTTTTCCTGAATGGTAGTTGGTTCGCTTAAACCTAAATCGTTTAATGCGTTCAGTAAGGGGGTGTTGATATTTAAATCTGTGAAAGTCATTTTCTTAATTTATAATGCATAATTTAAAATGCATAATTTATGGACTGCAAAGATACTCCAAATGTATCAGAATCTGAAATATAACATTATGAATCGGTTTATAAATCAATTCATTTCTTATTAAAAATAAAATTAAGAATTGTACATTGTCAATTGTTCATTGATTTACGGTGCTAATCTCGAAATTTCCCATTCGCCCCTTTCAATAGAAAAAAACAAACGATCGTGTAATCGATTGGCTCTTCCCTGCCAGAATTCGAAAGTAGATGGAATAATTACAAAGCCTCCCCAATGTGGAGGTTTTGGAACTACATCGCCAAATTTTTGTTTGTAATATTGAAATTGTTTTTCCAAAAAATCTTTTGAGCGAATTAACTGACTTTGTGGAGATGCCCATGCGCCAAGCTGACTATCAACCGGTCGTGTGTTGAAATAAGAAGTGGATAATGTTTCGCTTAGTTTTTCTGCAATTCCCACCACCCGAACCTGACGCTCTAATGTTGGCCAAAAAAACACGATTGAAACTTTATTGTTTTGAGCTATTTGTTGGGCTTTATGACCGTCTAAATTGGTATAAAATACGAATCCTTTTGCGTTAAAATCTTTTAATAGTACAACTCTTGAATGTGGTTGTGAATTTTCGTCAACGGTAGAAACAATCATGGCAGTTGGTTCCAGTTGTTCGCTTCCTATAGCTTCCTGAAGCCAAATTTCAAACTGATCGAATGGATTTGGAAGTACCGAATTTTCGTCTAAAACAGAAAATAAATATTGTTTGCGAATGTCACTTAACATGTTTTTTTTAATTGAAATGATATGAACTCATTGTTTAAACAATCTTTTTTCTATTTGGTTTAATAACTCTGATTAAAAATGAATTAAAATGGAGGCGAAATTTGTTCTGTTTGTTATTAATTCCTAAGAATAATATCAACTTGAAACTCAATAAAAAAACTAATTTTTTGTTCATATCTTTTGGTAATAATAGTGCCTGATTCCGAAAGAAAAAAGTAATTTTGGGACTTAAAAATTTAAAATTTTCTGACATGAAAGATATGCTCCAATATCGTCACATCGGTATTTCAGAACAAGAAGAAGTTCTTATGCTTCAATCAATTGGACTTAAAAATATAGACGAGTTAATTGATCAAACGATTCCTGCCTCTATTCGGTTGACCGAAAAAATTGATTTACCCGAAGCATTTTCCGAACGTCAATATGCTGAACATATTGCCGAAATTGCTTCGAAAAACAGACTTTTCACCTCCTATATCGGTCAAGGTTGGTTCGACACTTGCTCACCGGCTGTTATTCAACGAAATATATTTGAAAATCCATCCTGGTATACTTCTTACACTCCTTATCAAGCTGAAATCTCACAAGGTCGTTTGGAAGCTTTGCTGAATTTCCAAACTGCCGTTTGCGATTTTACCGGGATGCCATTAGCAAATGCTTCGTTGTTAGATGAAGCCACTGCTGCTGCCGAAGCTGCCACTATGATGATGAATCTTCGTAGCAGAGAACAGGTGAAAAATGGTGCAAATATCTTGTTTGTTGACGAAAGTATCTATCCACAAACGCTGGCAGTTTTAAAAACCCGTTCAAAAGCTCAAAATATTCAATTGGAAATTGGAAATTATGAGAAATGTAATTTTTCGAATAAATATTTTGGAGTCATTCTTCAATATCCGAATTCAAACGGGAGTATTGAGGATTATTCGGAGCTTGTAACTGAAGCACATACTGCAGGAGTAAAAGTAGCTGTAGCCGCCGACATTTTAAGCCTTGCTTTATTAACTCCTCCGGGCGAATGGGGTGCTGATATTGTATTTGGCTCTACTCAACGTTGGGGAATTCCTATGGGATTTGGTGGTCCTTCTGCTGCTTATTTTGCAACACGCGACGAATTTAAACGCGATATGCCGGGAAGAATTATCGGAATAAGTAAAGATGCGAATGGCAGACCTGCATTACGCATGGCCTTGCAAACCCGCGAACAACATATAAAGCGCGAAAAAGCAACTTCGAATATTTGTACAGCGCAGGCATTATTGGCTTCAATGGCTGGAATGTACACGGTTTATCATGGTGCTGAAGGAATTAAAAATATATCAAAACGCATACATTCAATTGCTACTTATATCAACGAAATTTTACCGGTATATGGTTATAATCAGGAAAATATAAATTTCTTTGATACTTTAAAAATTTCTTTGCCCGAAGGTGTTTCTGTCGAAAAATTGAAAGAAATTGCGTTGGATTATGAAGTAAACTTCCGTTATTTTGAAACAGGTGAAATTGGTGTCAGCTTCGATGAAACAACTGATATAGATGATTTAAATACTCTGATTGAGATTTTTGCAACAGCAGCAGATAATGTTCCTGTGTATGCCGATGAAGAAGATTTGGATGATTTGAAATCATTCGATGAATGTTTGGAGCGAGGGTCTGATTTTCTAACTCATGAAGTTTTTAAATCCTATCATAGTGAAACAGAAATGATGCGTTACATCAAAAAACTCGAACGCCGTGATATTTCTCTTACCCATTCTATGATTTCGCTTGGGTCGTGCACCATGAAGCTAAATGCAGCATCGGAAATGTTACCTATGAGTCGACCTGAGTTGGGTGGTATTCACCCTTTTGCACCTGCTGATCAAACAGAAGGTTATAACGAAATGATTTCTGAACTGGAAAAATATCTTTGTTCAATAACTGGTTTTGCTGGCTGTAGTTTGCAACCAAACTCAGGTGCTGCAGGAGAATATACCGGCTTAATGACTATTCGCGAATATCTTATTTCAAAAGGAGAAACGCAACGTGATATGCTTTTGATACCTGCTTCGGCTCACGGAACAAATCCTGCAAGTGCACATCAGGCGGGTTTTGAAATTGTGGTGGTAAAATGCGATGAAGGTGGTAACACCGATTGGAAAGATTGGAAAGAAAAAGCTGAAGCTAACAAAGACAGATTGGCGGGTTGTATGATTACCTATCCTTCCACGCATGGAATTTTCGAAGAACGCATCAAAGAAATGTGTGAAACAATTCATGCAAATGGTGGTTTGGTTTATATGGATGGTGCAAACATGAATGCACAAGTCGGTTTAACTAATCCCGGAACTATTGGTGCTGACGTTTGTCATTTGAATTTACATAAAACATTCGCTATCCCTCACGGTGGTGGAGGTCCTGGTGTTGGTCCAATTTGTGTGGCTGAATATTTGATACCATTTTTACCAAGCAAAAATTTGGGTCAGAATACTGTTTCTGCTGCGCCTTACGGTAGTGCAAGTGTAACGGCTATAACTTATGGCTATATTCGAATGATGGGTGAAGAGGGCTTGACTAAGTCAACTCAAATAGCCATATTAAATGCGAATTATCTTGCTGAGAAATTAAAAGATAGTTACGGCGTACTTTATACCGGAAGTAAAGGTAGAGTAGGGCATGAGCTGATTTTAGAAGCTCGAAATTTTAAAGCTACATCGGGTGTTACCGAAACTGATATTTCTAAACGATTGATGGATTATGGCTTTCATGCTCCTACATTATCATTTCCTGTTCATGGAACCTTGATGATAGAACCGACTGAAAGTGAATCCTTGGTTGAGCTCGATAGATTTGCAAATGCCATGTTGCAAATCTTTGATGAGATAAAAGAAGTGGAGAACGGATTGGCAGATAAAACCGATAATGTATTGTTAAATGCTCCTCATCCCGAATATTCCATTGTTTCAGACGAATGGAATCATTCTTACAGCAGAATGAAAGCAGCATATCCGACTAAATGGGTGGCTGAAAATAAATTTTGGATGAATGTCGCACGTATTGATAATGGCTTTGGCGATAGAAATTTGATTTGTTCTTGTCAGTCGTTATAATTTTCCGGATAATTTTACATACAAAAAACGCTGAAAAACTATATTTTTCAGCGTTTTTTATGTGTATTAATTAATACCGATAGCACAAACAATACAGTCCAATTTCGACTTAGTCTCATTGCCCTATTTGTTTGTATACATCGGCATTAACCACAGTAGACATATAAAATAGCTTTGGGCTATTTTATATGTACAGATGGTATAACTTTAATTCTGTTTGATAAGTCCTTTGCCGGTCATTTCGGCTGGTTGTTCAATTCCCAGTATTTGACAAATAGAAGGAGCAACATCCGCTAAAATACCATTTTCAACCGTAGCTTTTTTATTTCCGGTTACATAGATAAATGGAACAGGATTTAATGAGTGAGCTGTATTTGGCGAACCATCTGCATTTTCAGCGTTATCTGCATTTCCATGATCTGCAATAATAATGACTTCGTAATCATTTGCTTTAGCAGTTTCCACTACTTCAGACACACATTTGTCAATTGTTTTTACAGCTTTTACAATCGCTTCGTAAACGCCGGTATGACCAACCATGTCGCCATTTGCAAAGTTTAATGCTATGAAATCGTATTTCTTAGTGTTCAATGCTGCAACCAGTTTGTCGGCTACTTCCGGAGCACTCATTTCAGGTTGTAAATCGTAGGTTGCCACTTTTGGGGATTGAACCAAAATGCGATCTTCGCCTTCGAATTCACTTTCGCGTCCGCCTGAAAAGAAGAAAGTTACGTGAGCAAATTTCTCTGTTTCTGCAATTCGTAATTGTTTCATTCCCAAACTTGAAATATATTCTCCCAAGGTGTTTTGAACATTGTCTTTATCGAAGATTACATGTAACCCTTTGTAGGTAGAATCATAAGGAGTCATACAATAATATTCAAGCGGAATAGTTTTCATTCCTTCTTCAGGCATGTCTTTTTGAGTCAGTACAACCGTTAATTCTTTTGCACGGTCGTTACGATAATTGAAGAAAATGATTACATCTCCGGCTTCAATTTTTGCTAAAGGATTTCCTGTGGCATCAACGGAAACGATTGGATTTACGAATTCGTCAGTAATTCCGGCATCGTACGAGGCTTGCATGGCAGCTACAACATCGGTTGTAATTTCGCCGGTTCCGTTTACTAATAAATCGTATGCTTTTTTTACTCGATCCCAACGTTTGTCACGATCCATAGCGTAATAACGTCCGATAATCGAAGCTATTTTTGTGCTAGTGCCTTTTGTATAGTTGTCAAGTTGCTCGATAAATCCTTTACCGCTTTTTGGATCTGTGTCGCGTCCGTCCATAAAACAATGAACAAATGCCTCTGTGTTATATTCTTTAGCAATATCAATTAATTTTAATAAGTGATCCATTGAACTATGAACGCCTCCATCTGAAACTAAACCAAGAAAATGAATTTTCTTTTTATGTTGGCTTGCATACGTATAAGCGCTTTTAATTTCTGGATTTTCAAGAATGCTGTTGTCGCGACAGGCGATATTTATTTTTACTAAATCCTGATAAACAACACGTCCCGCACCAATATTCAAGTGCCCAACTTCTGAATTTCCCATTTGTCCTTCGGGCAACCCCACATCTTCGCCGGAGGCAAGTAATTGTGAGTTTGGATAGTTCGCAACCAGTGAATCGATATAAGGTGTAGGTGTACTAAAGATGACATTTGAATGGTTTTTGTTTCCAATTCCCCAGCCATCAAGAATCATTAATAATGCTTTTTTGCTCATATTATCTTATTATTGAATTATTTATACTTTTCTAATACCATTTTAAATTGAACAGCAAAATTACTCTTTTTTTGCTATTTTACAGTCAGTTCAATGTTGTTTTTTTTGTAGAAAACATTGAATCGTGATTTATGAGAATCAAATCTTTAAATTTCTACATTATGGAATTTCTTATATCTTTGCAATTAAATTCTCTGAAAATGTTTATTGTAATTGCTTTTATGCTCGCCGGAATTGCCGTCGGTTATTTATTTCGTCGTTGGAAATTCCGATTTATTAATGGATTAATAATAACGCTTATCTGGCTGTTATTGTTTTTGCTTGGATTGGAAGTTGGTACAAATGAGAACGTTGTTCGACAATTTGGCAAACTTGGTTTCGAAGCATTTCTACTTGCCTTTGCCGGAACGTTGGGAAGTGTTATTGCCGCATGGATACTTTGGATTTCAACTAAAAATAAAAAAGCAAGCAAATGAAAGGTAGTCTGATTATTCTTTCATTTTTTGCCACAGGACTTCTTCTAGGCATTTTTCGTTGGTTTCCCATCGGTTGGTTCGAGAATGATTATAGTTTCTATGTGTTATGCGCTTTAATGTTTTCGGTGGGTATCAGTATTGGAAATGATCCCACTTCCATTCGACAGTTTCGAAGTCTTAATCCTCGTTTTATCTTTCTGCCTTTAATGACAATTTTGGGCACTTTTGCAGGAATATTAGTTGTGAGTTTCTTTTTGAAAAATAGAAGTGTAAATGAGTGTATGGCCGTAGGCTCTGGGTTTGGCTATTATTCTTTATCGAGTATTCTTATTACTCAGTACAAAGGTATTGAGTTAGGGACTATTGCTTTGTTGGCGAATATCATGCGTGAAGTTCTAACCTTGCTTTTTGCACCTTGGATGGTGAAGTACTTTGGAAAACTTTCTCCTATTTCGGCGGGTGGAGCAACAACAATGGATACAACTTTTCCAATTATCGTTAAGAACTCGGGGAAGGATTTTGCAATTGTCTCTATTTATCAGGGATTTGTAGTTGACTTTTCAGTTCCCTTTCTGGTGACTTTTTTCTGTAGCCTCTAAAAAAAAAAGGATATCATTGCTGACATCCCTTATTTTGTTTTGTGGCTAAATTCCAGTTAATTAATGTATCTGTTAATCACAATGTGAGTGATTAATCCAACGATCATAACTATTCCTGCTGCTGCTAACATTGCATTTTCTTGTGAAACTCCAAAGAAATATAACGCCAATATTACTACTCCAACTAAAATTAAAATGGAACCGAGGTATTTCAAAAGTTCTTTCATGCCAATAGTATTTATTTGTTCTAATTTTCAGACCGCAAATTAAGTGATTTTTCGCCGAGTAATAAAATTATTTTAAAAAAAAATAGATAAAACAGTAAAAAAAACCTGATATGACACAATTCGATTTGATTCAGCTTTTTGATGGCTCAAAAAGTCACTTAAAAAAGTAAAGTCAAATGATTTATTTGTACTTTTGCAATAGGTAAATTTTAAAACTCAACTTATAAACAAAAGAACTCTTAAATTTTAAAATGAAGATTATCATTGTTGGAACATCTTTTCCCTACCGGGGTGGTTTGGCAGCTTTTAATGAAAGGTTGGCCACCGAATACCAAAAACAGGGACACGATGTTGAAATTTACACTTTTACCTTGCAATATCCTTCCTTCTTGTTCCCCGGGAAAACACAGTTTTCTTCAGAAGCTGCTCCCGCTGATTTGAAAATATATAGAAAAATTAATTCAGTAAATCCAATTAGTTGGATAAAAGCCGGAAAAGAAATAAAACAAAAATCGCCAGATCTTGTTATCTTCTGCTATTGGATGGCTTTTATTGCTCCTTGTTTTGGAACAATTGCACGATTGGTTAAAAATCCAGAAACAAAAATTGTTGGCCTTATACATAATATGATTCCTCACGAACCGACTATTTTAGATAAATTATTTCCAAAATACTTTGTTCAGTCGATGGATGGATTTTTGGCTATGGCAGACTCAGTGCTGAATGATATTAATTTTTTTGACAAGCAGAACAAACCTAAAATAGTGTCACCTCATCCCATTTATGATCATTATGGTGAATTGTTGACAAAAAATGAAGCTGCTAAGAAATTAGGATTGAACGAAAAGGAGTCTTATATTTTGTTTTTCGGTTTTATTCGTCAATATAAAGGACTAGATTTATTATTGGAAGCATTTGCTGATAAGAGATTGAAGGAGATGAATATTAAACTAATTGTTGCAGGCGAATTTTATGAAGATGCAGATCCATATCTTCAACAAATTATTAGTTTGGGGATAAATGACAGAGTTGAAATGCGAACAAAATTTATACCGGACAGTGAAGTAAAAGATTATTTCAGTATTGCAGATATTGTAGCACAACCTTATCGGGCTGCTACCCAAAGCGGGGTAAGTCAGATAGCCTATCATTTTGAAAAACCTATGTTGGTAACCAACGTTGGCGGATTGGCTGAAATTGTACCTGATGGCAAAGTGGGTTATGTAGTAGATGTTGATTCTCAAAAGATTGCCGACTCCTTAGTCGATTTTTACAGCAATAAACGCTCAGCAAAATTTATTAAAAATATTAAAATTGAAAAACAAAAATACGCATGGTCTAAAATGACTGATGCGATAAATAGGTTACCCCTATCCCCTAAAGGGGAATAAGAAAGGGTACAAACTAGAATAAAATAGTAAAAACTTACTTTTTTGATGCAAACATTTATAAAAGTCTTAAATATCCCCTTTAGGGGGAAGGGGGTCATATGGTAAACGATATAGTAGAAACACCGATGATGAAACAGTTCAACGAGATAAAAGCGAAACATCCCGATGCTATTTTGCTTTTCCGTTGCGGAGATTTCTACGAAACCTTTTCAAAAGATGCCATTAAAGCCTCTCAAATACTGGGAATTACATTAACAAAACGTGCTAACGGGAAAGGAAAAAGTATCGAATTGGCAGGTTTTCCACATCATGCACTCGATACCTATTTACCAAAGTTGGTAAGAGCCGGGATGCGTGTGGCAATTTGCGATCAGTTGGAAGATCCCAAACTTACAAAGAACATTGTAAAACGTGGCGTGACGGAATTAGTGACACCAGACGTTTCATATAGCGATACTACGCTGAATAACAGGGAAAACACATTTCTTGCCAGCGTTTATATCAATAAAACAAAAATTGGAGTTTCTTTTCTTGATATTTCTACAGGAGAATTTCTGGTGGCGGAAGGTACAGCTGAATATGTCGATAAACTACTGAATAGTTTCGGTCCAAAAGAAGTATTGTTCGACCGAAGCAAGCGGAAAGATTTCGAGCAACTTTTCGGAACGAAGTTCTTTACTTACGCCCTTGAAGATTGGGCGTTTACACCCGATTCGGCCAACGAACGTTTATTGAAACATTTCGAGACAAAAAACCTTAAAGGTTTTGGTGTCGAAAACTTACCGAATGCTGTTGTGGCAGCCGGAGCTATTCTTCATTATCTAGATCAGACTCACCATCAACAAACCGGGCATATTACTCAACTTTCCCGCATCGAAGAAGAACGCTATGTTTGGCTTGATCGATTTACCGTTAGAAACCTTGAGTTATACGGTTCGATAAACGAAGGAGCAAGAACTTTGTTGGATGTAATTGATAAAACCATTAGCCCAATGGGTGCCCGAATGTTGAAACGTTGGGTGGCTTTTCCGCTGAAAGATGTAAAACCTATTAATGAACGATTAAGCGTAGTAGAATATTTTTTCAAAAATCCAGATTTAAAATTGTTACTTGAACAAAATGTTGCTTTAATCGGCGATTTGGAACGTGTCATTTCAAAAGTAGCTGTAGGACGTATCAATCCTCGTGAAGTAATCCAATTAAAAGTAGCTTTAAAAGCTATTGAGCCTATCAAAAAAGCCTGTTCGGAATGTGATAATATCAGTTTGAAAAAAATTGCCGATCAACTGAATGCTTGCGCAGTTATTTCCGAAAAAATCGAAAAGGAAATATCGAATGACCCACCTATAATGCTAAATCGTGGTGAGATAATAAGATCTGGTGTCGATGCCGATTTGGATGAATTGCGCCAATTAGCTCATTCAGGAAAAAGTTTTCTGCAAAAAATTCAGGAAAGGGAAAGCCAAACAACTGGCATCCCAAGTTTGAAAATCAGTTTTAATAATGTTTTTGGGTATTATATTGAAGTGAGGAATTCACACAAAGATAAAGTCCCTGAAAACTGGATTCGCAAACAAACATTGGTGAATGCCGAACGATATATTACAGAGGAACTTAAGGTTTACGAAGAAAAAATTCTGGGAGCAGAAGATAAAATTCTGGCTATCGAAACCCGTTTGTTCAATGAATTGGTGTTGAGTCTAATCGATTATATCACCGCAATTCAATTGGATTCCAACTTGATAGCACGACTGGATTGTTTACTCTCTTTTACTAAAGTTTCAGCAGAAAATAAATATGTTCGTCCGGAAATTACCGATACAGATGTATTGGATATAAAACAGGGACGACATCCTGTGATTGAGAAACAATTGCCAATTGGGGAGAGCTATATTGCAAATGATGTATATCTTGACAGTGAAACACAGCAAATCATCATTATTACAGGTCCCAATATGTCTGGTAAATCGGC
Source organism: Paludibacter sp. (assembly GCA_028692715.1). Taxonomy (GTDB): domain Bacteria; phylum Bacteroidota; class Bacteroidia; order Bacteroidales; family Paludibacteraceae; genus Paludibacter. The sequence goes on along the minus strand of JAQUWU010000003.1, from coordinate 82,003 downwards.
TTTGCTCCGTCAGACAGCAATTATTACACTAATGGCTCAAATCGGTTGTTTCGTTCCCGTTGAAAGTGCTTCAATTGGGGTGGTGGACAAAATTTTTACGCGTGTTGGGGCAAGCGACAATATTTCTCAGGGCGAATCTACTTTTATGGTGGAAATGAACGAAGCTGCCAGCATTTTGAACAACCTTTCGAATCGAAGTCTGATTCTTTTTGATGAATTAGGACGTGGAACAAGTACTTACGATGGGATTTCTATTGCCTGGACCATTGTGGAATATATTCACGAGCACGGAAGCTGCAAAGCCAAAACACTTTTTGCAACACATTATCACGAGTTGAACGAAATGGAAAAGTCGTTCCATCGTATTAAAAACTATAATGTTTCTGTAAAAGAAGTGGATAAAAGAGTGATCTTTTTAAGAAAATTAGTGCGTGGTGGGAGTGAACACAGCTTTGGTATTCATGTAGCAAAAATGGCCGGTATGCCTCAAAGTATAGTGAAACGATCTGAACAAATACTAAAACAACTGGAAACTGATAATCGACAATCGGGTGTTGCAAAACCAATTGGAGAAATTGCTGAAAATCGCGAAGGATTTCAACTTAGTTTCTTCCAATTGGATGATCCTGTTTTAGAACAAATCAGAGACGAAATTAAAAACCTGGATATCAACAATCTTACGCCTGTAGAAGCATTGAATAAACTCAACGAAGTGAAGCGAATTATTACAGGAAAATAAAACTACTTACTCTGTTTTCGTTTTTTATAGATGTAAATTGCTAATTTTGCAGCAAAATAGAAAACATTGAAAAAATATAGTAGTTACCAGGTAAATCCAATGTATGGATTTCTAGCAGTGCTTTGCATTGCTTCAGCATTGGGAAATCAGGGATGGCAGACCTTATTTAATAATTTTGCGGTAGAAAAAGCGGGAGCGGATTCTGTTCAAGTGGGCGCCATTCAATCTTTCCGCGAAATACCCGGTTTTCTCACTTTTTTTGCTGTTTATATTTTACTTCTTATTGCCGAACATCGTTTTGCAGTTTACTCCATTCTATTGTTGGGTATCGGAGTAATGATAACAGGACTTTTCCCCACCTTCGAAGGGCTAATTATCACTGGAATGATAATGTCCGTTGGCTTTCATTTTTTCGAGACGGCCAATCAATCCCTTACTTTGCAGTATTTTTCCCCTGAACGTGTCCCCATAGTGTTGGCTAAATTTAGAAGCTATACTGCACTAACAAATATCGTTGCAGGAGTTTTTATATGGATAATGGCTGGCTTTTTATCTTACCAATGGATGTTTTTTGTAATTGGAGCTTTGGTGTTTTTGGCCGGATTGTATTCTTTGCGAAAGAATCCCGTAGATGAACTGCTTCCTCCACAACATAAAAAACTAATTCTGAAACGAAAATACTGGCTGTTTTATGTCCTTAATTTTTTGAGTGGTTCTCGCCGTCAAATTTTTATGGTGTTTGCCATTTTCATTCTGGTACAGAAATACCATTTTTCCATTACATACATTACTATTCTTTTTGTTATAAACAACATTATAACCTTTGTGCTAAGCCCTTATATAGGAAAAGCCATCAATCGTTACGGCGAACGAACTATGTTGACAGTAGAATATGTATTTCTGATTTTTGTGTTTTTGGGCTACGGATTAATTGAAAACGAAATGATAGTTACTGGCTTATACATTGTTGACAATTTATTTTTTAGTTTTGCTATTTCCATCAATTCCTTTTTTCGCAAACAGGCCGAACCTGCCGACATTGCTCCATCCATGGCAGTGGGCTTCACTATAAATCATCTTACTGCCGTATTTTTACCCGTTCTTGGTGGAATTTTATGGGTATACAATTGGCGTATTCCTTTTCTTGGAGGTGCTTTTCTTGCATTCTTATCCCTTATTTTTGCACGCTTAGTTCCATCTAAAAAAGACTTGGCAAACATCTCTGCCGTTAAATAGTTTTTCTCATAAATAAGTAAATGGAACAAATTAATGTACCATTTAGGAACATTAATAGTACGCTGATTTTCGCTGATTTATCGGAAAATGAAGGATAAAACAAAACGGATATTTCTTGCCTTCGGCAAGATGATTAAGACGCAACTATCTGTAAATCATTCCGATTCATCGGAATTCAAATCCGTTTTTTCAAATCCACTCTATCAGTGAAAATTGCGCCTGCCTATCGCAGACAGGTTCTATTCTTAAATATTTTCATGCAAAATACGACATTATTTGTTTTCAATTACTTAGAATAAGATATTTATAACTTTAACATATCCAGATTGATGAATGATTAAGTATTAGTCGCTAAAACAACCAACTGTCATTTTTTTATGCACAACTAAGAATTAATGTGCATAAAAATGTTCTTTTTGCATTCTTTTTGCATATATATAAATCAAAAGAAATCAAAACATCATAAAAACACATTTTTTGATGGTTGAAACTAAAAAAAATAGTACTTTTGTGCTTTCATTTTTAGGGATAAAACTATCAAACAAACATAATTAATTAAAGTATGAAAAAACATAATTTTAATGCTGGTCCATCTATTTTGGCACGTGAAGTTATTGAAAAAACTGCCGCAGCAGTATTGGATATAAACAATTCAGGATTATCTATTTTAGAGATCAGTCACCGTTCAAAAGATTTTCAGGCAGTAATGGATGAAACGGTTGCTCTTTTCAAAGAACTATTGGCAATTCCAGAAGGTTATTCTGTCTTATTTTTAGGTGGTGGTGCTAGCATGCAATTTTGTATGATTCCTTTCAACCTTTTCGAAAAGAAAGCAGCATTTCTAAACACAGGTGTTTGGGCTAATAAAGCAATGAAAGAATCTAAAGGTTTTGGAGAGGTAATAGAAGTAGCTTCTTCAAAAGATCTTAACTACACTTATGTTCCTAAAGATTTTGTAATTCCGACTGATGCTGATTATTTTCATATTACAACCAATAATACCATTTACGGAACTGAAATTCTGAAAGATATAGATTCACCTGTTCCATTAGTTGCTGATATGTCATCTGACATTTTCTCTCGTCCGATAGATATTTCAAAATATGGTTTAATTTACGGTGGAGCACAAAAAAATCTTGCACCTGCCGGACTTTGCTTTGTAATAGTAAAAGACGAATTACTGGGGAAAGTATCCCGTTATATTCCTACTATGCTAAATTACAAAACACATATTGCTGAAGGATCAATGTTTAATACTCCTCCTGTATTACCAATTTACAGTGCCATGGAAACTTTACGTTGGTTAAAAGCTAATGGTGGTTTGAAAGAGATGGAAAAAAAGAACATTGCTAAAGCTGAATTACTTTACAATACTATTGATAACAGCAAAATGTTTGTTGGAACAGCAGTAAAAGAAGACCGCTCACGCATGAATGTTTGTTTCGTAATGAAACCTGAATATGCTCAACTGGAAGGTGACTTCCAAAAATTTGCTCAGGCTGCCGGAATGGAGGGAATTAAAGGTCATCGTTCTGTTGGTGGTTTCCGTGCTTCAATTTATAATGCTATGCCAATAGAAAGTGTACAGGCATTGGTTGATTGCATGAATGCTTTTGAGAAACAAAACGCATAAAAAGTCTTCCCAATAGTTTCCCTCTAGCAGAGGGAAACTATTGGGAAGAACATTAAAATATTTTTAATTTAAACAAATTTATCTCCCTTTTGGGAGATTATGGGGGCTCTTATGAAAATACTAATTGCTACAGATAAACCGTTTGCAAAGATTGCTGTTGACGGTATTCGCACCGAAATAGAAGCTGCCGGTTTCGAATTGGCTTTACTCGAAAAATATACTGAAAAACAACAATTACTTGATGCGGTGGCTGATGCCAATGCAATTATTATCCGTAGTGATATAATTGATGCAGAAGTTATTGCTGCTGCCAAAGAATTGAAAATTGTTGTTCGTGCCGGAGCCGGTTACGATAATGTTGATTTAGAAGCTGCAACAGCTGCCGGAGTATGTGTAATGAACACTCCCGGTCAAAATTCGAATGCAGTTGCTGAATTGGTTTTTGGTATGTTGATTTATTCTGCCCGAAATTTCTTTAATGGTACTTCCGGGACTGAACTGAAAGGTAAAAGAATAGGAATCCATGCTTATGGAAATGTTGGTCGTAATGTTGCACGTATTGCCAAGGGCTTTGAAATGGAGATTTTTGCTTACGATGCTTATTGTCGTGAAGAAGATATCAAAGCAGATGATGTTGAACCTACTTGTTCCGTAAAAACCTTGTATCAGGATAGCGAAATAGTTTCGGTTCATATTCCTTCGACTCCTGAAACAAAAAAATCAATTAACCGTTCGTTGTTAGATTTATTGCCTAAAGGAGCAACTATGGTGAATACAGCTCGCAAAGATGTTATTAACGAGCCGGAATTGGTTGAATATATGGAAGCGAATCCCGGATTTAAATACATTACTGATATTATGCCTTCGAATCACGAAGAAATGTTACAGAAATTTCCAACACGTTATTTCTCAACACCTAAAAAGATGGGAGCACAAACATCGGAAGCAAATGTAAATGCAGGAATTGCCGCTGCAAAACAAATAGTTGATTTTCTTGTAAATGGAAATGATCAATTCAAAGTGAATTGATTTGTTTAAAATACTTTTTAACACCGCCACAATAGTCTTATTGTGGCGGTGTTTTTGTGTTTATTGATGTACCCTTAAACTATTTATAAAGTCTGTATGTTGTACAATATGAGGCTTTTGTGTTTTGATGGCTAAATGGAAGTTCGATGTAATTTTTAAATCTTGCACATTTTACGTATCTTTGTGCCGGAAATCTGATTGTACTGTGAAACAATTCATGAAATTATATGTTTTAGTACATAAACTATTAACAAAAAAATATGAGTAACAATTTATTAAAAGGTAAAAGAGGAATTGTTTTTGGTGCATTGAACGATATGTCCATTGCATGGAAAGTGGCCGAACGTGTAGTAGAAGAAGGTGCAATTATTACTTTGTCGAACACACCATTAGCTGTACGAATGGGAACAACTAACGAATTAGCTGAAAAGCTTAACGCGCCATTAATTCCTGCTGATGCAACAAGTGTCGAAGATTTAGAACAGGTTTTTTCTCAATCGATGGAATTATTAGGTGGAAAAATTGATTTTGTTTTACATTCTATCGGTATGTCTCCAAATGTTCGTAAAAAACGTTTATACGACGATTTAGATTACGATATGCTCAATACAACACTTGATATTTCAGCCATTTCGTTTCATAAAATGCTTCAGGTTGCTAAAAAGATGGATGCTATAAACGATTGGGGTTCTGTTGTTGCACTATCGTATATGGCAGCACAACGAACTGTTTTTGGATATAATGACATGGCAGATGCAAAATCGATGTTGGAATCTATAGCTCGCAGTTTTGGGTATATTTATGGTCGTGAAAAGAATGTACGCGTAAATACAATATCCCAATCACCAACTGTAACAACTGCCGGAAGTGGTGTTAAGGGTATGGAAAGCTTACTTGATTTTTCAGACAGAATGTCCCCTCTGGGCAATGCTACAGCTGCTGATTGTGCCGACTATTGCGTGGTAATGTTTAGCGATTTGACTCGTAAAGTGACCATGCAAAATTTACTGCACGATGGAGGCTTCTCAAGTATGGCAATGAGCTATCGTGCTATGGAGCAATATAATAAAAGTTTTGATGAATTTAAAGACGAGAATGGTAAAATTATTTACGGATAATTTATACGATATATTTTACAAAAAAATCTCTAAAAAGTGCAACTGCTTTTTGGAGATTTTTTTATTGCCCATTTTGAGTAATGATTACATAGTCAAAATAATCACCTGCTTCAAGGCAAATTTGAATTTTTCTCTGTGTATTTAAATTATTCTTCATTGCTTTCACAAATAAGGTTTTATTATCCCGACGTTCAACGATAATACTATCCAGATTAATAGTATATTGTGTTGAATCAGCCAATTCAGGTAATGAATACCATTTTGCATTATTATTTACAGTGATATTGTTAATCCACCACCAACTTCCACCGGTTTTAATGGTTATCGAATCGCCTTGAGCCGAAAAGATAGCTTTTTTTGTAGACAACTTAATATTATCATCCCAGTCTCCATCACGGCGATCACAGGAAGAGTATAAAAACACGAAGAGAAGTACTAAAAGAAAGTGTAATTTATTTTTATTCATCGTTCTATTCTTTATTATTTAATGCCTATGTCAATTTTACTAACTTGTTTTATATCATTAAGATTACTATAATCATATTGATAAAGACCATTATCAGCAATCATTATAAGAGTATTATTATTGGCTATAACATCATATCCATCCATTCCTTTATAGTGGGCAATTTGATTTGACATCAACGTTCGCGGATCATTACCGATAGTGTATATTTTCAAACCATCGTCGCACAAAAATAATTTACCATCATCAATTCCCAAACCTTTAGGACAAGTCATATCATGGCTAACAATTTCTTTTGGATTCTTTATATCTTTCACATCGACAATTATCAGGGAGTTCTTACTAGCAGAAACATCACAAATACTTCCTGAATGAATGGTTATATATGCTAAATCATTGTCCACTACTACAGGATCACAAGCATATGCATGAGTAATACAAGATTGATAAATTGGGTTTAATGGATCTGTAACAGAATAAATTATCATTCCGGTGGTTGTGCCAAAGAACAAATTGTCTTTATAGCTGAAAATTGTTTCAACATTCCAGTTTAGATAGGTATTATCTCCAACCTTTTCAGGTTTTTCGCCATCTAGACTAAATATGTTTAATGCATTGTTAATTACAGTATATAAATTACCGTTGTAAATAGTAAAACGAGACATTGAACCTGTAATTCCGGTTGAACTTGTTGATGATGAATAAGCGCCGTCCATCATGGGTGTCATCGTTTCCTTATTTCCCCAGCCCCAATATCCGTAACCAGTATAATTAGTTACTGTTTCTTTTCTCTCTTTCAGTTTCCATCCGACAATAATTCCGGTTGAATCTCCATTATAACACATGTTATAATCAGGACTGTATTCATTATCAATTTTTGGCAAAGCAGTTACGAAAACATCTTCTAAACGTCCTTTAAGCGTTGGTTGTGCTGGATTACTAATGTTAAACCAAACTAAATCGATAAACGAATCGGCATAAAGTAATCCATTCCGAATGGATAAATCACCATTTCCCAGCAATTCAATAAAACCAATAATTTGAGGATTTGCAGGGTTTCTGTTGTCGATAATATGAATTCCTTTTTCAGGTTCTGATATATACAGATAACCTTCGTAGAAACATATTTTACCAAGCGTTTCTATGGCTTTTGATTCGGATGTTACTTTTACAGAGTTCCGAAAAGTTTCAGCATCCATAAAAACGGGCTCGTTAATTTTATACGTTACCACTTCGGAAACGTTGTCGGAACAACTTGTGAGAGCAAGTATGAGTATGTTGATTAGAAATATTATTTTTTTCATGGTTACAACTGTCTGTAGAGTATTATCTTTACTGTCAATACTTTTCAATGGTTCCCATTTTCCCTATAAATAAAATGACCCCGGTACTTTTTTCGCGAATTAGAAAAATAAAAGGTTTATCCACCATTACTATTGGATATTCCGGCAAGGACGTTGTATACATACCAATGGCAGTTACAGCAGCTGCTTCAGTACCTTCTTCATCAACAGTGATATATGTTTTATGAATGATTTCAGAAATAAATAGTGAAATATCTGAAATATTAGAAAAATCAGCCCTATCGGTAAAAGCCAAATGCATTCCCATCATTTCCATTACAGGTTTCAGCTCAAATTTATTTTCTACTTTAAAACGTGGAAGGTACAGCATGATTTTTTGTACATGCATGTTACTTAATTTCTCAGTTAAACTCACGCTGTTAAGCGAGTCTAGTACGTTAGTAGTAGTTTTGTCCTCTGCAGGCAATATCACCGTCATCGAAAAGGCTTTGTTCCCATAAGGCATATCAACGTATTGTGCGAGTTCATCAGAATAGTATGCAAAAGTATCTTCCTGATGCATCATGTTTACTTTTGAATTTTGCTTCAATTCATTCGTGAAATTACTCTCTATAGTTTCTTTTTTATCAAACTTACTTCGCCAAATACCTTTGAAATAAACGGCATTTATCAGATACATCATAGCATCTGGCGAAATGTCGTCTAATATTGTTGGAATCAATTTGTTTGTTTTGCTTGAACACCAATTATTGATAGTATCCAATGCCCAAGATTTTGAAAAATCAATTTCCCGAATATACGCTCCGAAATAATCGCTGTTTACTTTAAGATAATCTGTTTTTACAGGAAATCCTGTCCGGTACCACAAAGAGTTGGCAATGCTGAGTTTTGTACTTGGATCTATACCCGGCAAAGTGGACTGCATAATCTTATAGTAATCATTAATATCATCAGTTGTCAAACCGGAGATGTTCATGGCAGTCTCCATTTCAGTTCTCGTTTCACCAGAAGCACCGTTCCATGCCATTCCCAAGGCAATACTTACACTTAATGGTGAGACAAAAACATTGGTCTCTTCAGAATTTTCTATTGTTTTTTTGAGTAAATCAAATGCAAAATCATTATCCTGGGAAACACGTTTTTGTTGGTTTGCTTTTAAAACAATGGGTTGAGCATCTTCTCCAATTATGATTGGATCATTTGATTCGCAGCTTGTTGCCAAAAAGCTCAACAATAAAAGATAAATCAATTTTTTCATAATTTTTTCTAAGTAATTGAAAACAAATAATGTCGTATTTTGCATGAAAATATTTAAGAATAGAACGCTGATTTTACAGATAGAGTGGATTTGAAAAAACGGATTTGAATTCCGATAAATCGGAATGATTTACAGATAGTTGCGTCTTAATCATCTTGCCGAAGGCAAGAAAAATCCGTTTTGTTTTATCCTTCATTTTCCGATAAATCAGCGAAAATCAGCGTTCTATTAATGTTTCTAAATGGTACATTAATTTGTTCCATTTACTTAAAAGTTATTATTCATTTCTTTTATAAGATGCAATATTTTAGAAAAACGTTGCTCAAAATTCTAAATTATCTAATCTCGGTATCAATTGTGATGTCAATTTATACTGATTGTGTAAACAATATAGCTCAATTTTGACCCTGCCTGCTGTAAGCAGGAGCTACTCTTTTTCGGAGTGGATTCATTATTTAAAGATAACTTTGAATAACTTATTTTACTTTTAGCTACCCTCCTCAAACCTGGATGTGCCTATTTGTTGAAAACAAAAATGAATTTCAACTACCCCAATCAATAGAACACTTACAATTTAAAACGGACACCCGCTGACAATCCAATCACCACCGGTTTATCAGTTCTTGCACTTAGTGGCTGATTGTTGTCGAAAAAGTACGAAAACTTTGGTTCAAAATAAATATCGATATTTCTTTGAATTTTATAAGCACCTCCCATAGCTACATTCACTGACCATTGAAAACCGTCAATACTTGTTCTTGCATCAGTTGTTATAATCTGATTTCCAACATACTCATTTTGTATGTAAACGGATCGTAAGCCTTTTTCAATCATTCCACCACCAGATAAATACACTTCCCATTTTGAATTTTTCCAAATAGGGATTATCAGATTTGCCGGAATTCCAAGATAATGAAGTGAAAGAGTGGCATCGTAATGAGAATATCTATTCTCTTCGAAAGAAGCAAATAAATAAGTATAGACCAATCCTGTCTCAATTGCCAGATAATCGTTAAAGTCTTTTCTTATAGTTAATCCAAACGATATTGGTTCCATAAAACTTTTATTCGTAAAATCGTTTGGCGTTAATATTTGAGTATATCTGGTTTGTGCATTGACCATAAACCTGTCACCAACATCAGCAAAGAGCATATCGTTCGATCCGGATAAGGAGGCACTTCCGCCAGATCCAAATGCGGCTGCTAACAACCATTCATGTTTCTTTTTTTGTTCCTTTTCAGACGACTTTTCTGATTCCAATTTTTCAATTGAATTCCTTTTTACAGTTTTAGAAATGGAATCGTTTAAATGATTCCCGGTTTCTTTATTATTGGTAGGTTGATTTGTAACCGTTATATTTTCTGATTCATCCTTAAATTCAGTTGCTGCCTGTGAGACAATTTCAGCATATTTTTTAGGTCTGGTTTGCTCATTTTTCTGATTTGTAACATCTTTTCTTATAGTTTTTGACTCAGTATTTTGAGGTTTTCCTTTAAGTTTTGCATTTTCTTTCGTACTTGAGTTTAATACCGTTCCTATATTTTTTTTCGGTGTTGTTGGAATTACTTTTAGTTGATTTTGTTCTACATTATCTTCATGAAGAGTGTATTCGTTAAACTGTTTTTCACTTGTAAATGGTTGTATACTAAATAATAAAGCAATAACTGCAGCCCAACCGATTGTCATCCACCAGAATGCAATTTTCTTGCGTTTAGGATGCAGTTTTTTCTCAAGCTGACTCCAAACGTTCACATCAACCGGTAGTTGATGACCTTCCAGTTTTTGTCTAAGTAAATCGCTGAATGCATCTTTTGAATCAATATGTTTGTTTTTGTTTTTCATCTCTTTCTATTTCACTAATTCCTGTACGCTTTTTTGAAGAATTTTTCTTGCTCTCATAAATTGAGACCGAGATGTAACTTCATTAATATTGAGCATCTCGGCGATTTCGGCATGCGAGTAACCTTCTATAGCATATAAATTAAAAACAGTGCGGTAACCGTCAGAAAGTTGAGAAATGCATTTCATTATATCATCTGCTGAAATTTTATCCAATGTAGAAACATCTTCATTTTCAATGAAATACTCAAACTCATCAATACTTGTACTTAATTTTAATGCATTGGTTTGTCTCAGAAATTCCAACGAAGTAGTCACAAAAATCCGTCGGACCCAACCTCCAAATGCACCAGTTCCCGAAAACGAATCTATTTTAGTAAATAATTTTATAAATCCGTCCTGTAATAAATCTTTAGCAGTTTCCATGTCATTTACATACCTGTAACACACAGACATCATTGCCGGTGCGTAAAGCTCATAAATGGCTTTTTGAGCCTTTGGCTTTCCGTCCCTGCATCCCGCAATCAATTGTTGTTCGTCGGTGGTACGCGTATTCAACTCCATATACTAATTTACAAGATGATTGTTGTCTCAAAAACGTTGCATTCATATATTATACCGATCGCACAAACAATACAGTCCAATTTCGACTTTGTTTCATTGCCCTATTTGTTTGTATGCATCGGCATTAACCACTGTAGACGTATAAAAGAACTTTGGGCTATTTTATACGTACAAATGGTATTATCTACAAATATACTCTAAAACAAATCAACCTGTTTTTGATGTTGTCAAAAACAGGTTGAAAATAAAATTTAGATTGAATACTTAATCAATCGTATATTGTTGAAATATTATAAATCAAGTAATCCTTCAGGAAGATCTACATAAATGATTTTCTTATCGTGATCAATTTCTGTAATATACTCTTCACCGGCTGGGATTAATAGTTCGTCATTTTTAGTAGGAATTACAAACAAAACATTTTCAGTTGTTTGATCTACTTCTGCTATTTTTCCTAATAAGCCCTTGTTAACATCAACCAAATTAAAACCGGCGAAATAATCCAGCTCAATTTCGGCATCCTCTACTTTTTCCAGAAATTTTTTTGGTAAATAAATGGTAAGTCCGGCAAAATTTCTGGCTTCCTCATCGGTTGTTATACCATCTAGTTTTATTAATCCTGTCGTATTTCCTTTAAAGCGATATTCTTCTAGAAAGAAAGGAACGAGAATTCCTTCCAGTTCGAAAATGAAATAAGGAACATCTTCACGGTCAAACACATCTGATGTAAAAGAAAAAGACATTTCACCATTTACCCCATGAGGTTTGGTGATTTGTCCAATCGGAAAAACTTCGGTTTTGAGAATCATTCAGTTGTTTTTAAAGTAAAGCCAATTATTTGAATAATAAGCAATTGTCATTTTTCCATTTTAATGGATAGACGATAAACAATATTTTAGTGATATTCTAAACCGAAACAGTATTATCTAAATTATCACTCCCGACAACTATCGGGACACATCACCACATCATCTCATCATCACATTATTCCACTATCGTCACCCAACCGTGTGTGTCAGGTTCATTTCCATACTGAATAGCCTGAAGTTTATGATACAATTTTTCACAGATAGGCCCTGGTTTACCATCTTTTGAGAAAATGTATGATATATTTTTATCATAATCATCAATACGTTCAATAGGACTGATTACTGCAGCAGTTCCACATGCACCGGCTTCATCAAATGTTGAAAGTTCTTCCACTGGAACATCTCGTCTTTCTACGGTTAATCCCATTTCTTCTGCTAATACCATCAAACTTTTATTCGTAATGGATGGTAGTATTGAGGATGATTTTGGCGTTACATATGTATTGCTTTTAATACCGAAGAAATTGGCAGCACCACATTCATCGATATATTTTTTTTCTCTTGCATCAAGATAAAATATATTGGAATAACCCAATTCATGAGAACGTTGACCGGCTACCAAACTTGCAGCGTAATTACCACCCACTTTATATTTTCCCATGCCTAGTGGTGCGGAACGATCGTATTCGCGCATAATTACAAAAGGTGTCGTTTGGAAACCTCCTTTAAAATACGGTCCAACGGGAAGAACAAATACGATAAACATATATTCGGTAGCCGGCCGTACACCAATTTGTGGACCACTGCCAAATAAAACTGGACGGATGTATAATGATGCTCCTGATTCGTAAGGAGGAACATAATGTTCATTCAGTTTCACCGCTTTTAATACTGCTTCTTCGAACATTTCCACCGGTACTTTTGCCATCAATGTTCCCACACTGGAATCCTGCATACGTAACGCATTGTCCTTCATGCGAAAAATACGTATTTTCCCATCTTTTCCACGAAAAGCTTTAAGCCCCTCGAACGATTCCTGACCATAATGCAATGCAGTTGCCGAGATATGCATACTCAAGTACTCATTATCATGAACTTCCAGTTCTCCCCACGCACCGTTACTGAATTTGCAACGGATATTATAATCGGCTTTCATATAGCCGAACCCCAAATTACTCCAATCTATATTTTCCATAATTAAATAATATCGAATTTTTATGTTTTTAATTAATCGTTATAAATCACTAATTATCAATTGACTTTCATTTCCCATATTAAAAAGCAAATCTATTATACTTAAATTTGATTTAAATCCTAATTTTTGTTCAAACACCTGATAATAAGGTTTCCTTTGAGCATTTATGTTGGTTTTTTTAGGATGAATACTTTCTCTTAAATCAAGTATGTCAATATCAGTTTTATTTTTATATGATGTAGTTAATTGAATTTCTTTCTCGAATTCAAGTAACTCCAGTATTTTTTGCTGGATTTCCCAATTAAAATCCCAAAGAAAATTCCATTTTTTTTCGTAAAATGCTATCAAATCATCTTTATAAAACTCAAAAAAAGGGCTCGAGTTATAGGCAGATTCTATTGAACGCCAATGATGATTTTGCCAGTCACTATGTTCCGAAATGCGGACATCTCGTGAAAAAATTTTTTCTGAACCAGCTTTTTCCACAGGAATACTCAGAGCCATAACTCCATTTGCCGCTGCAATATGACATCTGTTCCGATAGGTTTGCTTTACATAATAATCGCAGTTTTCAAGTAAAATTGTATCTGCTTTTGCAATTGCCGAAAAATACTCTACAGGTGCTAAATAAGCTGTTGACAAACAAATTGACTTCCAACCCCCGAAAGGAGGCTTTTGCAGTTGCAACATTATAACGTAACTTTATTTTTTTATTAAGATTGTTCTTTTCTTCCCTTAAAGTTCTCTTTCTGGGATTCAATACTAATCTTATTTTTCTGCATTTTTAAAGAAACGGTTGAAGCGAATTTTTCCGTTAAACCAACCTTTATCTTTATCCAACGATAACCAAACCAATACCGGACGACCAACCACATGATCTTCGGGAACAAAGCCCCAATATCGTGAATCGGCAGAATTATGACGATTATCACCCATCATCCAATAGTAATCCATTTTAAAAGTATAGGTTTTTGTCAGTTTATCATTTATATAGAATTCACCATTCTTTACTTCCAGTTTATTGTGTTCGTACACTTTTATAATTCGTTCGTAAATAGGTAAATTATATGAATTTAAAGCTAATCTTGCTCCCTTTTTAGGAACCCAGATAGGTCCGTAATTATCACGAGTCCATTTTTTACCACCACCCAATGGGAATACTTCACCATTAAACAAATCCGGTTCAATAATTATTCTTGTAACACCTGAAACTTTCTTAAGTTTAGATAAAACTTCATCAGTCATTGGGAAATGATATACAGGTAGCGATCTGTCCAGACCAAAATAGGCTATTAAATCGGCATTTTCATCGTTGTTCAGTAATTTAATGTCATCAACGCTTATGTCTAATTTATCGAATAATTCACCAGTTATTCTTGTACCATCTGTTTGTATGAAATAATTAAACTGTGTACCCGGAATTTTTACCTGATTTACGCCGTTTATTATCACCTGATTATTTTTAATTTCCATCCAGTCACCCGCAATGGCTACACAGCGTTTTACGTAGTTTTCGCGTCTGTCAACCGGACGATATACTATGTCACCAAATTCCGATTTGTTATTATTTACTGCATCTCTTCCATAAATATGACATAATGTATAATAATCGGGATTTTGTTGCTTTACAGCCACTGTATCACCAGCTGGGAAGTTAAAAACTACAATGTCATTGCGTTTAATCGAATCAAATCCTTTCAAACGTTTATATTCCCATTGAGGGTTTTGGAGAAAAGATTTTGTGCTAATTACGGGAAAAGTGTGTTGTACCAACGGAAACGACAAAGGTGTATTTGGAACTCTTGGTCCATAACTAGCTTTACTCACAAAAAGAAAATCACCAACCAACAAACTTTTCTCTAAGGAGGAACTTGGAATTTGATAGTTTTGAAACAAAAAAGTGTTGATAAAATATACAGCCACTAATGCAAAAACAATGGCATCTACCCAGCTCATAATTGAGAGTAAAGCTTTGTTTTCGGATTTTTTCCACCATGTCCAGGGAATAAAATGCGTGATAAATGTATCAAAAACAAAAGGTAAAAGTATTAACCACCAATAAGTTCCAACCCAAACGATAAATAATATATAAATAATGCACCATACAAAAGCTTTTATCCATTGTTTTAGTGGTTGATTGAATCGGGAAGTTTGTTTTTCGTTCTCCATTTTTGTTGTTTTTCAAGTGTTTGTTGCAAAAAATAATTTTACTCAAATTGCCATTCAGAAATTCCAACACTGAGTTTGATTTCTTTTTGCAAAAATAACAATCATTTCAGTACTGTGTAATACATAGTACTGAAATTTTGTATTATTGTGTATTTTTATAATCTTTAAAAGTTTAAACCTTTTGTTTGGCGCAAATAATTTAAAAATTAAATAAATCATTCATCCCTAAGAGTCCCTTTTTGCCTGCAGTAAATTCGGCAGCTACAACTGCTCCAAGAGCAAAACCTTCACGACTTTTTGCATCGTGCGTAATTTCAATAGAATCAACTTCCGATTCGTAGCGGATAGTATGAATTCCAGGAACCTGTCCTTCACGAATTGATTTTATTGCCATTTCGTTAGGCTTGGTTTCTATTTCTTTTGTCCAGCTATCTTTTCTGTCTAATTTTTCCAGAATACCTTCTGCTAAAGTAATAGCCGTTCCACTTGGAGCATCAAGTTTCTGAGTATGATGAACTTCTGTCATTTCCACGTTGTAATTTGGGAACTGATTCATAATGCCGGCTAAATACTTATTTACCGCCATAAAGATATTCACTCCTAAACTAAAATTAGATGACCAGAATAAGGTTTTTCCTTCTGTTTCAATTATTTTTTTTAGTTCAGGCAAAGCTTCAGTCCAACCGGTCGTACCACAAACAATGGGAACATTCGATTTAAATGCACGCTTAATATTTGAAACTGCAACTTGTGGAACCGTAAATTCGATGGCAACATCTGCACTTTTAAAAGCTTCCGAATCGAAGTCATCTAAATTGTCCACATCAATCACCGACACAATCTTGTGTCCACGTCCTAACGCAATTCGCTCAATGGTTTTACCCATTTTTCCATATCCTATTAATGCTATTTTCATATTCGTTTATTCCTTATTCGTTAATTGATTAATGTAAAAATCAGCATATTATCACATCACCACATTATCATATCATCACATCATCACATTATCACATCACCACATTATCATATCATCATATCATCACATCACAACATTATCACATCACCACATTACCCCATTAACTAATATTGCCCTGTTCCTAATAAAACCAAGGTGCAAGCTTCTTCAGCTTCAATACCGTTTTTTATCAGCAAGTTTTCAAACTCTTCGTTCTCTGTTCCCGGATTAAAGACCACTCTTTTTGGTTTTAATGCCAACACATACTCATAATATTCAGGTTGATTTTTTGGTCCAACATATAAAGTAACAGTATCAATTCCGGCGTATTGTTTTTTCTCAGTATCTACTGTTTTTCCAAAAACTTCAACCGGACGAAGTCCTAATAATTCAATTTCGTGACCATGTGACAATAATCTTTCTGCAGCTTTGTATGCATATCTCTCAGGATTATTGCTAGCTCCTATAATTAATGTTTTTTTCATACAATGTAATTTGTAAATGTATTTATCCTTCTCTAAACCAGTCAAAACATTCGAAGATTTCCTCTTTTGTTGCTGTTTGGTTGATTTTTATTTCTCCAATACCGGAAAGTAAAGTGAAATTAATTTCTTTAGAATCGTTCTTCTTATCATGCGTCATTAGTTCAAAAAGTGTATCGTATTGCTGACAATGAAATTCCAGCTTTCCATAATAATCTTTCGCCAAATACTTCAAACGAAGCAATTCTTCTTTTGGAAAATTTAGTTTCATGTGCGATAGATATAATTCGCACAACAGCCCCCACATAACTGCATAACCATGTAAAGCGGGTTGATTTATTTTATACGATAAACTTTCAAATGCATGTCCGAAAGTGTGACCTAAATTCAATGCTTTTCGAATACTTGCTTCGTATGGATCCTGTTCAACTATTAGTTCTTTAATCTGAATACTTTTTCGAAGTAATACTTTCAAGCTGTCTAAATCAATATTATTCAAATTGAATTTCATTACTTTTTCCCATTCTTCGGTTGAGAAAATTAATGCATGTTTCACCATTTCGGAGAAACCTGAAAGCATATTTGCCTGATCCAATGTTTTGAAAAAATCAATATTTATCAATACTGTTTCAGCAGGGGCAAAAACTCCAATTTCGTTTTTCAGACCTAGAAAATTCACTCCCGTTTTACCTCCTGTTGCTGCATCTACAGCTCCTAAGAGAGTTGTTGAAATATTAATATTGCGCATCCCGCGTTTAAAAGTAGAAGCCGTAAAACCGCCAATATCGGTAATCATTCCACCACCGAGACTTATTAGTAACGATTTACGGGTTGCACCATTTTCACTCAGGTATTTCCATATTTCTACAGCCGAATCAATCCCTTTATTTTCATCGCCACTTTTTATCGTTATAATGTGGCTTCCTTTTAACTTATCCGATTGTAGCACAATTGGTAGACAGAAGTTACGAGTATTATCATCCGTCAATATGAAAATACTTTCAGCTGATTGTTCTCCTATTGCCTGATTTAGTTCGGGGATAAAATCCTCGCATATTTTTGTAACCGAATGATTCATTGTTTGTAAATTAGCTTACAAAGATACTTTTTTCTTTAAAAATAGCTATTAAAAATGGGAGGAAACTAATTGTTTTTTTTTCAGCTATCTTTTTCAATGAATTGTTATAAAATATTTTGTTTCTATCAAATCCCAAAAATAGCAGATGGGACATTCCGAAAAACGGTAGAAAATTGTTGAATTTTCATTTTGCATTGGGTGTGTTTTAATAAATGATCATGTATTTGTATTTATTATTTATGTTCGGATAGTTATAGTTGATTGCTACTTTGCGTCAGTTAGTCGAATTAACGGAAGTGTATTAAGGCAAAAAAAAATATCGCATCTTGACCGTTTGATTTATCTATTTGTTGTTCAATGACATAACTGAATAAGCAGAAAAATATCATTTAATTTGAAACTATTTTTATTAAATAATGCTAAAATATTTTGTATATATGAATATATGTTCATATATTTGCAGAAACATTTAACCATGATTTTAAAACCTGATATAAATATAATGGATGAAGCTGCTTATACTTTAAAGGCAATATCCAATGGAACACGATTATGTGTAATCTCACTATTGGCTGAACAAGAAGAATTAAATGTTTCCCAAATAGGTGAGAAATTACAATGTGAGCAGTCTTTGCTTTCACATCATCTCACCGACATGAGAGCAAAAGGAATTCTGAATTGTCGTCGCGATGGGAAAAACTGTTACTATTCACTCAAGAATAAGCAAATTGTACAGATAATTGATTGTATCCAAACCTGTAACTGTGTATAATTTTTATTTTGCTATAATATGAATACATGTTTATATATACATTAAAAAGAATTTAAATGAAAGAATTTATAAAAAAACACATTTTGAAAATAATCGGTTTACCTGTGGGAGCATTATCCGGCTTTGCCTATTATTATTTTGTGGGATGCACCAGTGGTACTTGTCCAATTACATCAAATCCCTATATTAGTATAATTTATGGTGCTGTATTAGGATATTTATTATTTGATATGTTCAAAAAGAAAGAAAAACATGGAACGAATTAAAAATTATTTCTCAGGTTGGGATTTATCCCGCATTGTTAGGATCGTTCTTGCAGTAGCACTGGGAATTGGGTATTTCACAAGCAAAGAAAATATATACCTTATGGGAGCAATATTTTTAGGTGCTCAAGCTATTTTCAATATTAGTTGTCCCGGTGGCAGTTGTTCGACGCCAACAACAAAAGGACAAAAAACTATCGTTAAAGTAAAAGAATACAAACCCGAAAAATAAAAATAGATGTATAGTACATTTTTTATCTCAAAATCCGATTGTATGACCTGTACCAATAAAACCCTGAAAAGTCTTGGAACTTTACAAGGAGTGTTTGGGGCAGAAGTAGATCAGATAAAAGGAATAGTGGAGGTTTCGCATACAGATGAAGTAAACAGAGCACAATTAGCAACCCATCTTTTAGAGTTAGGTTATACCGAGCTCAAACAAGAAGATGAAAGAAACTCCATTGATTACGATGAACCATCTATCTGGGGATGTGCATTGTAAGAGCTTAAATTCATAAAGTTTATAAAGTTTGAAAGTAAAAAAAAATAATATTAATAAACAACAGATCCAATGAAGAAAATCATTTTTGCAAGCCTATTACTGGCTACTACTTTATCTGCTTGTGCAGGTACTACAAAAGAAAATAATAAAGAAATTAAAACAGAAACAAATAACAATTCAAAAGAAAAAATTATGACTCCAATTCATTTAACCAAAGCAGAATTTTTATCGAAAGTTGCTAATTTCGAAGCAAATCCAACCGAGTGGAAATATTTAGGTGACAAACCTTGTATTATTGATTTTTATGCTGACTGGTGTCAACCATGTAAATCGATTGCACCAATTCTTGAAGAACTAGCTAAAGAATATAGTGGCGAAATCTATATTTACAAAGTAAACACTGAAGAAGAGCAAGAATTAGCAGGTGCATTTGGTATCCGCAGCATTCCAACTATTTTGTTTTGCCCAATGGGAGAAGCTCCTCAGATGGCACAAGGCGCATTACCAAAAGAAACTTTCAAACAAGCAATTAACGATGTATTGCTAAAGAAAGTAAGTGCAAAATAAATTTTATAAATATTAATTTTAAAAAAGGATGGCTACTAGTCATCCTTTTTTTTATATTTATTCAGAATGCAGACGTTCATAGTTAATAATAATGAATATTTTAATAAGGATTAAACTAAAGTTCTCTTGAAAAGTCAATGTATCGATATTTAAAACAAACAACTTTTAAAAATAAACAGTATGAAAAAGTATGCAATGTTATTATTGGCCTGCACTTTTATGTTCAGCGTAGCAATCAATGCGCAAGACAGAGAAAACAATGGTGGTAGACAGGGAGGAAACACCGAAGTAAGACAACAAGTAACTCCTGAAAAAAGAGCTGAGAAATTAGCAAAAGATTTGAGTTTAACCGATGCTGAGAAAGCAAAAGTTGTGGAATTGTATAAAAAACAAGATGTGGATATGACTAAATTCAGATCGGAAGTTAATCGTGACACTCCTGATTTCAGAACAAAAATGAAAGAATTTCGTGAATCACAGGATGCAGAATTAAAAGCAATTATCGGAGATGAAAAATTCCAAAAAATGCAAACTCAGCGCCAGGAACAAAGACAAAATATGCAAAATCGTGGAGGTGGTGCTAACAGAAATAATTAGTTTCGCATCGATACTTGATACAAAAAAAGCTCCTGTTGAGAACTCAACAGGAGTTTTTTTTGTATCTATTAAAGTGTTTCAATAAGCTCGTCTAATGAAACAAGATTTTGTTCGCCAGTTTTCATATTTCTCAGCATTACTTTTCCTTCTGTCATTTCTGTTTCGCCAACAATAGCTACAAATGGAATTTTTTTATTATCTGCATAACTCATTTGTTTTTTCAGTTTCACGGGTTCAGGGTAAATTTCAGCATTTATTCCTTTGTTTCGTAGAGTATTAAGTAGTGGGAGACAATACATAAGTTCTTTTTCGCCAAAGCTGACAAAAAGAATCTGCGTTTGCTCAACAGAAGTTTCAGGATATAAATTCAATTGATTTAGAACATCGTAAATTCGATCAGCTCCAAACGAGATACCAACACCTGAAACTCCTTCCATGCCAAAAACCCCAGTCAGGTTGTCATAGCGACCACCTCCCGTAATACTGCCAATTTCAACATCTAACGCTTTAACTTCAAAGATGGCACCGGTATAATAATTCAGTCCGCGTGCCAGCGTTAAATCTAACTCAATTTGGGTTTTAACGGTCATGAATTCACACAGACCAAAAATAGTTTCAAGTTCAGCCACTCCTTTTAACCCAATTTCAGAATCGGCTAATACAGTTTTTAACTGTACCAGTTTCTCCGAGTTAGATCCACTGAGTTTTAAAATTGGTTGTAACTTATCAATGGCTTCAGAAGATATCCCTTTAAAAGCAATTTCTTCGTTTACTTTTTCAAGACCTATTTTATCCATTTTATCAATGGCTACAGTAATGTCGGTAATTTTTTCAGCTTCGCCAATAATCTCAGCAATTCCCGAAAGTATTTTTCGATTGTTGATTTTAATAACAACCTTGATTTGTAAACGTCGGTAAACTTCATCAACGATCTGAATAAGCTCTAATTCGTTCAAAAGTGAATTGCTGCCTACAACATCAACATCGCATTGATAAAACTCACGGTAACGACCTTTTTGGGGTCTGTCAGCTCGCCAAACGGGCTGAATCTGATAACGTTTAAAGGGAAAGGAGATTTTATCGCGATTTTGTACTACAAAACGCGCAAAGGGAACCGTCAAATCGTAGCGAAGCCCTTTTTCGGAAATCTTAGTGGTCAGTTTTGTGCTGTTTCTTCCTGATAACTCATCATTGGTCAATCCAGACAGATAATCGCCAGAATTCAGAACTTTGAACAATAATTTATCTCCTTCATCGCCGTATTTTCCCATCAATGTTGACAGGTTTTCCATAGCTGGTGTTTCAATCTGTTGAAAACCATATAGGCGGAAGACGTCTTTTATGGTGTTGAAAATATAGTTGCGATTTGCCATTTCCTGAGGCGTAAAATCGCGTGTTCCTTTTGGAATGGATGGTTTCTGCATAATGTTGACCCCTAACCCCTAAAGGGGAATTAATTAATTACTATGTCTATATGTTTAAAAAACTCCAAAGCCTTCTTTATAAGGTTTGGGGTAAGAAAAAAGGCATTTCAAAATAGCTTTTGAAACGCCTTCTTTAAAAGTTTTTTTGAAAGCCAGAATTACTTTCTGATTCCTAACTCTTTGATAATTGCACGGTAACGTTCAATATCTTTTGCCTTTAAATAGTCAAGGCGACGACGACGTTTTCCTACCAACATTACCAAAGCGCGTTCTGTACTATAATCTTTTTTATTTGACTTTAAATGTTCTGTCAAATGATTAATACGGTATGAAAATAATGCTATCTGGCTCTCAGATAGGCCAGTATCAGTTTTAGACTTTCCGTATTTCTCGAAGATTTCTTGCTTTTTCTCAGCTGTTAAATACATGATAATTATTTAAAAATAAATGTTTTAAAATACAAACTTAGCAATGTACACATCACAAAACTACAGGTTTGATTTTGAGTGTGCAAAGATAAGCTTTTAATTTTTAATGACAAAGGCTTTATTTCACTTTTCTGTAAATAATATCCTTTAATGACCCATCTGCCCATTTTATGCTAAATTTATCCAGATAAAAACGGCAAATTACAGCTGTTAATACTCCAATCATTGACCCAACCAAGACATCCAATGCAAAATGCTGCGAAAGATAAATTCGTGAATAACCCACCAAAAACGCCATTATAAAAAATATAAAATGAATTAATGGTTTTTTTGTAAAAAATGATAGTGTTAGAAAAAGAGCAAATGCAGAGCAGGTGTGCCCAGAAGGAAAACTATGTGTTGAATACAAATTTACGCCATCAATTTTGTGCAAAAGTATGTCGGGAAAATGTGTTTGAAAATATAATTTTGGTCGTTGTTCTTCAAAAATGCGTTTAGCAATTTGTACTATTAAACCACTTGTCAGTTGAGCTACCAATACATAAAGTGAAATCCGATATTTCACAAACAGGAACACGCCTGCAATAATAAATGGAATAGAGCCACCTACTTCGGTATAAAAACGGAAAAATATATCACTGAAATTTGTATGCAGAGATGTAAGCCAAAGATGTAAATCAGCTTTTTCATTATTTAATATTAATAATGAAAAGACAATAATAAAAATAAAATATGGAATATAAAAAGCCAAATATTTTTTCATGAAAAGTTGTTATTTTATTAGCTCTCTCTTGTGCAAGAGTTAATTGTCAGGATTACACTTTTGAAGATCTTAATATCTCTCGTTTGCCCGGAGGTCCAGGCAAACGTTCTACTTTAAATCCGGCAGCTTGCATTGCCCTGCGAACGGCTCCTTTTGCGCAATAGGTAGTTAGAATTGCCCCATTATTACAATGCTTATACAGTTTTTCAAATTGCTGTTGTGACCACATTTCAGGTTGCTTTTCAGGAGAGAATGCATCGAAATATATCACATCAAAATTTTTATCAAAAGTGTAAGTTGTAAAATCTGTTTTGATTTTATTTAATAAGAAATTTGAATTGATTTGTACTTCTTCATTCCATTTTGAAGTGTGTAGTTTTTCGAATAAATTTCTATTTTCAGAAGAAAGAATCTCCGGGAAATTCAAAAGAATCGCCTTTTCAACTTCTACAGGATAAAGTTCTAGTGTTGTATAATGAATAATGATATTTGTTTTTAATGCTTCTAATAATGTCATAAATGCATTTAAACCTGTTCCAAAGCCAATTTCCAAAATAGATATTTCAGTTTTTTTACATTGTTTTAATCCCGTTTCAATAAATATATGCATTGACTCCTGAATAGAACCGTGAGTTGAATGATAGGTTTCATTAATTTCAGGCACAAATAACGTGTGTGAACCATCGGAAGTAATCTTAAGCTCTACATTATTCTTCCCAAAAAGAGGGGGCGTTGAAACTGAAATATTATCCATTTGAAAAAAACTATTTTGCAAAAGTACTGAAAAGCATTCAATTTTTCAATGTTGAATTGAAAGCATAAAAAAGGATGTGAAATAATCCACATCCTTTTTTATATATTTTAATCTTTATTAGGCTCCAAAATCGTCGAACATCAACATTTCGCGTGGAACGCCAAGATCCCATAACATTTTCTCAACTGCTTTAGCCATTGGACCGGGACCACACATGTAGTATTCAATATCTTCCGGTGCTTCGTGGTTAATCAGATAATTATCTTTAATCACGTTATGAATAAATCCGACTGGACCAGTCCAATTATCTTCCGGTTGTGGTTCGCTAAGTGCAATGTGGAAATTGAAATTAGGAAATTCAGCTTCTAATTTACGGAAGTTATCTTCATAGAAAATTTCATTTTTCGAACGTGCACCATACCAGTATGAAATTTTACGATCAGTGATTTTCAGGGTGTTCAATAAATGTAAAACATGTGAACGAAGTGGTGCCATACCTGCTCCACCACCGATATACAGCATTTCGCGTTTTGAATCTAAAATCGGATGGAATTCACCAAAAGGACCTGAAACCATAACTTTATCTCCAGGTTTCAAATTAAAAATATATGACGAACAAATTCCCGGTTTTACCTTTTGGAATCCACCTGCAACTCTATCAAAAGGAGGTGTGGCAATACGTACGTTCAACATTACAATATCACCTTCAGCTGGGTAGTTGGCCATAGAATAAGCACGCATAGTTTCTTCTTCGTTTTTACAACCCAAATTCCACATATTGAACTTATCCCAGTCCCCACGGAAACGATCCTGCACAGTAAAATCAGAAAATTTAATATCGTATTTAGGTACATCTATTTGAATATAACTACCTGAAATAAAATTCAAATGTTCGCCTTTCGGTAATTTTACCACAAATTCTTTTATGAAAGTAGCTACGTTATTGTTTGATACAACTTCACATTCCCACTTTTTAACGCCTAAAATTGATTCATTTATTTTAATGGAAAGATCATTTTTCACTTTTACCTGACAGCCTAAACGCCAGTTGTCTTTAATTTCTTTTCGGGTAAAATGCCCTGTCTCGGTAGGCAAAATTTCACCACCACCTTCAATAACCTGACAACGACACTCACCACAGGTTCCTCCACCACCACAGGCTGAAGGGAGATAGATTTTCTGACTAGCTAATGTTGACAACAAAGTACTACCAGCTTCAACTACGAGTTGTTTCTCATCATTAATGGTTATTGTTACATCACCAGAAGCTACTAAATATTTTTTTGCCACGAGCAAGATAACCACCAAAAGCAAAATGACCACCAAGAAAATTCCCAGGCTGGCGACAATGTTCATTGTATTGATTGCTAAAATCATAATTTTTTTTGAAAGCTCACATTTGTTTTTATTAAACTGCGAGTCTATTTAAATTGTTATTATTCTTTGACTAACCCTTTTGAAATTTATATTTTTAATCCTGAAAAACACATAAAGGCAATTCCCATTAATGCAACAGTAATAAATGTGATTCCTAATCCACGTAAAGGTGCTGGAACATCTGAATATTCCATTTTTTCACGAATAGCAGCCAACCCAACGATTGCCAGTAACCAACCCACTCCAGAGCCAAGAGCATATGAAGTTGCTTCACCCAAATTGTTGAATGCTTTTTGTTGCATAAATAGTGAACCACCCATGATAGCACAGTTTACAGCAATCAAAGGAAGGAATATTCCCAACGAAGCGTATAAAGATGGACTGAATTTTTCTACAACCATTTCGACTAACTGAACGATGGCTGCAATAACAGCAATGAACAGAATGAATGCAAGATAGCTTAAATCCAGTGTTGCTAATTTTGGGCTTAACCAGCTTAATGCACCTTCTTTAAGAAAATAATTTTCGAGCAAATAATTTACAGGCAGTGTGATGGCTAATACGAATATTACGGCAGCACCTAATCCCATTGAAGTTTTTACGTTTTTAGAAACGGCCAGATAAGAGCACATCCCTAAAAAATACGCAAAAATCATATTGTCTACGAATATCGATTTTACGAATATACTAGCTATATTTTCCATATATTTTAAATTTTGACTTTAATGTTGGTTTTATTTTCAACTTTAGACTACTAACTACCAACTATGAACTACTCTTGTAATTCTTTATTTTTTGAACGGTGTACCCAAATGATACAGGCAACGAGAATTAATGCCATTGGAGGCATCATCATCAAACCGTTATTCATATATCCAGCATCATAGAAGGCTTGGGGAATTATTCTAAATCCCAACAAAGCTCCCGAACCTAATAATTCACGAAAAACACCAATAATTACTAAAATTATAGCATAACCAAAACCGTTACCAAGTCCATCTATAAATGATTCCCAGGGTTTATTACTCATAGCAAAAGCTTCTAATCGTCCCATTAAAATACAGTTGGTAATGATCAATCCAATATAAACCGAAAGTTGAACACTAACATCGTATGCGTAGGCTTTTAAAATTTCACTAACGATCGTTACCAATGCTGCTACAACCACTAACTGGACAATAATACGGATTCGAGTAGGAATTGTATTTCGTAATAACGAAATAATTAAATTTGAAAATGCAACAATTACAGTTACAGAAATACCCATTACCAATGCTGGTTTTAGGTTGGCAGTAACTGCCAATGCTGAACAAATTCCTAATACTTGAACAGTAATTGGATTATTTTTACTTAGTGGACCTAAGAAAATCTGTTTTGTTTTTTCTGAAAATATTTTTGCCATTACTTGTTCCCTCCCATTGTTGAATCTTGTAAAAATGTATCATATTGTCCTATACAATTTAAAAGCATTGCTTCTACGCCTTTACTCGTAATAGTACCGCCCGAAATTGCATCAACTTGTTCTTGTGTTTCAGATTTTTTTCCTGCTTTCATTACCGCAATTGAAACAAATTCATTTTTGTCATTTAAAATATGTTTTCCGATAAATTGTTTTTGGAAAGGAGCATCCGCAATGTTAGCGCCAAGACCAGGAGTTTCGCTGGCATGTGAAAAGAAGGTTCCAAAAACGGTGTTTTTATCGTTGTTTAACGCAAGATAACCCCATATTGGACCCCAAAGACCAGTACCCCTTAATGGAATAATGTATTTTGTATTCCCATCAACTTCGGCTATATAAACCGGGATTTTCCTATCTTCCAATTTTTTTGATAATTCTTTCGTTACATCTATATCAAAAGCATCTTCTTTTGATTCTGAAAGAATTTCGTCTTTGGAATTGATAACTATGGCTTTAGTAATGTATTGATCATACAATGCGTCTACATCTTGTCCGGTTGTATTTATTTCCAATGAACTTAAAATTTGCTTTTTCTTGTCAAGTTTGACATTCGCATTTTGAGTATCTTTCAATGCTCCTGAGACAAAAGCCAACAACAATGCAACAACCACAACCATAATAGTGGCGTAAAACAACGTATATCCGTTACTATTTGTATTCATGTTTTATTTATTTAATATCAAATTATTTTACTGCCCGTTTCATGCGTTTTTTGATGTTGGCATCAACTACATAATAATCAATTAGCGGAGCAAAAATATTCATTAGCAATATGGCTAACATCATTCCTTCGGGATATCCCGGATTTAATACGCGTATGATAATTGCCAAGCAACCAATTAAGAAACCATAGATCCATTTACCTCTTTCAGTACGTGCTGAAGTAACAGGATCAGTAGCCATAAATACTGCACCAAAAGCAAAACCTCCAAATACTAAATGGTTGTACCAGGGGAAATGAGCTGAAGCAGTTTCCGGTCCAAACTGATTGAAAACAAATGCCATCACAGCACCGCCGGCAAAAACTGAAAACATCGTTTTCCAACTGCCAATTTTAGTTATTAGTAAAATAGCTGCACCGATTAAAATGGCGATAACTGACGTTTCACCTACCGATCCGGGAATTAATCCGATAAATCCATCCATGAAACTAAGAGGATTTCCAATTGTTCCAGCTATATGTGCAATTGGAGTTGTAGAAGTTGCGACCTGTCCGAGTGGAGTTGCACCTGAGAATGTGTCAACAGCATTTCCTCCACCAATTCCAAATGTTGTACTTGTGCGCACCCAAACATTATCACCCGACATGAAAGTCGGATATGCAAAGAATAAGAATGCACGTGTTACCAAAGCAACGTTGAAAATATTCATTCCGGTTCCACCAAAAACCTCTTTTGCAAAGATTACAGCAAAAGCTGTTGCTACAGCAACCATCCAAAGTGGAGTATCGATTGGAACAATAAGTGGAATTAGAAAGCCAGTGACTAAAAATCCTTCCTGAATTTCGTGCCCTTTGATTTGTGCTACAATAAACTCAATTCCCAAACCTACGCCATAAGAAACAACAATAAACGGCAGTACGGCTAAAAATCCGAATAAGAATTGCTCCCAAAAACCTACATTTTGACCTATAGCAAGATAGTGTTGATAACCAACATTAAACATTCCGAACAATAATGCCGGAACTAATGCAAGAACAACAACAATCATTGTACGCTTTGAATCAATTGAATCGTGAATGTGTGATCCGCTTTTCGAAGTGCTGTTTGGAACAAATAGAAACGATTCAAAACCATCGAAAACTGAATGGAATTTTTCCATTTTTCCACCTTTTTCGAAATGTGGTTTTATTTTATCTACTATATTTTTTAATGCGCTCATATTTTATAATAACCCCCAACCCCTAAAGGGGAGCTGAAGTTTGTTTAGTTTTAAATAAATTTTTTGTTCAATATTTAAAAGTTGAAAAAGAGACTCTCTCCCCTTTAGGGGTTAGTGGTCTTTTATGTTATTCCAACTCACTTCTCAAATTGTCCAGAGCATTGCGAACAATAAATTGCAGTGGTAATTTCGATGTACAAACAAATTCGCAAAGAGCAACATCCTCAGGAGCAATTTCGTAACCGCCTAAGTTTTCTATTTTGTCAATGTTTCCTGTAATCATTGCTTTCATAAGGAATTCAGGTAATATATCCATTGGTAAAACTTTATCATATTCGCCTGACATGATAATGGCACGAACACCACCCATTAAACGTGCGTCATATTTAAATTTTGTTTTTCCAAAAATATTTTGAAATAATTTACTTCCTACAATGCCGGTAAAATAGGTTTTGCTGGTACTGAATTTATTGAAACGAGGCATAGCCCAACCAAACATTTCGTGTGTTTCGTCACCTTCGTCAATTACCGTAATTTGATTTGCATAAGGGTCAAGCACGCCATCTGCTTCAATTTTAATACCTGTAAGTACATTGCCACTTATATAGCGTAACGGTGTTTCAAGGTTAACTCTTCCTTTTACAATTGGATCAATCGAAGTTCCGGTAATAGTTTGAAAATACTGAGGTTCTTTTACTTCCGGTCCTGTTAGTGCAATTATTTTCGTTAAATCAACTACCCCTTTGTTGAAGTATCGACCTATAAACAATACATCCTGAGCATTAATTGTCCATACCACCTCTCCTTTGTTCACAGGATCAATTTGATTAATTTGAATGCCTACATTTCCAATTGGGTGTGGACCATCGTATTCGGTAATTTCTGCATTTTTTATGGAGTGAAATTCAGAAGTACTATTTCCGGCTTTTACTCCTAAATGAACTTTTCCTTTAGTAAGCTTAGCTAATGCATCAATTCCTGTCTGGAAATCAGCGAATTGTGTTTTAA
This sequence comes from Paludibacter sp., assembly GCA_028692715.1. Taxonomy (GTDB): domain Bacteria; phylum Bacteroidota; class Bacteroidia; order Bacteroidales; family Paludibacteraceae; genus Paludibacter. Next base: position 52,334 of record JAQUWU010000003.1, on the reverse strand, counting down.
GCACAAAGTTGAAATCAGGGGCCAAAGGTGCAGAGTCGAAACTTGAAATAAATATTGCTTTTGGTGCATTTGCAGGATTTGCAATAACATCGTATGGTCGTTGTTTAATATAAGGCCAAATACCTGCGGTAAGTAATTGAGCTTTTATTTCTTCGCCCGATAATTTTGCTAATGTGCCTGTTTTGAATGTTTGATATTCTGTTTTAGCATCAGCAGCTATTGTAATACTCATTATTTTTCTTCGTTCACCACGGTTTACTGCAATGATTTTACCGCTCACAGGAGCAACAAAATTCATTTCGGGTACAGATTTATTGTAAAAAATAGGTGAGCCTGCTTTTACCGTTTCTCCCTCTTTTGCAATTATTTTAGGTGTAATTCCATGATAATAATCAGGAATAAGTGCTATCACTTCCGAAGTATTGGCTTTACCAATAATCTCCTGAGCTTTACCGCTTATTTGAATGTCCAAACCACGTTTTGTTCTAATTAGGTTAGCCATATAATTATTGTGATAATTTGTTTTTTACGAGTTAAAGTGAAATCTGTTTTTTGTATTCTTGTTTTTTTTGAAATAAACCTTCATTTATTTTGATTAAGATTAGTTGTAATAATCAATATATGAGGTAGATAAGTAGAAAAAGCTTGTTTCGAACTTACTTTCAGAAAAACGCTGCAAAAATACAAAATATTTATGGCATTGCAATTTTAATTAAAGAAATAATTCGTTAATTCGTACTCGAGCTTTATTTTTTTTATTTTATCATAAATGTCAGAGTCAAAATTAAGCAATTATATGTTTTAAACAAACAGGTTTCTATTTATTTAATTATTTTTGTGGCAGACTAATTGTTATTATCTTTTGAAATACATACTTAAATGAGAAAAATACTCTTCCAATTATTTATATTCAATAGTTTTATTCTTTTTTCGCAAACAGATTTTCGTACACAGATTAACAGTGAGAATATTAAGACTCTACAAATAGGTGTTGCTGGACAGGATTTTGGCACGCCATTAATTGAGATGAATAGTTCTGAGATATTAGAAGTGAGCTTCGACGAAATGTCACATGAAGCGCATTCCTACAGTTATAAAGTAATACATTGCAATGCCGATTGGACTCCAACCGATATATCCTCGACGGAATATATTCAGGGTTTTACCACATCAAATATCACAGATTATACACTTTCAATTAACACAACTTACCTTTATACACATTATAAATTTAGTTTACCAAACTATGATATGTCCTTTAAAATCTCCGGTAATTATGTGGTAATCATATATGAGGATAATCAGCCCGATAAGCCGATTGCACAAGCTTGTTTCTCGATTGTTGAACCCAAAATAAGTATAACAGGTAGCGTTCGTGGCAATACCGATACAGAGTTGAACAGAAGATTTCAACAACTTGATTTTAATGTGAATCTGAATGGGTATTCAGTTAGAGATGCAAGTTCCGAGCTAAAAGTACTTGTACGTCAGAATAATAGGATTGACAATCAGGTTACAGATTTAAAACCAACTTACTATTCCGGATCAAAGTTAGATTATATAAATAATAAGGCATTAATTTTTGAAGGTGGGTACGAATATCATAGTTTTGATATATCTTCGGTCTATTCAGCCAGCGAAAGAGTAGAAAATATAAAGTATAATCAAACTCATTATGATGCTTATTTGATACAGGATAAAATAAAACCATCCAATTCATATATCTATGAACCGGATGTAAATGGCAAATACATTATTAATATGCAACGCTCAGATGATGATGATATTGAAGGCGATTATATGATCGTTCATTTCTCGCTTGATGCAAATTCACCTTTTTTTGATGGACAATTGTATCTTGGAGGCGAATTTAATTATAATTTAATGAACAAAACTTCCCGTATGAAATATGATATTGATACTAAATCTTATTATCAATCCATTCTATTAAAACAAGGAGGTTACAACTATCAATACTGGTTTGTTCCAAAGGGAAGTACAAAAGCATTGACCGAGAGGGTCGACGGGACTTTTTGGCAAACAAAAAATGAATATACAATTTATGTTTATCATCGTGCGTGGGGAGAAAGGTATGACAAACTGATAGCTGTAAAAGTAATAGAGTAAATAAGTCATTTGCTAGTTCACAAATCATTCTAATTAACCAATCCACTTATCAACCAATTAACTAATCAATCGAAAATGAAAGTATATAAATTTGGTGGTGCATCTGTCCGGTCAGCTGATGGAATTAAAAATATTGCAAAAATTGTTTCGCAAGAAACCGAAAACTTGTTTATAGTAATATCGGCTATGGGCAAAACAACCAATGCAATGGAAGTTGTGCTTGACTTTTTTATGAAAGCAGAACATGAATTATCACTTGTAAAATTTATTGAAGTTGAAAATTTCCACATTGATATAATAAATGAATTATTTGTTCAACCTGAGAAGGGGATATCTGTTGTAAAACCATATTTTGACGAACTAAGAATGTTGATTCGTGAAGGAGTTGGTGATGAATATGATAAATGGTACGATCGTCTGGTTTCGTATGGCGAAGTTTTCTCTACAATTATTATTTCTACATTTCTTACTGAATCGGGAATTAATAATAAATGGTTGGATATGCGAAAATTATTGGTGACCGACAGTAATTATCGTGAAGCAAATGTCCGAATGACCGAGTCTCAAATTAATTTATTGGATGCAGCCGACTTTAAAAAGAGTAATATCTTTATTGGTCAGGGATTTATTGGGGCAAATATTATTGGAAATACCACTACTCTGGGTCGTGAAGGGTCTGATTATTCTGCCGCTTTAGTTGGGAATTTACTTGAAGCCGAAAGTGTAACTATTTGGAAAGATGTCCCGGGAATATTAAATGCAGATCCGCGATTGTTCGAAAATACAGTTCATATTCCTGAACTTACCTATTTGGATGCGGTTGAATTAGCTTATTCCGGTGCGCAAATTATTCATCCTAAAACGATTAAACCTCTTGAAAACAAAAATATTCCTCTATTTGTGAGACCATTTGGTAATCCTTCGGCAACAGGTTCGGTAATTAAAGCTACAACAGAGAAACCAATAGATGTCCCGGTATTAATTCTTCGCAAAAATCAGGTATTGGTAACCATTCGTCCCCGAGATTTTTCATTTGTGTTGGAAGAAAGTTTATCGAAAGCCTTTGCTGTTATGAACAAACACAGATTAAAAGTATCGCTCATTCAGAGTTCGGCTATTAGTATTTCGGTCTGTGTAGATAATACACGCTATTTGTCGGGTGCATTGGACGAGTTAGGGAATGATTTTAAAGTTTCGTATAATGATAAACTGGAGTTATTAACTATTCGTGGAATTAATGACGAAATTGTACAGCAAACGACGAATGGTAGAATCATTTTATTGAAACAAGGAACCAGGAGAACCGGAAGATATTTAATGAAAGAAACAAACTAAAGTATCAGAGGCTGTTCACAATACGAACAGCCTCTGATGCTTTAGTTTAGAATTAATTATTTTTTTACTTATTTCTCTTATCTATTTGTAACAATAAACTGAAGTAAAAAATAGTGACTCCTCAGCACTTCAAGAAGTACTTCTTTTGACGTTTTCAGGGAAATTGCAGGGTAAAAAAATGTAATTTTCACAAAATAACAGCCAAATTAAAGCGCATAAATAATGAATATCGCTCCAGAACTCCCCCTTTAGGGGGTTGGGGGGCTGAGTAGTTACGAAAAATAGTAATTTAATTAGCTTATAATCATTTCAACTACAATTAAAATCAGCATATAAGTTGAAAAAATAATACTTGCAGTAATGAACAATTGTCTGATTGAAGTTTTCATGATGTTTTGTATTTAGTTGTTTTATATTTATGTTGAGTGAGCATTACAAACATACGAAATAAATATAAAATGCTGATATATAAATGATTGTAGTATTTTATTTGTCAGGTGTCAAGTAAATTACTACAAAACTAAAATAAGATTTAGCAGTGCGATAATATAACAAGCAATAAAGTGAAAAATTTATTTTCGTTGCATTGTTTGTAAATAGCTGATGTGTAGACAATTGAATTCTCAATTTCTCGTTTTATTTAAGAAAATTTACTACTTAAATGATTTTAAAAAATATCATTTGAACTTAATTTTTATAGAAAATAACATCCTCTTTTTATAATAGACACTTAATGTCAACCAACTTTTCATTATTTGAGAAAATTAAGTAGTATTTATAACAATACTTAACCTTATAAATAACATAAAATAACTTATCGGTCTATTTCATGTCTTAGAAAAAATTCTAAAAATAGATTTTTTTCTACAAAATAATTACACTAATTAACAGAAAAGTTGACAAAATTATAGAGTACTAAATGTCTATCTGACGACAAACTCAATTTCATCGAAGTAATCTTTGTTTAAAAACAGGGAGAATTTTGGAATAGAGGCACCGTTTGAGATATCTATATTAAATCCGGATTTGATTATATGTATAGGGAACTCGGAACAGAAAAATGCTGTTGTGTCTTTTTCGTCAAATTTCTCATCAAAAGGTGTTTGATGTCTGAGATAATAAAGTGCTTTCTTGATGATAATTGAATTGCTGTCATTTCTAAATCTCAAAATTCGCACCGATTCAGTTTTACTATCCTCCATGAAGTATTTCAGGGTACAAGTCTGAACCCCATCAAAGTCTGAAACTTTTTTCGACAAGCTATGAATTACATTGATTTTACCAGTATTATCTATGTGAATAATTCCGCAATGTGAAATATCCAGCGTATCTTTGAGTTTAATCACTACAATCTCGCTAATTAAGCCAAAACCTTTTCGAAGAATTATATCACCTGATTTTAGTTTGGAAGTGTCGTAATGCAACGATTCTGGTGCTTTTACCGGCGAATGACAACCCACCAATAAAAACATCAGAATCAGAAATGCTAGTAACTTAATTATTTCAGTTTGAAATCGACAAGCCACTTTTCATCTTGTTTTACCATGTGAAGTTTTGTGTTGGTTGAATCCTGTACTTCGCCATCTTTCAAGTCGATTGCACCCATAATTACAGCATCAATAGTAGCAGAGTTACCATCTTCTGACAATTTTACATCTTTTGCTAAGAATTTAATGTCAGCTTTTTTCATATCAGCTACTTTTTCAGTGGCGAAGGCTGCTACAAAATCTACCGCTTGTTTACTGTCTTCTGTGCAATAAGATTTTGCTCCATCAAAGTTGGCAGTATATAGTGCCTTACTAAAACTTTCAGCAACACTTTCAGGTGTGTTACTACTAGAACATGCTGCAATAAAAAGTACAATTGCAAACAACATAAATGCTTTAAGTTTTCTCATAAAAATTTGATTTAAAGGGTTAATAGTTATTTGAAGAATTAGAACTATACTATGTGAACATGGCGTAAAGATAAAAAATATATTTGGCATTAACAAAAAAGAAGAGTTCTTTATTAAAAAAGACTCTTCTTAACTATGTTGTAATTTCAATTTCTACTTTTCAGCAAGCAATTTTTTAATATCATCCTCAATACTAGCTGGTTTGGTTGTTGGGGCATATCGTTCAACAGGTATCCCTTGTTTGTTGATTAAGAATTTAGTAAAGTTCCACTTAATACTATCGCCAAATGTGCCCGGGAGCACATCTTTCAGATATTTATAAATTGGATCAGCATTTTTTCCATTAACATCTATTTTCATAAACATTGGAAAACTGACTCCGTAATTTGCTGTACAGAAGTTTGAAATATCTTCGGCGGTTCCGGGCTCCTGATTAGCAAACTGATTACAAGGAAATCCTAAAATAACCAGTCCTTTATCTTTATAGGTTTTGTATAGTTTTTCCAATCCTTCGAATTGTGGTGTAAATCCACATTTACTGGCTGTATTTACTATTAAAATTACTTTCCCTTTGTATTCGTTCAAACTAATTTCTTTCCCTTGAAGTGTTTTGGCATTAAATTGATAAATGTTCATATTTGATTTTTTTTCGGTTGAATAACTAGTTGAAATACTTAATAGTGATATTAATAGTATTGAAATTATTTTACTCATATTTTTATGTTTTAATTTAGCATCAAAACAACTGTCTTCTAGTTATTGTTCGAAAATGGGAAATTTAATTTCTGAAAATATTACTCCCAGAGGATTCTTAAAATGTAAACAAATATGTTGGTTCTACGGGAAATATCCAATTACCTATAATCCTTGCGGTTAAATTTCAATGCATTATTTTTAGTAAATTGGGGTACAATACTGTTTTCACTATCATATAATCAGGCTCTTTTCGTAATGCTTTCTCAAAACTAAGTTTTGCTTCGGGTAGTTTGTCCAGTTTCATATATGATTTTCCTATTATGGTAAGTAAATTTAAATAAAACCAATTTTCTTCTGTTTTACCAGTTTGTTCCATTAATTTCATAGCTTTTAAATACAATCTCATCGCTTCAACTTTGTCGCCCCCAAAAATGCCCGGTAAATGAAATAGGGAGTTGCCCTTATCGACCAAAGCCTGAATATTATTCGGATCTGTTTTTAATGCGACATCAATATTTTCTGTACTTTCAGCACCCAGCGTAAAAGCTTTAAATTTACTTATTGAAATTCGAAAACCCAAAAATGATGCTTTATAAGAATGTGCAGTTGGATTTAATGGAGAATCTTTTAGAATATTAGCAATATGTTTGTCTCCTTTTGGTAAAATCGCAAGAGCTTTATCATATTCATTATTTCTGATTAAATGACTCACATAGCCATAATAGTAGCTTACAAGTTCAAGTTCTTGGTCATTTGTAAGAGCTTCATTGCTATGCTCTATTGTATTTATAATGCTTAACCATATACTAAAGTCTCCGGAAATAAAAGCATTATAAATTGTTTTGCTGTATTTTGTTTGAGCAGCTAACGGAGATGAAAGAGTAACAGTATTTAGTATAAGCAATAAAAGTAATAGTGACTTAACAGGACGGTTCATACTTTTCTCGAATTTATAAACAGGAAAAGGAGAAGCTAAAACTCCTCCTTTTTCCTATTAAATGCTTTATACTGAACAATTGTTCAGATTTATTGAATTTATTTTAAACCCAATTTTTTCTTAACTAATGCAGTTACATCATTAGATTTAGGTGACTGATAAATTATGCTTTGAGCACCTAAATCAAATATGTATAAGTAATTGTTTTCAGTACCTACTTCGTTGATTGCTTTTTTTACTTTTTCAATAACAGGGGAAAACAATTCTTGTTGTTTTTTCTGGATGTCAGTACTGGCAGTTTGATTGAAAGTAGTAATACGTTGTTCAAGGTCAGATAATTCACTTTGACGAGCGGTTTTAATACTTTCAGGCATTGTTGCTTGTTTTTCCTGAAATTCTTTAATTTTTGCGTAGTACTCTTCACGCATTTTTACCAATTCGTTTTCCCATTGAGTTTGTAAATCGTTGATAGTTTTCTCAATTGTTGTTCGTTCTGGCATAAGAGATAAGATTTCCTGAGAGTTTGTATGTCCCAACTTAACATCCTGAGCCATTAAACTAATAGGAAGAGCAAAAAGCAATACGAGGGCAATTTTCTTTAACATGATGATTTTATTTTTATTTGTTTATATTCGAAATTATTAAAATGGTGTGCAAAAGTAAAAATTTATTTTGAATATCCCAATTTTTGAAGAACTAAGTCACTGATATCTAATTTTGGAGAAGTAAACAAAACGCTCATTGAAGAACTCTTATCAAAAACGAGCTCCAGATCTTTTTCTTTACTGATATCCTGAATGGCGGTGTAAACTTCGTCCTGTATTGGTTTCATAAGGCTTTCGCGTTTCTTAAATAATTCGCCTTCGGCTCCAAAGTAATTGCGTTTTAGTTCTTGTGCCGCTTTTTCTTTTGCAACAATTTCTTCTTCACGTTTCACTTTCATATCTTCCGATAGAAACACCAGTTCCGTTTGATAGTTTTTGTACATTTTCTGTACTTCCTGCATCTGAGCTTCCACTTCAGATTGCCATTTTTTTGAAACCTGATTCAATTGATCGTTAGCAGTTTCGAAGGCGGGTATGTTTTTCATGATATATTCCATGTCTAACATGGCAAATTTCTGTGCATTTCCACTAAAAACAAAACCTGTTAATAAACAGAGGGAAATAATTAGTTTTTTCATATTATCTATTATTTTTGGTTATACTTTATTGCTGTTGGAAATCAATATACAAATTCTTTGCCAGAAAAATTTCGAGCTAAAATTATTAAAACTTAAAACTTCGAATTACATATTATCATTCTTAACTCTATTTATAGTTCCTGACCTAAAACAAAGTGGAACTGACTACCGCTGGTAGTGCCATTTACTTTGTCGAATCCATAACCCCAGTCAATTCCCATCATACCAAACATTGGTAAAAAGATACGAACGCCCACACCGGCTGTACGTTTCAAGTCAAAAGGATTGTAGTCTTTAATCCCGCTAAAGCAATTACCGGCTTCGACGAAAGTTAATGCATAAATAGTTGCCGATTGTTCAAGGGATAGCGGGTAACGAAGCTCCATGGTGAATTTATCGTATAAATAGCCCATATATGTTCCGGTAGTTGAATTTACCGGTGTTAGTGCCCCACTTTCGTAACCACGCATAGCAATATAATCAGTACCATAACTGGTATAACTTGACATGCCATCGCCACCCATATTAAATGCTTCAAATGGTGATTTTGCGTTTTCATTATAATGACCAAGGTAGGAGAACATTACTCTGCTCATCAATACCAGTTTGTTGTCAGGTGTTAAAGGTGTAAATGTTTTTCCTGACATTGTCCATTTATGATATTCAATAAATTTATATCTTTCGGCTGAGGTCATATCCTCGTCAGTATAATCTTTTCCATTAAATGAAGAGTAAGGCGGTGTGATCTTTAGACCAAGTGAAAATGCTGATCCAGAACGTGTATAAATAGGATTATCAATGGAACTACGACTCAATGTCAAATTTAAACTTAGGTTATTAAAAGCGCCATCAGTCATTGGAAAATATCCTGCATACCAGTTGCTCAGCATAAATAGTTGATATGAAAGTTCACCATAAAAGGTAAAATAATCATCTGGCCAACTCAGTCTTTTTCCATAACCTAATGAAGCCCCAATTGTTCGCATATATCTTTCAGGATCAACTTCGGTTATATAAGAGCTGTTGTAGCCACTGCTATAGCCACTGGTATAATAGCTGCTGTATAGACTAGATAAGTTACTAGAATATCGTTCACTAATAGCCGATTGGGTTGAATAATAAATCGACGCTGATAATGAGTTCGGGCGTTTTCCTCCCAGCCAAGGTTCAAGGAACGATAAGCTAAATGATGAGTAAGAATCGCCGTTGGTACGCGCATTTAATGATAATGTTTGACCTTCGCCTTGAGGTACGATGCGGTATGTTTCTGGTCTGAATAAATTCTGAATAGCGAAGTTGCTAAACTTTAATCCAATACTTCCAACCACACCCGTTGAACCCCAACCTGCCGAAAATTCTATCTGATCACTTCCTTTGGTCTCTAATTGATAGGTAATATCCACTGTTCCGTTTTCAGGATCAGGTTGAATGTCTGGAACCAGTTTTTCCTGATCGAAATGTCCCATTTGAGCCAATTCACGTAAGGTACGCATTACATCTTCCTGGCTATATAGCTGACCGGGTTTAGTCCTTATTTCACGACGAACAACATGTTCGTAAACACGTGTATTTCCTTTGATGCCAATTTCGTTAATAGTTGCCGGTTTACCTTCAAACATTCTCATTTCAAGATCAATAGAATCTTTGTAAATCTGAACTTCTACCGGATCTACCTGAAAAAACAAGTATCCTCTGTTCTGATAAAGCTTACTCACTGCATCATCATCCGTTTGTAATCTGTTCATAAGGTTTTTGTGGTTATACACATCCCCCTTTTTAATATTTAAAACAGCATCTAAGTATTCATAAGGATAAATAGTATTTCCAATCCATTTAATATTTCGAAAATAATATTTTTTCCCCTCATCTATCTTCATGAAGATGTCAACGCTTTTTTCATCAAACGCAGCAACACTATCCGAAACGATATAAGCATCCCGATAACCGACTTCGTTATATTTGTCAACAAGGGCAACTTTATCTTTTTCAAACTCTTCTTTTACGAATTTTTTTGTTCTAAAAAAGTTACGCCAGTTTTTGTCGTTGGTTTTTTTCATAGCTTTGTTAATCTGATTGAAAGTCAAAGCATTGTTCCCGGTAATATTAATAGAATGTACTTTAGTTTTTAGTTTTTTATCAACATTTATATCAACAATAACATGTCCTGCTTTCTTGGGGTCGTTTTTCTGATAAACGTTTACTAAAACATTTAAAAAACCTTTTTCTTCCATGTATTTCTCGATAACTGTTTTGGCTCTGTCGGAAATATTTGGAGTGATTTGATTCCCTTTTACTAGTCCAACACGGATCTCAAGATCATCTATTTCGCTTTTCTTTAGACCATTATAATTTATTTCGGAGATTCGTGGTCTTTCTTTTAAATCAATTTTCAGCCAAATTTTACCATCTTCAATTTTTGTTGCTAAAATTTTAACATCGGAGAAGAGCCCTTGTTTCCAAAAACGTTTTACCGCATTGGTAATAGCAGTTCCCGGTACATTAATAATGTCACCAACTGCTAAACCGGAAAAACCGATCAATACAAAATCTTCATAATTATCGGCTCCGGAAACAGTTATTTCAGCAATTTCATATTTAGGGGCGGCGTTAGAATATTCAATTACCGGAAGGTTGGTTGTGTCGTTTATTTCGCCGGATTGTGCTACAAGTAGTTGGTTGAAAATAAAGAGCAATGAAAGCAAGAAGAGCGTTTTGTAATTCATAAGAATATTTAGTGTGACGAAGTACTTTTATTATTTTGTGTTGTCCGGATTATTTTCCAAAACGTCTTTCTCGTTGTTGGAAGTCGTAAATAGCTTTATAGAAACTTTCTTTTTTAAAAGCCGGCCAATGTATATCAGTAAAGTAGAGTTCAGTATAAGCCATTTGCCATAACAAAAAATTACTGATGCGAATTTCCCCGCTTGTTCTGATCATTAAATCAGGATCGGGAATAGTGTTGGTAGTTAGATGACTACTAATAATATCATCGTTTATTTCTTCAATAGATAAATTTCCATTGAGAACTTCTTTACAAATATTTTTTACCGCATTCGTAATTTCCCATCGGGAGGAATAGCTTAATGCTAATACTAATGCTAAACCGGTGTTTTTCTCAGTTTGTTTTATGCAACGTTGAAGTTTTTCGCTAGCACTTCCGGGTAGGCGACTTAAATCACCAATTGCCATTAAACGAACATTGTTTTTGTTCAAAGTTGGTGTTTCTCTTTCAATAGTGTCAATCAGTAATTCCATTAAAGCATCAACTTCCGATTGAGGACGACTCCAGTTTTCAGTGGAGAAAGCATAAAGTGTAAGATATTCAACCCCAATTTCAGCTGCCGCTTCGGTTGTTTCACGTACTGATGTGACTCCATTTTGATGACCGAAAATTCTATCGTAACCACGTTCTTTTGCCCAACGTCCATTGCCATCCATAATAATGGCTATATGTTTTGGTAAACGTGATTTATCTATTTTTTCTTTAAAAGATGACATTTCAGTTTTGGTTAGGTTTTACCTTTTTCTCTTTGAATTTTGATTCAAACAATCGCACTGTTTTTTCCAAATATTGTAACTTATTCCTATTGAAAAAGTGGAAATAAGATCATTATTAAAAGTATTCGACCCATTTAAATTGTTCGGATTATTGAACGGATCATGATTCCCTATACTTGCTGTACCTTCAATATTATCTGCAAATAGCAATCTGCCAGTCCATTGAGCATTTAGATTCAAACGATTCCCCAACTTCACCTTTAGACCAACTCCAAATGGAATTCCAAATTCGGGAAATTTTTGATCATAACATACATCAGTAAACAAGCTAATACCCGTAAAAATATAGGGTGAATATATTTTACTGAATTGTTTATAGGGATTTTGTTCTAAATCAAAGAAATTGAATTCGCCCAATAAGTCTCCAATATAAATAGAATTTTTATTAAATCCGCTTCCCGAAACAGATGTACTTGTTAGTTCTGCTTTAAAAGCAATTCTACTATTTAGTAAATATCTGAAAAATCCACCAAATTCAGGCTGAATGTTATTGAATAATATGTTATTCGCTTCACCCAAATAAAACGATCCACCGCCGTTTATGCCTACTTCAGCCTCGTATACTTGTATGTCCGGCACTTGCGATGAAACAAATACCGATTGGAAAATTAAAATAGAAATGAATAATAATCTAATTTTTTTCATATTCACATGATTTGTATGAGTATATTTAATTAGACTTACAACGTAATTTTTGTGTTTTAATTTTATCATTCAATTTTAAATCCTGCAACAAAAGTAGTGATAATCTTTTAAATGATGATAAATAGCCTATTAGGGGTTGGCTTTATTTAACAAAAAATTGCAAAATTACGGAGTTAATAGGAATTTAAGGCGAAAGCTATAAAAAATATGATTTTTTATCAATATTCAGAGAGCTTTTTTAGCGCAATATTCTCTTTTTGAGTCATTAATTTTCTAGATTCGTCTGTTTTATCATCCTGACCACACAAATGTAATATGCCATGAATTAAAATCCGATGCAATTCATCTTCAAAACTTACATTAAATTCTTTGGCATTACTCGAAACAGTATCCAGACTGATAAACATATCACCGGAAATTATTAATCCATCGGAGTAGTCAAAAGTAATAATATCAGTAAAATAATCGTGTTGAAGATATTCGTTGTTGACTTGCAAAATCCGTTCATCATTACAAAAAACAAAGGCAATTTCACCTGTTTTTCTATTGTAATATGATGCTGTATCTTTTATCCAGCGATTTATTTTTATTTTTTTGATAGCGGGAAGTTGAACTTCTTCTGTAATATATTGAATCATTTAAGTGTATTATTTATGTATATCTTAGAAAACATATTGATAAGCCAATATATCTTTTAAACTTTAAAAACTTTATAAACTATTCAAACTCACTCTCAATGAAAAAACAAATAACCAAGTAATATAGCAGCAGTAATTCCGGCAAGGTCGGCCAATAATCCGCAAACAACAGCGTAACGTGAGTTTTTAATTCCAACAGAACCAAAATAAACAGCTAAGATATAAAAAGTGGTATCTGTTGAGCCCTGAATTACACAGGACAATCTTCCAAGAAATGAGTCAGCTCCGTGTAATGTCATGGTATCAACCATCATTCCTCTTGCACCGCTTCCGCTCAATGGTTTCATTAATGCAGTAGGTAATGCACCCACAAAATCGGTGTTTACGCCGGTTAAGGCGACTAACCATGTTATGCCATCGGTGAGGACGGTCATTGCTCCTGACGCCCGGAACATGGCTATGGCAACCAAAATGGCAATAAGGTAAGGTATGATGCCTATAGCAACTTGAAATCCTTCTTTCGCACCTTCGATAAATGCATCGTAAACATTTACTTTTTTCACAAAAGCTCTTAATACAAATGAAATGATAATGGAGAATAAGATGAAATTAGCTGCAAAAGCTGAATAATCTGCTATTTTCTCTTTTGGCAAACCACTAAGAAAAAATATAATTCCGGCAATGATGGACGTTAATCCAAGCAAAGTAAGTAAAACGGTTTTGTTGAATAGGTTTATTTTTTGAACGATTGAAACACTGATTAAACCTGTAAGTGCTGCAAAAAATGTAGACAGTAAAATTGGAAGAAAAACATCCGCCGGATTAACAGCGCCTAGCTGAGCCCTATAAACCATTACACTAATAGGGATAAGAGTCAGTCCGGCAGTATTCAGCACAAGGAACATTATCATTGGGTTGGATGCTGTGTCTTTATCCGGATTTAATTCTTGAAGTTCTTTCATGGCTTTTAATCCCATTGGTGTAGCTGCATTATCAAGTCCAAGCATATTAGCCGACATATTCATAAACATACTTGCCATAACCGGGTGATTTTTTGGAATGTCAGGGAATATTTTTGAGAAGAAAGGTGCTACCATTCGAGAAAAGAATTGAATAACTCCCCCCCTTTCACCAATTTTCATTATTCCGAGCCACATAGAAAGTACTCCCGTTAGTCCTAACGAAATTTCGAAACCGGTTTTTGCCGAACCAAAAGCGGCTTGAATAACATCAGTAAAAATCTGTGTATTTCCAAAAAATAAAAATTGTACACAGGCTACCACAAAAGCAATAACCAAAAATGCAACCCAGATATAATTTAAGACCATTTTTAACGATTTGGTGGGGTTAATGAAAAGAAAACGATATTTTTTTAAAATTTAGAAATACAAAAGTACATTTTTTTTGTTTTGCTCAAGATTTTGTTTTACCATAACTATTCATTTGCCTTGTTTAAAGTTTAAAATTAATTATTATCGCTATTTTTGTAGAGAATTTAAATTAATTAACTTGAACTATTTAGCACATATTTTTTTATCAGGAAAAAATTCAAAAATTCAAATTGGAAATTTCATTGGCGACTTTGTGAAAGGAAGTAAATTCAATGATTATCCACCAAAGATTAGGGAAGGAATACGTTTTCATAGAAGGATTGATGAATTTACCGATTCTCATCCAATTGTTATTGAATTTAATAAACTTTTAAGACCCACTTTTGCGAGGTATTCAGGAATAATTTCGGATATGTATTTCGACTATTTTCTGGCAAAAAATTTCAGAAAGTATAGTTCTGTTTCCCTTCTGTTTTTCGCTTGGAAATTTTATTTTTATGCTCTATTGAATTACTGGCATTTACCATCGAGAGTAAAAGGTTTTATTTTTCACTTCATTTTATCCAACAGATTAAATAAATACCAAAGTCAAGAGGGGTTAAGGAATTCACTTGAAATAATGTCAAAGTATAAAGTAAAAGCACTCAACCCCGATAAAACGATACAGTTTTTGCAGCAACACCATGATGAGTTGGAGGTGTTGTTTGATTTGTTTTTTAAAGACCTTATTGCTTTCTGTGAAAATCAGACTGTTGGGAATGAGAATTAGGGGATTTTTTTAATTTTTCAAACTAAATATATTTTTTAGCTTTCTTTTTATCAAGAGAAATGCAAATATTTGAGAATGAAATGAAAGCGTTTTTTAAGATGTAGTTATTTTTTTCGGAAGTATAAAAAATGCTTATTCCCTCAAAAGTTTTTATAACAATATTATTTCAAACAATTTCCGAAAGTCAATGCTTCGACGCAAAAGTATTTATGGTTTTATAGATCAATATGATAACTGAAAATACCGATTCGTAGGTTTTTTTTGCGATTTTACGACATGCAATACTCGGCATGTTCCATCTGCAAGAAAAATAATTTGTTATATTAAGCCATTGTAAGTAAATGGAACAAATTAATGTACCATTTAGAAACATTAATAGAACGCTGATTTTCGCTGATTTATCGGAAAATGAAGGATAAAACAAAACGGATTTTTCTTGCCTTCGGCAAGATGATTAAGACGCAACTATCTGTAAATCATTCCGATTTATCGGAATTCAAATCCGTTTTTTCAAATCCACTCTATCAGTGAAAATCAGCGTTCTATTCTTAAATATTTTTATGCAAAATAGGACATTATTTGTTTTCAATTACTTAATTGATACACTCATAACCAAAATTCTTTATAAAATCAATCATTTTCCAGTTTTTTATAACAACAAGAACTTTATTTAGAATTAATTTTATGTAATTTTGCGTTTCGAATAATTAAAATTTTTAAAATGAATAAAATCATCAGTAAAGAGTATTTCTCAGCTAATGTGATAAAATTTGAAGTGGAAGCTCCACTAATTGCTAAATCGCGGAAGGCAGGACATTTTGTTATGGTAAAAGTTGGATTAAAAGGTGAACGTATACCCTTAACAATAGCCGATGCCGATTTACAAAAAGGAACTATAACGCTAGTTGTCCAAAAAATGGGTGTTTCATCGTCAAAATTATGTGCATTGGAAGAAGGTGATTTTATTACCGATATGGTTGGTCCCCTTGGGAAAGCTACTCATATCGAAAAATTTGGAACCGTAGTCTGTGCTTGCGGTGGTGTAGGAACTGCACCCATGATGCCGATTGTTGCAGCATTAAAAGCAGCTGGGAACAAGGTAATCACAGTACTTGCAGCTCGTACAAAAGATTTAATTATACTAGAAGAACAAATGCGGGTTAATTCTGATGAAGTTATTATTATGACAGACGATGGCTCGTACGGAAATAAAGGCCTGGTAACAACTGGAGTGGAAACCGTGATAAATAGAGAGAAAGTTGATTTATGTGTTACCATTGGGCCAGCTATTATGATGAAGTTTGTTAGCCTGTTGACAAAAAAATACGAAGTTCCAACACTTGCTTCACTCAATACCATAATGGTAGATGGAACTGGAATGTGTGGTGCTTGCAGGGTTAGCGTAGGAGGCAAAACAAAATTTGTATGTGTGGATGGTCCTGAATTTGATGCACATCAGGTTGATTTTGATGAGATGTTGATGCGTTTAGGTGGATATAAAGATATTGAAAGGGAAGAAAATGAACAATACGAGTTATCATTGAACAATAAAAAGTGATAAACTAAATAGCTATATAATTTAAAATATGAATCACAAAGAAGAAAGAGCATTAGCATGGCGTGAAGAATTACGCAAGTCGATGAAAGCCAAAGAACGAACTGATATTCCCCGTGTTCACATGCCCGAACTCGATCCTGAATATCGTAGCCATACCAGATTAGAGGAAGTAAACCTCGGTCTAACTGCTGAAATGGCAATGCAGGAAGCAAAACGTTGTTTGGATTGTGCGAATCCTACTTGCATGCTGGGTTGTCCTGTAGGGATTAATATTCCAAAATTTGTAAAAAATATAGAGCGTGGAGATTTTGCAGAAGCGGCCAAAACATTAAAAGAAACTTCTGCATTGCCGGCTGTTTGCGGACGTGTTTGTCCTCAGGAAAAGCAATGCGAAGGTCAATGTATTTATCTGAAAATGGGAAAAGATCCTGTTGCAGTGGGGCATTTGGAACGCTTTGCAGCAGACTGGGAACGCGAAAGTGGAAATATTTCTGTTCCTCAAGTGGCAGAACATAACAATATAAAAATTGCAGCTGTTGGTTCAGGTCCTGCAGGATTAGCTTTTGCCGGTGATATGGCAAAATTGGGTTATGAAGTAGTTGTTTTCGAAGCATTGCATGAAATTGGTGGGGTGTTGAAATACGGTATCCCTGAGTTCCGTTTGCCGAACGAAATAGTCGATGTAGAAATCCAAAATTTGCAATCGATGGGAGTTCACTTTGTAACCAATTGTGTGGTAGGAAAAACCATTTCGATAAAAGATATGGAAGACGATGGTTTTAAAGGAATTTTTGTGGCAAGTGGTGCCGGATTGCCTCGTTTCATGAATATCAAAGGAGAAAATTATGTTGGTGTAATGTCTTCAAACGAATACCTGACTCGTGTCAATTTAATGGATGCAGCTAATCCTGAATCGGATACTCCTGTTTTTAAAGGCAAAAAAGTAGCTGTGATTGGTGGCGGTAATACCGCTATGGATTCTGTTCGTACTGCTCGTCGGTTGGGTGCTGAAAAAGCCATGATTGTTTACCGTCGTTCTGAAGAAGAAATGCCGGCTCGTGTGGAAGAAGTAAAGCATGCAAAAGAAGAAGGGATTGATTTTCTGACTTTGCATAATCCGATTGAATATATTGGAAACGAACAAGGACGTGTTACTCATATGTTATTGCAGGTAATGAAACTCGGCGAACCTGATGCTTCAGGACGTCGTTCTCCTATTGAAGTTCCAGGGGAAACAGTATTAGTTGAAGTAGATGAAGTTGTAGTGAGTGTGGGCGTTTCGCCAAATCCGCTGATTCCTCAATCGGTACAGGGACTTGAAGTAACCAAATGGGGTACTGTGGTGGTAAATAGCGAAACTATGCAGTCCGCTGTTCCGATCATTTTTGCCGGAGGCGATATTGTTCGTGGAGGCGCAACAGTTATCCTTGCTATGGGCGATGGGCGTAAAGCTGCAAAAGCCATGGATGAATGGATCAAATCCAATTGATAATTAACAATTAAGAGTTAAGAATTAAGAATGCGCCATTCGAATTAATTTCGGATGGCGCATTCTTTTTATTTATGATCTTGGAGGCATCAAGCTCCTAGCGATTTTAGAGCTTCGTAAACCAGTACTGCCGGCCAAACAATTGCTTTAAGAAAACCGAGAACTCCCAACCAAAAGGTTGTGGCTTGTGAAATAAAATAAATAGCAGCTCCAATTAATCCGAATCCATACACTGCACCACCGGACGCTGTTGCCTGATGATTTCGGTTTTTGTCCTTACAGTCATTCATTTTCTCTTCCATTATACTCAAAATTAAAGGTTGTTAAGTAGTTGTTGATATTTATGATATGCTTTAACACAAAAAAAACGTCACAGTCGAGACCAGCACATAGGGAAAAATTGAAGTGAAAAAACTTAGGGCACAAGTTAAAATTATCTGAAGATTCTTTTACAGAACCATTAATCGTGCTGATATACAACACAATACCTCGTCGCTCTGGTTGTTCCATTAGTGAACTTAGTCTTCTCTTTTCTATCTAGAACTATTGTAAACTCTGTGTGTTTCGAAATATTTCAATAATAATTATCATTTGTACATTCTCTCTCGAATTTCTTTTATATCTTCGGAAGTTACATAGTCATCGTAATCCATTTGTTTGTCAATAATTCCGTTTGGGGTAAGTTCAATGATTCGATTACAAACTGTTTGAATAAATTCACGGTCGTGCGATGACATTAAAACATTTCCTTTGAAGTTTACTAGAGTGTTGTTAAATGCCTGAATAGATTCAAGATCAAGATGATTGGCCGGTGAATCGAGTATCATTACATTCGCATTTCTGAGCATCATGCGTGAAATCATACATCGCATTTTTTCACCTCCTGAAAGTACGCTAGCTTTTTTGAAAATTTCCTCGCCGGTAAAAAGCATTTTCCCCAGATACCCACGAATGTAGGACTCTAAAGTATCATCCGAATACTGACCTAACCAGTCAACCAGGTTTAAATCTGTATTAAAAAATTCTGTATTATCGAGTGGCAAATATGCATGCGTAATGGTAATTCCCCAGTTATAAGTTCCTGCATGATTTTTATCATGACCGTTTATTATTTCAAAAAAAGCAGTCATTGCACGTGGGTCACGCGATAAGAAAATTATTTTGTCGTTTTTCTCAACATTGAAGTTCACATCGTTGAACAACACAGTTCCATCTTCGAGGGTTTTCCGAAGTCCGGCAATCTCCAAGACCATGTTTCCCGGGTCACGATCGGGAGTGAAAATAATCCCCGGATATTTACGGGTAGAAGCCTGGATTTCGTCAATATTCAGTTTCTCAAGCATCTTCTTACGACTGGTAGCCTGTTTCGATTTAGCCACATTGGCACTAAAACGACGAATAAACTCTTCCAACTCCTTTTTCTTTTCTTCTGCTTTTTTATTTTGGTTTTGTTGCTGACGAAGTGCTAGCTGACTTGACTCATACCAGAAAGTATAGTTTCCGGTAAAAAGTTGAACTTTACCAAAATCAATATCAACAGTATGTGTACTTACCGCATCAAGGAAGTGGCGGTCATGCGAAACCACTAAAACAGTATTTTCGTAATTTGCCAGATAGTTTTCCAACCACATTACGGTATCAACATCAAGGTCATTGGTCGGCTCGTCGAGCAGTAAATTATCAGGTTTTCCAAAAAGGGCACGAGCTAAAAGCACACGTACTTTTTCCATTCCGCTCAATTCTTGCATTAATTGATAATGCAGATCTTCTTTAATTCCTAATCCACTCAATAATGAAGCAGCATCACTTTCGGCATTCCAACCATTTATTTCTGCAAATTTTTCTTCGAGCTCCGAAGCACGAATACCATCGGCATCCGAAAAATCTTCTTTTAGATAAATAGCATCTTTTTCTTCTTTTATTTTCCAGAGAACATCATGACCCATCAAAACTGTATCGAGGACAGTAAATTCATCAAATTCAAAGTGATCCTGTTTTAAAACCGATAGACGTTCGCCATGTCCAAAATGAATCGTACCTCTTGTGGCATCTAAATCACCACTTAGCATTCGAATTAAAGTGGATTTGCCGGCACCATTTGCACCAATAATACCATAGCAATTACCTGCTGTAAATTTCAGGTTTACATCGGAAAATAAAACACGTTTGCCAAACTGTATGGCTAAATTTGAAACTGTAATCATTTTGTAGAATAAAGTAAATATTGTTAAGTTGATTCTCATCAACAATTTGTTGTAAACAGATATATTTTAAAAACAAAGAATAGAACTAATCTGTTTAAAAGATTTGTTCTATTCAATTGTTTTAATAATTTTTGTGAAGGTAAATTATTCAATAATCCCCAATTTACGGGCTGCATTTGAAATTTTAAGAATGGATTCATCAATCTGATCGAAAGTATGAGTTGCCATTAAAGAATATCGTATTAACGAATCTTCCGAACGTACAGCAGGTGAAACTACCGGGTTTACAAATACGCCATCGTCCATTAACATGCGAGTCAATTTAAATGTATTTGTATTATCACGCACATAAAGCGGAATAATAGGAGTTTCTGTAGGTCCAATTTCAAAACCTGCATTAAGAAAGCCTTCCTTTGCACGTTTTGTATTTGCCCAAAGAGCATCTTTTCTCCATGTTTCCGACTCCATTACATCTAGAGCTGCCAATACACATCCTGTTGAAGCAGGAGTAATAGAGGCACTAAAAATTAATGTGCGGGAATTATGTTTTAGGTAATTGATAATATTCTCGTCTGAGGCAATAAAACCGCCAATTGTTCCAAGCGATTTACTGAAAGTACCCATAATTAAGTCTACATCATCCGAAACGCCAAAATGTTCGCAGATACCTGCTCCCGTTTTACCAAAAACGCCTAATGAATGTGCTTCATCAACCATTATTGATGCATTATATTTTTTCGATAGATCTACTATTTCAGGCAGTTTTGCAACATCACCTTCCATACTGAACACTCCATCAGTTACAATCACTTTTAACTTGTCAGGTTCGCATCGTTGAAGTAGTTTTTCCAATGCATCCATATCGTTGTGTCGATATTTAAATTGTTTTGAAAAAGAAAGTCTTTTCCCTTCAATGATGGATGCATGATCAAATTCATCAAAAATTAAATAGTCTTCGCGACCGGTAATACAAGGAACGACACCCGAATTTACCGAGAATCCTGTTGCATATACCAGTGCGGCTTCTTTATTTACTAATTTCGCTAAACGGTCTTCCAATTCTAAATGAATATCCAACGTACCGTTTAGGAATCTTGACCCAGCACATCCTGTCCCATATTTTTCCACCGCTTTAATGGCAGCTTCTTTTAATTGAGGATGGTTTGTAAGTCCCAGATAACTGTTAGACCCAAACATCAAAACCCGTTTCCCCGCAATGGTGACAACAGTGTCCTGATCGGATTCAATGGGACGGAAATAAGGATACACGCCCATAGCTTTTGCTTGTTGGGGCGCATCATATTGTCCCAATACATTACTTAGTTGACTCATAAAAATATATTTCTATATAAATAAAACGGCTGCAAAGATACTATTTTTTGTCTAAAAAACCATTTTTATTGATTGCTATTGTATTATTCTGTATTTTTACTGCCTAAAAATACACAACTTAATAAAAAGTGAGCAAACAAATTGATCATAATCTTTTGAGTGTTTTGGCTTTAAAAGCGGAACCCTATTGGAAAAAATACTTTTCTAAAAATAAAAAAAAGTTGGAAAGCATGGATATAATCATTCATGATTTGCACGATGAAGTTTCTGATAGAGTTGATTGTCTTAAATGTGCCAATTGTTGTCGTTCGCTTGGTCCACGAATTACAGATAAAGATGTAGAACGCATGTCGAAATCGCTTCGAATGAAATCTGTAGATGTGATAAAAAAATATCTACGAATAGATGAAGATGGCGACACGGTTTTTCAAACTATGCCTTGTCCGTTTTTAGGCGATGATAATTATTGCGCTATTTACGAATCTCGCCCTAAAGCGTGTAGAGAATATCCACATACCGACCGTAAACGTTTTTATCAGATATATCAACTGTCAGTCAAAAATGCTTATACTTGTCCCATTGTATTTGAGGTCTTGGAAAAATTAACGAAGAAGTAAGCACTTATTTGCTTTTAAAAATACTCTTCTTGATAACACCATTTTGGTAAAAAGAAAAACGAACAGTAAATAGAATACTTAATCCAATGCTTAAAAAAGTTGAGGTCAGAATAGCTACCATGATAGCGATTTGATATTTGATAGCAACTAAAGGCACTGAACCTCCAAGAATCTGACCTGTCATCATGCCCGGTAAAGACACAATGCCCATAGTAGCCATAGTCGCGATGGTAGGATTTATCGCCGCAATAAAACTTCTTTTTGCAAAAGGTAATAAAGCTTCGTATTTCGTTGCACCAAGTGATAATTTATATAAATATAACTGCTCATCTTTTCTCAATGATTTATAAAAATCGCCCAGCCCTACTACATTTGCACGCAGTGAATTACCCAAAATCATTCCTCCGATGGCAATCATATACTTTGCATCGAAAATAAAATCGAGTCTGGAAATAAATAAATTGAAATAAATAACAACAAAAAAGTTAGATAGTAGAAAAGCTAATAAAAGAGGAGATGCAAAATGTTTAATTTTCAAACCTGAATTATTTATGACCGAAATAACGGCAATAGTTATCATAATAACAAACCAGACAATATTGGCCAGCCAGTTATTGTAACGAAAAAGATATTCAAGAAAAAACCCAATTAAAACCAGTTGAACAGCCATTCGAGTAGTTGAAATCATCAACTTTTTAGCAATTCCCAATTTTAAATATACTATAATGATTATTGGTACGGCAAGAAGAACACCGCACATTATCATCGAAAAAGCTGATAAATCTACTGCTCCGCTCATACTTTATCTAAATTAATTATTTTAATTTCAGTGTTTTGTGGCAAGTAATTATCATGCGAAACAGATAAAACGGTATAAGATGGATTTTCGAAAAAGAAATCCATCACCTTGAACTTTAATGTTTTATCCAAAGCTGATGTGATTTCATCAAGAAAGAAAATGTCTCGGTTTAACAACAATGCATTGATTATAGCAATTCGTTGCTTCTCGCCTCCTGACAACTCCTCAACATCCTTGTCTAATAAGCTTTTGTCTAAATTAAATTGAATAAAAAGGTCATTTATTTTATCATTCGATGAATTTTTGTATTGAATATTAGACTTTAACGAAAGAGTTTCATCAAATAATGATTGAACTTTCCCTCGTCCGATATTCAAATCCTGACTAACATAAGCCACTTTTTTGCGTAACTCCCAAACTGTTTGTTCGTTTAAAAGTTGATCTTCAAAAAAAATATTTCCACTGTCCACTGTTTCAAATCCTAAAAGCAAGCGAAATAAAGTTGTTTTACCAATGCCCGATTTACCTGAAATAATCACTTTGTCACCCTTCAGAATTTCATACGAGAAGTTTTGCAGAACAAATTGTTTCGTAAATGTTTTTGTGATATTTTCGAGCTTGAACATTTTAAAAATTATTAGTTTTGAATTTTGGCAATATCTTCCCAGAAAGTAGGATAAGACTTGCTTACAACCTGCGGTTCTTCAATAATAAGTGCAGTAATTAATGCTGCCGGTGCAAATGCCATAGCCATGCGATGATCTTCGTAAGTAGCAATGCTGATAGTCGTTTCCGGTTCGCATCTCTTACCTTGCCATGCTAATTCTCCGTTTTTTGGTTCAACTAAAACATAACCAAGTTTCTTCAGTTCGTTTATCAGTGCTGCAATTCTATCGGTTTCTTTAATTTTCAGACTTTGAACGCCTTTAAAATGAAACGGGATATTTTTCAAACAACAAGTCACGGCAAAAGTCTGTGCCAAATCAGGTTGATTTACAAAATTATATTCAAATTTTTCAACTGAATTTCCATTTGGAGTAAGTAAAACACCATCTTCCTGATATTGAGTTTTCACTCCTAGTTGTTCAAAAAGTTCAGCTACTTTATTGTCTCCTTGTGAGCTATTTTTATATAAACCTTTTAAAAATATCTGACCTTTGTGTACAATCGAAAGTATTTCGTACCAGTAGGAAGCTGCCGACCAGTCTGATTCTACTTTGTATTGAATAGGTTTGTAAATTTGAGGTTCAATATCAATTACATTATTTTCAAAAACCACATTCACACCATATTCCCTCATCATGCTCATAGTCATTTGAATATATGGAACTGAAATCACATTTCTTTCCAATTTAATTTTCAATCCGTTTTGCATATAAGGAGCTACCATCATTAAAGCAGAAATATACTGACTGCTCACACCGCCATTCAAACTGATTTCGCCTCCCGTTAATGCGCAGCCAAAAATGCGTAAAGGTGGAAAGCCTTCATTTTCAACGTATTCAATTCGTGCTCCTAAACTATTTAAAGCATCCACTAATATTCTAATCGGACGATTCTTCATCCGCTTACTTCCGGTAATCATCCATTCGCCTACTGTTTTTGACAAAAAAGCGGTAAGAAAGCGCATTGAAGTTCCTGCTGCGCCAATATCAAAAGTTGTATCGTTAGAATCAAATGCTTTTACCATTACGCGTGTGTCATCGCAATCTGAAAGGTTCTGAATTTCAAACGGACTGTATGCTAATGCATTCAAAATCAAAGCGCGGTTGCTGATACTTTTGGAGGCAGGAAGGGAAATCTGGAGATTGAGTTCTTGGGATTGAATATGGAGTTGTTTGGTTATAGCCATAAATTATTATTCTTGTGATGATTGTTGTTGAAAGTACTTAATTTATTTTTTAATTCTTGTAATATTTGCCTTTCAGAAGGTAAATATAATTGATATTTATCGACAAGTATAGATGTATTGTTTTCAGGTAAAGTTAATTTGACAAAACTATCATTTTTATCTGTACAATAAAATACCTATGGTTTGATTATTATGAGAAAGTAAGTAAATGGAACAAATTAATGTACCATTTAGAAACATTAATAGAACGCTGATTTTCGCTGATTTATCGGAAAATAAAGGATAAAACGAAACGGATTTTTCTTGCCTTCGGCAAGATGATTAAGACGCAACTATCTGTAAATCATTCCGATTTATCGGAATTCAAATCCGTTTTTTCAAATCCACTCTATCAGTGAAAATCAGCATTCTATTCTTAAATATTTTCATGCAAAATACGACATTATTTGTTTTCAATTACTTAGTTTACAATAGTTCGTTATAAAATTATATTTTTCAACCTACCTGCAGCAGGCAGGCGCAAAGGCGCTAAGATGCTAAGAAAAACTTCAAGTTTTTCTCTTTGCGTTCTTTGCAGATATATTTGAAATACTGTATATTACAAAATTATTATGCTTTGCGTTCTTTGCGTTTAATTAAAAAAAATATATTTGATATTTTAAAAGGGTTAATCGTTTTACATATTTTCCTGTTTCGTTTTCGCAATCCTTCCCAAATATAAATAAGGCATTAAAAATTAAAATTATCCATAATTATTTTTTGCTAAGTAACTCGATAACAAACGGATGATTTTCAAAGGTTCCTCTTGTATTTATAAAATCTAAGTCCCTATCATTTTCATCCCCATCGATTCCAAAACCTGTTTTCGAGATGCTATTGAATTCTTTTTTTGCATCTCTCAAAATCAAGTCATTGAAAGTCAGATCTGCACTCTCTCCTTTTTTAATTAATTCTTCAACAGCTAGTATGTCTGAATCCATAATGGCTTTTCCGGAAACTTTTTGTAGTAAATCTGTAGTAAAATTCCAAGAAAACTCATTATATTCTGAAAAGATATTATTTAATTCCACTTGAATAGCTTCAACGCTTAATCCCTCTGAAACTATTTTGTTTGTCAATCGTTCAACCTCTGATTTTGGCGCAAATAATCCGCTCATATCCACCCAGTTGCCAGTGCCTATTTCTGAAGTTGCGTCCAAACTTGCTAGGTCGTTAATTGTTTTAAGTCCATTTCCATTCAATTTTTTCAATATTGAACTTCCAATAAATGAATCAACAGCCATCTCGTATAATTCAATACCTTTGCGAATGGCAGACCGCTTAATTTTACAATTCTGATACCATACAAATTGATTCTTTTTGTCAATTTTAGTGAGTAATTCTTTCAGGATTTCTATTCCATTCAATATTTTAGAAATGGTGTATGGCGATAAAAAATCAAAACATATCGGATCAATCTTTTCAATATCAGTTCGTAAATCTCTTTTTGGCCATTTTTGTACATCACGCATTGTTCCGGCAGAATGTAAATTAATTCCGGGGAGCAAATGAGTTTCACCATCGTTTTCGATTAAATAGGAAAAAGGCAAATCTGAAATATCGGGATTTCCTTTGTGAGTGCCTAATACCACCGAAAATGCTCCGATTTTTGCTGGCCACATAATATAGGAATTGCTTGACGTTTTTACACCTCGTTCAGTAATTCCTTGGTGAACAGGTCCTAACTTATACATGTGATTACTAAAGTTAGAACCACTTCCAGCATTCATAAACGAATATAAAGCAGTCAACATTAGTGTTGCTTTATGATGCGTTACCGTGTAAGGTCCTGCGAAAATAGAAACTGCTTCGCCATGTAATCCCTGACAATTAGCAAAAAATAGCGAGTCGATAGCCGAAAATTGTTTTCCAATTAAACAACCTTGTCCCACAAAACATCGGGTCAACATGGCCGATTCGGTTACTGTTGTGCCGGATTGTATAATAAAATCGTTACACTGAACGCCAGAACCGATAATAATAGGAGCAGATTCATTGCTTAGGATTGAACCATTTTCAAGAGATGAAGCTCCGTTTATGTCACAAAAATTGCCAATACGAACATTTTTAAGACTCCCACTGTTTAAAATGCGGGAATATTTCCCTATTTTTCCTTTGTCAGATAGTTGCGATAAAGTGTAATCTGAGACAGCTTTTTCAAGACTTTCAATCAAAGATGAATTATGACGGTAAAAGGTCATCATATAGGCAATTGGAGCCGAAAGTTTATCGTAAATGGGAACTTCACGTCCGCCACTTTCAATCATTGTAGCCACTTTAACTCCATTTCCAAAACCGGATGTTCCTTCCGCAACAATTAAGTCTACATTCTCGATATAGGCATTATCCGCAATTTCATAATTAGCAATGTAATTGTTTATTTTATCAATGTAGACATTGTTTCCAACCGTACAATTGTGTAAATGACAGTTGAAAATGCCAGAATGTTTTTTTATACCACCGGCAAGATCAAAAATGTCGTCGTATTTACCCAAAAATATATTTCCCGAAAAATGTACATTCGAAAAGTAATTTGGCGTGAAATCTTCTACCACATTTACTGTTTTCCAGTTTTCAGCAGAACAGCCGTAAACGGTTAATGTGGCAATCTCTTTGTCGGCAAGTTGTCGGTAATTTGGTGTCATAATGTTTCGTCTTCTATATCAGTGTATTTTTGAAATAAAAAGTCGTTGTAAGGATATCGTTCTATATGAATTTCTTTTATTTTCTGATACATCAACTCTTTAAGTTCATCAATATTTAGCTTTTGACGAGCAGAAATAAAAATACAGTTGTCATGCATCTTGCTCATCCATGTTTTCTTTAGTTCTTCCAGACTTCGATTTTCTTTTCTCACCGGAGCAAGATCATCCTCATCTTTGGGAGTGTATGAAAATGCATCTATTTTATTGAAAACAAGAATCATCGGTTTTTCTTGTGGATCAATTTCTTTCAACGTTTCATTTACAACATCGAGTTGCTCTTCAAAATTTGAATGTGAAACATCTATAATGTGAATGAGTAAATCAGCCTCACGCACTTCATCGAGTGTCGATTTAAATGATTGAACCAAATGGTGTGGTAATTTTCGAATAAAACCCACGGTATCAGACAAGAGGAAGGGAAGATTATCAATAATTACTTTTCGAACGGTTGTATCGAGTGTTGCAAAAAGTTTATTTTCAGCGAAAACATCCGATTTGCTGAGTAAATTCATTAAAGTAGATTTCCCTACATTCGTGTAGCCAACTAAAGCTACTCGAACCATTTTCCCCCGGTTTTTTCGTTGAGTCGACATTTGTACATCAATGTCTTTAAGGTTTTGTTTCAACAAAGAAATTTTTGTCAAAATAATCCTACGGTCAGTCTCAATCTGAGTTTCACCCGGTCCACGCATTCCAATACCACCCTGTTGACGTTCGAGGTGAGTCCACAAACGAGTTAAGCGGGGCAACATATATTGCAATTGAGCTAATTCAACCTGTGTTTTAGCATTGGCTGTTTGTGCTCGTTTGGCGAAAATATCCAAAATTAGCGTTGTTCTGTCCAGAACGAGAACTTTTAATTCTGCTTCGATATTTCTTAGTTGTTTTGGTGATAATTCGTCATCGAAAATAACCAGCCCGATTTCATTTTCATCTACAAACTGCTTTATTTCGAATAATTTTCCGGGTCCTACATAGGTTTTAGGATTTGGATATTCCAATCGCTGGAAATAGAGTTTCTCAGGGGATGCACCTGCAGTTTCAGCTAAAAAAGCCAACTCATTGAGATATTCTTTCGCTTTTTCTTCGTTTTGCATTTGAGTAATCACTCCAACAAGTACTGCCTTTTCTTCGTATATCTCTGTTTTCATATCGAAAATCTTTATTAATAAATTGAGATTATGTAGGTTCTAAAATTTATTCAAATATAAAAAAACCGCTTGGAGTTACCAAACGGTTTTTTTTATTTCTATTTCTCAGTGCAAAGATAATTGACCGTGGTACAATTATTTTGCATTTAATTTGATGTCAATTATTGTAGTCTAAAGTTTACAGGTAAAGTGTATTTTACACGTACCGGTTTCCCACGTTGTTTTCCAGGAGTCCATCGAGGCATTGATTGAATCATACGGATAGCTTCTTTGTCGAGACTTGCGTCTACACTACGAACTACTACCACATCGACAATTGAACCATCTTTGTTTACTACAAACTGACAGATAACACGTCCCTGTATGCCATTTTCCTGAGCAATAACAGGATATTTAATGTTGTCACCCATGTATTTCATCATTGCCGCTTCTCCTCCCGGGAACAAAGGCATTGTTTCTACAACCTGGAATACTACATTGTCATCTTCCTCTACAACTCTAGGTGCTACAGGAGCATTTACAACTACCACTTTGTCTTTTTCATCTTCTGAATTAATCTCAATAGAGGCAACTTCCTTATCGTTTTCCACAACGTTTAATACCTCTACTACTTCAGGTGCAGGAGGTGGTGGTGGGGGAGGAGCAACTTCTTGAGAAGTTTGGATGACATCTAATTCATCTTCAACAAGAAAGTCTGAATTTACATTTTCGTAAACAGTGACTTCAGACTTAGTCCACTCTAAACTAATGTAAATCAATGACAAAACCATAACGAAACCTATTAAAAGAAAGTACATTTTTTTGTCTTCTAATGAGGCTTTTGGTGATTTTTTTAAGTCCATAATTATGTTATTTTATTTTGAAATTTCAGATGGGCAAATGTAATATATTTTTTTTAAAGTTTATTTGTCAAATCACGAAAAAAACATTTTTCTTTCTAAATATATTCAATTTTTCGATTGAAGCTTATTTTTATCGCTATTTATTTTTTGTAAAAATATAATTTTTCTGTTTTTTTTCGTTTAGTAATTTTGATAACTTGTTTTGAGACCACAAAAATAGTGTATCTTTGGGTGTTTTTTTTGAAAACAGGTGATTAAAATCATTATTTTTAGTTTTTTTATTAAGAATCCCTTTGTAAACACCTAATTGTTGCATTAATGAGAAAGATAATTTTCATATTTTTATTAATTATAACGTCTTATTTCCAAATTTATTCTCAAGCAGGGTATGGAGTTTATAAGTTTTTAGATTTACCCGTATCATCAAGGCTGGCAGCTTTAGGTGGAACAAATGTTTCGGTAAGTGATAATGATTTAAACTTTGCTTTTCAAAATCCATCTCTTTTGAATGCAGAAATGGATAATATTGTTGGACTTAATATGGCTAATTATTTAGCTGATATTCAATTTGGGTCTGCAATGTATACCCGGAGTATTGGGAATAATAGTTTTGCCGTTGGCATTCAATATGTTGATTATGGAACATTTAAATATGCCAATGAACTCAACAATCAGGTAGGTGATACCTATTTTACTGCAAAAGATTATGCCTTAAGTTTGATTTACTCCCGACCTATTAATGATAAAATTTCAGTCGGTGCAACTTTAAAGCCTGTTTATTCTGTGTTGGAGAGTTATACCAGCTTTGGTGTTGCAATCGATGCAGGTGTAAATTATTTAAGTACCAGTAAACTTTTTTCAGCAGGTTTTGTCCTCCGAAATTTGGGAACACAATTAAAGGGTTATTATTCGGATGAATATAGTCAACATTATGAGCCATTACCTTTTGATATTCAAATGGGCTTAAGTAAAAAGTTGGATCATGCTCCATTACGCTTATCGTTAACACTTCATAATCTTCAACAATGGGATTTAAGCTATCAATCAACTAATCAAACAGATCTTACCGATGAAGAAAGTATTAGTTTAATCGATATGGCTTTCCGTCACTCTATTTTCGCTGTCGAATTTGTTCCGTCAAAGAGTTTTTATCTGACGGCTGCATATAATCACCGTCGACATGCCGAAATGGTTATGTCCGGTTTTAAAACAATGTCGGGTTTTTCTTTTGGTGGTGGAATAAAACTTTATAAGTTTCATGTTGGATTTGGTATGACTCAATTTCAGGTTGGAAACTATTCCTATCAGTTTTCTATAAGTACATCATTAAATGATTTCAGAATGTAACTGAATTTTATTCATTCATTCATTCATTACTTTAAATTTCTATGAAAAAAATAATTGTTGCAATTGACGGTTTTTCGTCCTGTGGAAAAAGCACTATGGCTAAAAAACTGGCAGGTGAAACCGGTTATATATATGTTGATACAGGCGCCATGTATCGGGCAGTCTCTTTGTATTGCATACAAAATGGTTGGATGACTGAAACAGATATGAATGAAGTTGAGATTAAAAAACACATCCATTCAATCCGTATTGATTTTAGAACGAATGCTGAAGGGATAAGTGAAACATACCTAAACAATAAAAACGTTGAATCCGAAATAAGAACACTTGAAGTTGCTAATGGAGCAAGCAGAGTAAGTACATTGGGTTTTGTTCGACGCGAGTTGGTACGTCAACAACAATTGATGGGCGAGAAAAAAGGGATTGTTATGGATGGTCGCGATATTGGGACAGTTGTTTTTCCAACTGCAGAATTGAAAATTTTCTTAACTGCTTCGCCCGAAATACGTGCTGAACGCCGTTATTTGGAAATGAAAGAAAAAGATGAAAATGTAATTTTTGAAGAAGTACTGGCTAATGTTTTGGAGCGTGACGACCGGGATCAGAACAGAGCTGAAAGTCCCTTGAGAAAAGCAGACGATGCCTTCGTAATTGACAATTCAGTTTTAACAGAAAAGCAGCAACAGGATATATTAAAAAAATTATTTGTTGAAAAAACAACATCCAATTGATATTAGCATTTTTTTGCGAAATGAGTATAAACTATTAATGATAGTATTTGTTTGATTTTACAAACTATAATCAGACCTTGATTATAAATTGTATTTTTTTAAAATTAAACTAAAGTATGACAAATATAGAAATTGATGATAAATCAGGCTTTTGCTTTGGTGTAGTAAAAGCAATAAATAAAGCTGAAGAAGAACTGGCAAAAGGGGAAACGTTATATTGTTTAGGCGATATCGTACATAATGGACAGGAAGTGGAACGGCTTGCAGAAATGGGCTTAATTACGATAAATCATGAAGAGTTTTCTAAACTTCATAATGTAAAAGTATTGTTACGTGCACATGGTGAGCCACCTTCGACTTATGAATTAGCAAATAAAAACAATATTACCTTAATTGATGCTTCATGTCCAGTGGTGTTGAAATTACAGGCTCGCATAAAAAAATCATACGAAAATTCACCTACCGCCGATACTCAAATTGTGATCTTTGGACATCATGGACATGCCGAAGTGAATGGTTTAGTTGGACAAACAAAAGGAACTGCCATTGTTATTGAAGATGAATCAGAACTAAACAAAGTGGATTTTTCTAAAAATATCCGGCTTTTTTCTCAAACAACCAAATCGCTCAATGGCTTTAATCATCTTGTAACAACTCTCTCTAAAAAAACAAAGGAGGGAGCTGATTTTGAATATTTTGATACAATTTGCCGACAAGTTGCTAATAGAATCCCAAATATCACTACTTTTGCAAAACAAAAAGATATCATCATTTTTGTTAGTGGCAAGAAAAGTTCAAATGGGAAAGTGTTATATGAACACAGTAAAAAAATTAATCCAAATACATTTCTTGTTTCAGATGCCGAGGAAATAGAAAGTCTTAATATAGATTTTTCAAAAAAAATCGGAATTTGTGGAGCAACATCTACGCCACGTTGGGTTATGGAAAATATTGCTGCTAAATTGAATGAAGAATCGTTGAAACAAAAACAGGTTTAGTTTATTTTTAATTTTTTCAGAATGAAATACGAAATTAAATGTATTGGATTGTTAACTTCCGGCGGCGATGCTCCCGGAATGAATGCTGCTATACGATCAGTAACACGTGCAGCAATTTTTAACGGAATTAGGGTGAAAGCCATTTATCGTGGTTATAAAGGGTTGATAACCGGAGAAATAGCTGAGTTTCAAACACAAAATGTTAGCAATATAATTCAACAGGGAGGTACAATTCTGAAAAGTGCACGTTGTGCCGAATTCAGAACGCCGGAAGGACGTAAGCAAGCATACGAGAATATGGTAAAAGAAGGAATTGATGCCTTGGTAGTTATTGGTGGCGATGGAACTTTTACCGGAGCGCGAATATTTGCTCAGGAATTTAATGTTCCGATTGTTGGTTTGCCAGGAACAATTGATAACGATTTATACGGTACTGATTCAACGATTGGATACGATACTGCCTTAAATACAATTATTGATGCAGTCGACAAAATTCGTGACACGGCAACATCTCACGAACGCTTGTTTTTTATCGAAGTAATGGGACGTGACGCGGGATTTTTAGCTCTTTACAGCGCTTTGGCTTCTGGTGCCGAGGCAGCTATCATTCCGGAACGTGAGACTAAAGTTGACCAATTGGAAGAATTGATTAAAAACGGCTTTCGTAAGTCAAAAAACAGTAGTATTGTAATTGTTGCCGAAAGCGATATTACGGGTGGAGCAAATGGTTTGGCCGAACGTATGAGAAATGAATATCCTGAGTATGATGTACGTGTTACCATTCTTGGTCATATTCAACGTGGCGGTTCCCCTACTGCTTACGACAGAATTATCGCAAGTCGTATGGGTGTAGCAGCTATTGATGCTTTAAGAGACGAACAACGAAGTATTATGATTGGCATTGTAAATGATGTTATTGTTCATGTGCCTTTTACAAAAGCGATTAAAGATGATAAACCTGTGGATGAAAATTTGATGGGTGTATTACAAATTCTTTCGATATAATATTAAACTTTTTTGAAAGCTCTAATTATTACACCTGTTTTAATTAGAGCTTTTTTATTTTATGGAGTTAACAACTGTTCTTTTTGTGTGTTTAGGAAATATCTGCCGTTCGCCTATGGCTGAAGTCATTTTCGGAAAAATTGTGGAACGTGAAAATGCGCTTCTACATTTTGAAATAGACTCAGCCGGACTTTTATCGTATCACGAAGGTGAGTTACCCGATAGTCGAATGCGTTTTCATGCATCAAAGCGTGCTTATCATTTGGTGCATCGTTCCCGACCTGTTAAGATGTCAGATTTTGATCGATTTGATATGATTGTTGGAATGGATGATGATAATATTGCCGGATTAAAAAAAATGGCTTCTACAAAAGAGCACGAACAGAAAATCTATCGCATGACTGATTTTTGCCGCATTCATCAAGCGACCTCTGTCCCTGATCCGTATTATGGAGGTGATAATGGATTCGAAAATGTAATTGATTTGCTTGAAGATGCTTGTGAAGGACTTTTCATGGCTTTAAAAGCTAAGAAATAAGCACTAAGCACTAAACCGTTATGTGTGTGTTAAAAGATGGTTTACGGTTGACATGCATTCCTTACCAGAAATAGCTATTTAAAACCTAAATATACTCATTTTCAGCTTCTGGTTCGCCTTATTCAATAATTGTTGCTATAATTTTTCGACTTCCTCCATTGGTACGAAATTCACAAAGATAAATTCCTTGCCATACACCCATGTTCAACCTTCCATTGGTAATGGGAATTGTGAGTGAAACACCTATGATACTTGATTTTGCATGTGCTGACATATCATCATCTCCTTCCAATACGTGGTTATAATAAGTCTCTCCGTCCTTTACCAATCGATTGAAAATTTGTTTCAAATCACTTGGCACATCAGGATCTGCATTTTCATTAATTGTAAGTGCTGCCGATGTGTGTTTCATGAATAAATTTAATATTCCGCATTTTGGAAGATCAGGTAAATGGGACAATATTTCATCGGTAATAAGGTGAAAACCGCGTTTCTGAGGTCTGAGTGAGAATTCTGTTTGGAAAGCCATAGTTTTAAAAGTTAATTTTACCTGACAAAAATAACATATAATGATTATTAGCAAAAGCTCCTATAAATATTAAACACAATTATTTTGTAATAATAAAATATAGAATTCATTTTCAACCACGAATTACACGAATTTTCACTAAAAATGCATATTATTAATCTGTGTAAATTCGTGGTTATAATTTTTTATTTATAGAAATCATTTTTTTTAATCAAAAACCAATATTAATCCTTGTCTCGAATTTAAATTAGGTTAACTTGCGGATAATCATATAATATATTTTCTTAAAATATAAACTGAAATAACCATAAACTTTAGAAGTTTAGGCCAACCCGAATGGATCCGACAAGAGCGTTAGGTAGTTTCACATTCGTTCCAGCCGGATTAATAATATATTCTAAATCCGGTTTAAGATAAAAATGAGAACTAAATGAAAATAAATACAATAATTCTATAGCCGTTTCACTTCCAATATTATTCCCATCAATCACTGCATAGGCAATTGCCAGTCCAAACTCATCATTTGGTCTTTTTTCAAACACTTTTTTGCAATTTAATCCTAAACTATAAAATTGATTGTGTGTGTTTTTGCTTTTTGGACTGAACCCTATTTGTGAAAATAGATAAAAATTTTCAGTTACTTGTTGTTCTCCAACAAAATACAAACCACCATTTTCCTGTTGAACATTCGTGTTGTCGTTATGTTCATGAAAATAAATTCCAAGTTTGTAATTCCCTGTTCTGTTTTTCAATAGACTATTAAAATACTGAAATTCAGTTACTGCCAAAAAACCTTGTTCTTTACTTAATTCCCAGTTGATATTAAATGGATTGCTTTCAAAATCATCAGGTGTTCCATCGTAAATGGCAGCTTGCCACGCAAACTCATCAGAAAAATTCCATTTGGCATTAATGCCTAAAGCGGTTAATGGAAAAATAGGAGTGGAGATATTATCGGCAAGACTGGATTGAATTCCAAACGAACTGTTTGTGAAAATAGCTCCATTCTCGTTGGTTGCAAAATTGGCATTCAAATCCTGCAAGCCGAGTGTAAATTCGAATTGGCCAATGTTTTGTTTGTACCAAAGTTCATATAAGAAGGTGAGATTTCCAGCCTCAATATTTGAAATCCCTTGAAAATCTCCCACTAAATTGGCCGAAGGAGTTCCACCGTGAGTGTTGGCAATGTTTACAAAAAATTCACCACCATTCCACCAGTTTGCCTGTTGAGTATCAAAATCTGCTGCCACGTTTATCAATCCAAGGTAGGTAGTTCCGGTTTTAATTCCACCTACAAAATTCGACACTAAATCGCCGGTATACGATGCGCCAATTTCTAGTGGTTTTGATTGATTCACTACATTGCTTTCAGACTTTATAGTGTTGGTAAAGAATGCAATGTAAATTGTAAGCGTGAATATTTTTTTCAAAACAGTTGTAATCTGATTCCTGACTTGCCCCATTATTTTATAGTACAATCTGTTTTTTCCTTTAAAGCACAACCAGTACAGCCACCACATTTATCGGCAGCACTCGGTTTTCGGGTTATCAGTTTATAAATTTTCCAGCCGACATAGCCGAAAACGATAATTCCTACAATTAAAACTATTATATCTTGCATATCCTCTATGATTATTATTTAATGCGATAAAAATAAATTTTCTATCCAAAAATCTGAAATACGGCAAATGCCATCAGCCATGCCAATACTAAACTGTAACTAGCTGCAAATAAAGCCCAACCCCAACTTTTCGTTTCATTTTTTATAGCAACAATTGTGGCCAGACAGGGGAAATATATTAGCACAAATAACATTAATCCTAAAGCTATTACAGGAGTAAAGGAGGAGTTGCCATCTGCATTAACTTCTGTTTGAAGCCTTTTGGACAAAGAATCAATATCACCATCCGGATCGCCTGTATATAAAACACTTAAGGTGCTTACTACAATTTCTTTTGCTGCAACTCCGGATAATAACGAAACTCCTATTTTCCAATCGAAACCTAGGGGTGCGATAACCGGTTGAATAAAATGTCCAATCTGTCCGATATACGAGTTTTCCTGTTGTTCCATTCGTTCAGTCTGCGTCATTGTTGATGCATTTTCAGGTCGTGGGTAATATCCCAGGAACCAGATGATAATTGAACCAATCAAAATGACTGTTCCCATTTTCTTAAGGTATTGTTCGCCTTTTTCCCATGTGTGACTTAACATCGATTTCAGTGTAGGAACACGGTATGGTGGTAATTCCATAACAAAAGGAGTTTCTTCCTTTTTGAATAAAAAGCGCTTGAATAACCTTGACAATATTACGGCCAACACAATCCCTGTCATATAAATACCAAACAAAACCAGACCGGCATTGTTTGGAAAAAAGGCTCCAGCCAACAATAGGTAAACAGGTAAACGAGCACTGCAGGACATGAGTGGGTTTATGAGTATGGTAATCATTCTAGCATTGCGGTTTTCAATGGTTCGTGTTGCCAATATTGCCGGAACGTTGCATCCAAACCCCATTATTAATGGAATAAATGATTTACCATGAAGTCCCATTTTGTGCATTATTTTATCCATGATAAATGCTGCACGAGCCATATAACCCGTATCTTCCATTAATGAAATAAAAAAATACAACAATAAAATGTTGGGTAAAAAAACAATTACTCCTCCAACACCACCAATAATTCCATTTACCAATAGATCGCGTAATGAACCTTCGCTCATCGATTTTTGAACAAAATTTCCTAACCAACCAACTCCGGCATTAATAAGATCCATTGGATATTGGCCAAGTGTAAAAGTGCCTTGAAACATGATATACAAAAACAACAAAAATATGGGATAACCCCAGTATTTATGCGTGACTAAAGCATCAATCTTTGATGTTCGTTTGTGCTTGTGTTTCTTTTTGCCATCAGTCCAGGTTTCTTTCAAAGCACCATGAATAAAACCGTATTTTGCATCCGTTATAGCCGATTCGGCATCTTCTTTTAGTTCTGTTTTAAGTCTTTTTGACTCAATATCGCGAAGTGAAAGTATCGGTTGAGCATTTGGTAATTTGCTGATAATTTTTTCAATTTCTTTATCATTTTCCAGTAATTTAATGGCAAGAAAGCGTGTAGAATAATTAGCTCTTAAGGATGAGTTTAAAGCTATGGGGATTTTTAATCGTTGAATACTGAGTTCAATCTCTGCACCATGATTTATATGGATATGTCTGGCTGTTTCGTGCACTTTATGAACTCCTGTAAAGTCGGATGCATGATGTTTTTTATCATGTTGATGGTGCATTTCAATACTGTGGAGATAATTATCTAATAAATCATCATCTTTTACAGATGAAATAAGAATTCCCTCATCATTCAATACATCGCTTCCTTCATAAAGTTTAATGACCATTCTAAAAAGATCATCAATGCCAATACTTTTTTTTGCAACAGTCGGCACAAAAGGAATTCCGATAAGTTTACCAAGCGTTTTATAATCCAGTTTATCGCCACTATGTTCCAACTCATCGTACATGTTTAGTGCAACGATAGTTCTCACATTCATGTCAATTAGCTGAGTGGTGAGATATAAGTTTCGTTCAAGATTTGTGCTATCAACCACATTGATAATGACATCGGGCATTTTCTCCGATATATAACCGCGAACGTATTTTTCTTCAGGTGAATAGGCTGTCAACGAATAGGTTCCGGGTAAATCTACCAACGTAATTTTGTATCCGCGAAACTCGAAAGTACCCTCTTTTGCATCAACAGTCACACCACTATAATTTCCAACATGCTCATGTCCGCCGGATGCAAAATTAAAAAGAGTTGTTTTTCCACAATTGGGATTTCCAACCAGCGCAACACTTATTTCTTTTCGTTTGTTTAAAGCCATTCTCCTCACCTCTTCTTCGTCCATTAAGCCGGTACGAATTTCAGAATGAGATTTTGATAATCGTGCTTCCTCTTCACTTACTATCTCAATCAGGGCAGCTTCACTTCTACGCAATGAAACCTCATAGCCCATAACACTATATTTGATTGGGTCGTTGAGTGGTGCATTTAAAATTGAGCATACAACTTTCCCCTTCACAAACCCCATTTCTACAATGCGTTTGCGAAATCCTCCATGACCCAGGACCTTTACAATTGAGGCTTTTTCACCTGTTTTAAGCTCTGATAATTTCAAGGTTTAAATGTGTTTTTAATTTTTGTGCAAAGATACTTATTTAGATTGATTCTAAAGAATGATTCTTTAATTATTGTCCGAAATATTATAGAATAATATGAAAATGTTTATAATTTGGGTTTAATATTATGAATGTGCGTACAATTTATCGAAAAATTGTTACTTTTATGTTTTAATTATTCAATATAAAGAGTTTTATTATTTCCCTGAATAATGATTGATAAATATGAAAGAAATACTTAATTATAAGTTGTTCGAGATAGATGGCACCAGCTTGAATGTTTTTTCGTTGTTAAAGCTATTTCTTTTTGTTGTAACAATTTTAATCATTATACGATTAATTAAAAAGGTTATTTTCAGAATAACCAGAATTGATCAATCGAAGAAGTATGCCATTTTCAATCTATTAAAGTACTTTATCCTTGTTTTGTCATTTGTTATCGGATTGCAAATGCTTGGATTCAATTTATCAATTCTTATTGCCAGTTCTGCAGCATTGCTCGTGGGTGTTGGTTTAGGACTTCAGAATTTATTCAGCGATTTTGTTTCAGGTATTATTTTGTTAATTGACTCATCGGTAAAAGTAAACGATATAATAGATGTGAACGGTTTGGTTTGTCAGGTGCAAGAAATTAATTTAAGAACGACGACCGTGTTAACCCGGGATGACAAATATATTATCTTGCCAAATACTCAACTCACACAAAATCAATTAATAAACTGGACGCATAGCGATATAACATCCCGTTTTGAAATCAAAGTTGGTGTTGATTATTCTTCCGATGTGAACTTAGTAATGAATATCCTAAAAGAATCTGTAGTACATCAAAAAGGAGTCAAAAAAGAACCAGTCCCATTTGTCCGGTTTACAGATTATGGAGACTCATCTCTGAATTTTGAAGTGTTTTTTTGGTCGGACGCTGTGTTCAGAGCCGAAAATATTAAAAGTGAAATCAGGGTTCGGATATTTGATGAATTTAAGAAAAAGGATGTAACCATTCCATTCCCTCAAAGAGTTGTTCATATCGAGAAATAAAATTTGCTTCAATTACAATCGTCAGCTTTATTAACACTTATTTTTTTCGGTAATAAGTTAAATAATGTTATATTATTTGCTTTAATTATTGTCCTTTTTGGCTATTACCCTCCTATTTCCGTATTATAATATCCTCAAATATACTACTCGTGTAGTAGTATCTGCCACAAGCAAATTTAACACACCCTAACTTCTAATAAAGTAATCCCTTTGTATTGTTCATTCATTCAGTATTTTATATCCTTCAATTTTCAATTTCGAAAAATATCAATTCGTCACGTTAAATATAGTTTTTGTATATTAAATTATTTGTCATAAAAACTACATTTATTATGCATAAAGTATTACAAAATACAAATGTAACAGCTTAAAGATTAATTTGTTATGTTTGTATGGTGTAATGAGAATTTAGATGTAACAAAGACTCAACATCTTTAATAACAGAGAGAAATAAGTTGATGATATTACAACATTTAAGGAATAGAACCCAGATTAAATCCTGCTAAAATTCAAAGATTTACGAACAGATATCGGACATAAAATGGATATCAATTAGGGTCAGAGAACGATTTTATAGATTTTAAAAATATATATTATGAAAAAGAATACACTGAGATATTTATTTGTTCTGACTGTCCTGGCTTCTGTGGGTATAGGGAATATGTATGGGCAAACTTCTATTGTAGCTATTGGAACTACAATAAGTCAAGATTTCAACACGCTTACAACATCTACGTTACCTGCAACTTGGACAAGCAATTCTACATTAGCTTCGTGGTATGCTAGTACTGACTACAAGAGTAGTTTTACAAATCAGTATAAAGCAGATGATGGCAGCACGACATCTTCAGGTATATATTCGTTTGGTTCTACTAGTAATAGCGACAGATCCTTGGGGTTTTATCCTGCAGGTATATTTTTTACGGGTTCAGTCGGTAAGAAAGCCTATTTGGGTTGGAGATTAAAAAATAATACTGGAAAACGTATTGGCACTATTCGGGTTGTCTGGAGTGGTGAGCAATGGAGAAAAGCTGCAGATTATAATACTCAATTTATAAAATTGAGTTATCAAATCGGATCTTCAGTTACAAACTTAACTACTGGAACTTATATCCTAACTACATCTGAATTTGCTAGTCCTCAAATCGGTGGTTCTGCAGCTACACTTGATGGCAATCTGGCCGAAAATAGAGTTTCTGGTATTACAATTGACATAAACAACTTAGATATTCCTGCAGGCAGTGAAATAATGTTAAGATGGGAGGACTCAAACGATGCTATTAACCATACTTTATCAATAGATGATATAAGTGTTACTGCTACTAAAGAAATACAAACCATTACATTTGATGATTTTTTGGAGTATACTTATGGTGATCCTGCTTTTGATTTAACAGGGTCATCAAGTAGTGGCTTACCTGTTAATTATACTAGTAGTGATGAAACCGTAGCAACTATTTCTGGGAGTACGGTTACAATAACTGGTGCAGGATCAACTACAATAACTGCTATACAAGCTGGTAATGAAAATGTTCTATCTGCGACACCTGTTGAACGGGTTTTGTTAGTTTATCCACAAGCTCCAAACGCAATTGAAGCATCAAATATAACTGCACAAGGATTTACAGCTAATTGGGAAGTTGGTGGTGGTGCACAAGCATATTATTTATATTATTCAACTGACCCAGAATTCAATACAGCAGATCTTATTTCTGTAGAAAACGTACTTTCGTATAATTTAACAGGACTTGCTGCAGGTACAACTTATTACTACTTGCTTTTAAGTATGAATACAGGGAATTATAGTGGTTTTAGTAATGTTATTGAAGTTTCAACGGGCACAGGTATTCAAACTTACGATATAACTACTTCACCTACCTTTACCACCTCTACTATTGGATGGACAAATGGAAATCTTACTTCACGTGCAGTATTTATGAAAGAAGGAACAGGAATAATTACTAATCCCAATAATGATTATAAATATAATGCAAATTCAGACTGGAATATTAAAGGAGATGAATTAGGTTCTTCTGGTTACTATTGTATTTATTATGGATCAGGCTCTTCTGTTGAGGTTACAAATTTGTATCCTGGAACACTTTATACAATTCAAGCTTTTGAATTTAATGGTACAGTTAACTTTGAAAAATATCTAACAACTGAATTTGGCGCTAATAACCCTAATACCTTCTCCCCTTGGTCAACTACAACTTTTACTAACTCTATAGGAGTTACAACCGCAGAAGATTTTACAACTTCAACCCGTTGGGATCATGCTACTGTTCCAACAGCTGCGCTTCATCCTGCTGTAAAGGTATATGTTGATGGAAACTGTGAGGTAACTACCAATGCAGTTGCTAATAATCTAACTATAAATGCAGCACATGATGCTGTAAGTCCTCTCTTGACTATTCAGTCAAATGCATCAGTGACTGTGAATGACACCTTGAAAAATGAAGGTGGAACTTCTGCTTTACAGATCAAAGCCAGTTCTACAGTACCCAATGGTTCCCTTATATTTCACAACGCATCCGAATCACCTGTGCAAGCAACGATAGAAATGTATAGTAAAGCTGCTAAGTCCTCTAGTTATAAATGGCAATTTATGGGTATTCCTGTCCAAACTCTTGAGAAATCCCCAACATTTGTAGATGGCGTTAATTATGTAAGAAGGTTTAATGAAGCAGGTTGGTATGCCGGATATGCCGAGACTTGCCATTGGGTTCAATTGCAAAATGGAGCTACATTATCTCCGTTTATGGGTTATGAGGTGACTCAATTGTCTGGAAAAACCTATTCGTTTAGCGGAAACCTTGTAAATGAAGACTATTCGTCGGGACAATTATCTTATACATCAGGGAAGCAGTATCCGGGTCAACATCTTATTGGAAATCCATATACTGCTGCCATAAATATTAATGCTCTGGTATTTGGAACAGATAATTCAGAAATTATGGAAAATTCAGTTTATTTATACAATACGGGTTCGTACGATGATTGGACTACAGCTGGATCAGGTGCGGCTTCTTCTGTGGAAAGCTCAGAACCCGGACAATGGATTGTTATTCCAAAATCAGTAGCAGGTATTGATGAATACTTGCCTTCACAGATTCCTTCTATGCAGGCATTTCTTGTTAAAGTTTTGCAAGATAATTCATTGGCGACGCTTTCAATACCTTATAGTTCTACAGGTACTGTGACAAATAATACATCTATGCAACGTGCTGCTCAAGCAACGAAAATCAGTACACGAATTGATGTAAAAGGAACGAATTATACCGATAGATTATGGTTGATTTCAGAGTCCGCTTGCACCAGAGGTTTTGATAATGGCTGGGATGGATACAAACAATTTGGAGCTAGTTCTGCACCTCAGATTTATGCAGAGGAAGTTGCCGGTGACTTTCAAGTAAATACGGTGGATGACTTTAATAATACAAAAATAGGTTTTATAGCCGGAAGTGATACCAGATATACCCTGACATTTAATCATCAGAATATGTCATTGCAATATCCAACCTTATATTTGGTTGATTTGTACGATGGAACTACAACTGATATTTCTCAGGACGGTTCAAAATACACTTTTGATGCAGCTAATAAAGAACCTGAAACTCGTTTTAAAATTATTAATGCGCTTGATGTCTCAACAGGCAGTCAAAATATAGCATCAGGATTGAAACTATATAACAGTGATAAAACGATTTATTTAGATAATCAAACTGACTATCCGGGAGTGATGAAACTGTACGATATTTCTGGTAGAATTATTCAAACCCGAAAATTCGAA
Organism: Paludibacter sp.; assembly: GCA_028692715.1. GTDB lineage: Bacteria > Bacteroidota > Bacteroidia > Bacteroidales > Paludibacteraceae > Paludibacter. The sequence continues at coordinate 8,474 of JAQUWU010000003.1, read as the reverse complement.
TCAAATGAAAATTTTAGTGTATTAACAGAACTTGCCAGCGGTTTGTATATTTTAAAAGCAGAAACTGCTGTTACACAAAAATCAATTCAAATTATGATAAAATAACCGTTGATATTTTGCACGAATAAAACCACTCTGAAAGTCAATAAACTTCAGAGTGGTTTTTTTATAGTGATTGATTTAGGGCTGTTTTATCGGTGTTTTTGCTACAAAACCATCCTGAATTTGACAGAATTCAACACTGTATGAATTTTAACTAAGTTATAAGTTGCTAGTAAAACCTGAGAGTTGTGTTAAATAAAATTAAATATAATGCTATCTTTTACTGTAAAACATCAAATTAATTAAAAATTGAACTACCCTTCTATTTTAAATTAATATATACACCTTTAAAATATGTAATAATTGCTTTTGAAAATACAAAAATTACTACAAGAAAATAATTGTTGTTTTGGCTCTGTGAAGGATAAAGTGTTTAAAATAAATCATTTGTCTGTGTATATTCTTTTAATAAATTCAATATTAAACTTGCATGCAAAGTCAAATAATATTGGTTCGATTGTCTGTTTTTGAATTTGTAGCAAAAAATACAGAAGGTTGCGACAAAATGCTACAAAGCATTACTAGTCAATAATATAAGTTCTATTTATTAATTTTGGGTTAATAAAAATATACGATAGCCATCTATAAAAAATATAGAAATAAATCGAATTTTGCACCCAAAATGATTAGACAGGAACAAAAACTTTTAATAGGAATTTTAACTGCAGCAGGAATGTTGTTGCTATTGCTATATTCACCTTGGGGAAGTCCTGACCTATACACAAATAAAGTTTATTTCGCTGAAAATCAGGGAGTAAATTTCAGCAGAGTAAATATTGGAAGAGCAAGTTTTCAGGTAAATAGTTTGAATGCTGGTCTAGGATCAATCAAAGCTGGTATAGTTGCTTTAAATTCGATAAGAAATGCTCCAAGTGATGGCGCTGTAAATAGAACAGAATCACCTGTAATTCAAGTGGACGATAATTATAGTAAACGGAAAAACGAAAACAGGCATTCGGCAAATAATTATCCTTCAACAGGAAAAAATTCTAACCGATTAATAGCTTATAATAGGATTCCAAATTCAAGAAAAATAAAATCGGAAAATAGTTCGCAATCAACTTCTTATTCTTCAAATTTTGGTGGAAGTAGTTCAACAAATTCTTCTGCAACAGGAGGCTCGATAAATTCATTTAATAGCAGTGCTACGTATGCTATTGATTCTTCTCCTATAGCTAGTGTTAGTTCGCTAAATGTCGATTTGACTATATTTAATGATAGTACTACCTCAATGGCTATGGATTCCGCTCAAAAAGGAGCTTCAGATCCGGGTGATGGACCAATAGAGCCAGTACCTGCTGGTGATGGTTGGATGTTTTTATTAGTGTTAGCAGCTATTTATATAATATTTAAAAGAAAAATGCTTTTTAATAAAGCAGCATAATCTCAATAAGTTTTAAATAGATTTGTGAGTGATGTATAATCTTTGTAATACCGATAGTACAAACAATACTGTCCAATTTCGACTTTGTCTCATTGCCCTATTTGTTTGTATACATCGGCATTAACCACAGTAGACATATAAAATAGCTTTGGGCTATTTTATATGTACAGATGGTATAATTGTTTTGTAGATTTAATTTAGTGTTTTAGAAATGATGTGAAAACGGGACTCTGAGTGATCAAAGTCCCGTTTTATTTTATTCAACTAAGTTGATTCTCAGCTTAATTTTGCTAAAGTTTCCTTGACCCAACCAAAAGCTTTTACAAGATTTTCGTCAGAAGTAGCGTATGACATGCGGATACAGTCAGGAGCACCAAAGGCTCCACCACTTACACAAGCTACATGTCCTTCTTCTAATAAATACAATGCTAAATCACCGGAGTTAGAAATAGTTTTTCCATTATATGATTTCCCAAAATAGGCACTGCAATCAGGGAAAATATAAAATGCACCCTGAGGGTCATTTACTTTTAATCCGGGAATCTGACGAGCCAAATCAACCACTAATTTTTTGCGACGTAAGAAAGCAACACGCATTGTTTCAACGCAAGACTGGTCGCCGGTATAAGCCGCTTCGGCAGCCTTTTGAGTAACAGAGCAAGGTCCTGATGTATATTGACCCTGTAATGTATTACACGCTTTTGCAATCCATGCTGGCGCTGCAATCCAACCCAAACGCCAGCCGGTCATTGCGTACCCTTTTGAAACACCATTCACAATTACAACACGATCTTTTATATTTTCAAATTGTGCAATACTTTCATGAGTTCCGGCATAATTAATATGTTCGTAAATTTCGTCAGAAATAATAATGATATTTGGATATTTTGCCAACACATCTGCCAACCCTTTCAATTCGTCCTTTGTGTAAACACTCCCTGTAGGATTTGAAGGAGAACAAAGGATAATTGCTTTTGATTTGTCGGTAATTGCTGCTTCTAATTGAGCAGGTGTAATTTTGAAGTCCTGTTCAATCCCAGCATAAACAGGAACGTTTGTTCCATCCGAAAGAGTTACCATTTCGGGATAACTTACCCAGTACGGTGCCGGAATAATTACTTCATCGCCTTTGCTGATAATAGAAAGTAGAACATTACAAACCGATTGTTTAGCTCCATTAGAACAAACAATTTGCTCGGGTTTATATTCTAAACCATTTTCTGTCTTTAACTTTGCACAAATGGCATTTCTTAAAGCTGGATAGCCGGGTACTGGCGAATAAAACGAAAAGTTATTATCCACGGCTTGTTTGGCAGCTTCTTTAATATGATCAGGCGTGTAAAAGTCAGGTTCACCTACACTTAAATTAATTACATCAATCCCTTGAGCCTTAAGCTCGTTACTTTTCTGGGACATGGCAAGCGTTTCCGAAGGAGAAAGTGCTGCCAAGCGATCTGATACTGGAAACATAATTTGTCTGTTTTAAATTTTTATTAATTATTAAATACGATACAAAAGTAATCAAAAAAAAATCATTATGGGTCGATTATTTTGTCTCCCGAATTAAATTTGTTCAATTTCAATTCTTTTTCCGTTTAGCTTGCTTTGTAATATTTTCATGGTCGTTTGATAGCCCAGTTCAAAAATCTCACGACCTTTATCTACATCAAATGTTTCGTAATTACCCATATCAACTGGTTCAATCAATAAATCACATAATTCTTTATCATGCAGAATATTTGCTTTAAACATAAAATGGTATGAGCGTGTAGCAACGTTTAAGATGCTTGGCTTATATTTTTCAGCTACTAATGGGCTGGCGTTGATCCCAATAACTATCTCACATTCCTGACGAATGGTTGAAACCGGAAAGTTTTTCAGAACGCCCCCATCTACATAATGTACCCCTTCAATTTCTTTCGGACTAAACAAAACAGGAATGCTACAAGAAGCAATTACTGGTTCTAATAAGCTACCACTTGTGAAAGTTACACTTTCACCCTTATCTAAATCCGTTGCAACAACTCGTAACGGAATTTTTAGTTCTTCAAATGTTTTTGCTCTTAATTTCTTTTTTAAAAAATTCTGAAACGCATCAATTTTGAAAAATCCACCATCCGGGATTTGAATTTTTGTCATCTGACGGAAGCTAATATCTTCAAAAAGTGTGGCAATTTCGTCTGGCGAATATCCATCGGTATATAAAGCTCCAACAACAGCACCTGCACTAACCCCGGACACAATGTCGGGCTTAATACCGTTTTCTTCTAAAGCTTTCAAAACTCCGGCATGACATAAGCCTTTAATACCTCCACCGCTTAGCGCAATGCCTATTTTGTAGGGTTTCCGATTAAGTAAATGTAGTAAATCCATTATTTCGGGGTGATTAGTGATTAACGATTATTGATTAACGATTAGTGATTAACGATTAGTGATTAGTTGTTTCAAAATAAACTTTTTTAAAATTTAAACTAACTCATAATAAATCAATTAGCCTTATAAACTTGACTAACTTTAGTGACTACTCAGCACTTCAAGAAGTACTTCATTTGACGTTTTTAGGGAAAATTGCAGAGTAAAAAAAATGTAATTTTCACAAAAAAACAGCCAAATTAAAGCGCATAAATGATGAATGTCGCTCCAGAACTCCCCCTTTAGGGGGTTGGGGGCTGAGTAGTTATGAACTTGACTAACTTTACAAACTATTAAACCGAATATTTCGAAAATTTATTCATCACCCTTTCGTAATATGTTTTTGAAACAGGAATGTCAGGAGTATTTATCGCATCGAGTTCGAGGTAAATGCCATCTTTTGTTTTTCGCAATACTTTAACTTTATCGAGGTTAACTATATAAGAACGATGACAACGCACCAAAGGACTGTCTTTGGTCAGGTTTTCTTCCATCCATTTGAGCGAGTTTCGGATAAGGAAATGTGATACTTTTGATTTGTTGAGGTAATGAATGGTAGCGTAATTGTCCGCCGAATCCACAAAAAGAAGATTTTCCAATATGATGGAGATTTTTATCTCTCCTTTTTCATCGGGAAAAGCCATCATATTTTTTTTTGGTAAGTCAATATTTTTATCTTCAAGTTTTATATTTTCCAACAACAGATTCTTTTCATGCCACGATAAATACATCCAAAAAAAAGAATAGGGCAATAACAATATTAGAGCAGTATGAAGAGTAGAGTCGTAAAATATTTGCATAAAGTCACGATTTGCATTCTCTACCGGAATAAACTTGGTGAATAAGGCGTAAAACATTGACATAGAAAGTATTTCGGCCAACACCCAGACACCATATTGCTGATAGGTAAGTGAATTCTTCTTTACGAATGAAAGCATAATTATCCTACTCAGAACTACCACCAACATACCTACCAGTACAATTAGACTGGCAAACAAAAAGAATTTTAAATCGGAAATTTTATACCAGTCTCTTGCTCCGAAAGGTTTAAAAATATTGATAAATAGAAGTGCAAAAGTGGCTGTAAACAATATCAAACGAACGACATTGTTTTTCTCATACATATAAGGTGGAATCTTTGCATTCATAATTTTTTATGTTCAAAGAAAAGTTATGCAAAAGTATATTATTCTAACCATAAATGCAAACTCCTTTGTCCCATCGAGCTCTGTTTTCAACCCCATAGTTTTATTTTCACCCCATATTTATATAAATAGTCCCACTTCCCTGTTTTATTTCCCTTAAAATTGTACTCTGATATTCATCTTGTTAAATTTGCAGAAAATTTTACTTTAATAAGTTATGCAATATAATAGACGATACGACGAATTAAATGCGCTTTTCAAAATGGGGAAAGATGTAAACATTGTTGACTCAGATATCAATATCCGATTTTTCAACTTTCGAAGCAACTTGTTATCTACTCTATTTGTACAAGAAATTAAAGAGCCTGCAGATAAAAAAATATTTGAAAATAATGAATTCAAGTATCCTGTTTTTGTTCCTGCAAAAATGAAACGAGCCGACAAAGCAATATTGTTATTACACGGATTAAATGAACGTAGTTGGAGTAAATACCTTACCTGGGCAGAATTCTTATGCAAACAAACGGGAAAGCCGGTAATACTTTTTCCCATTGCTTTTCACATGAACCGTTCTCCTGACTCGTGGTCAAATCCACGTGTATTACAACCCTTATTAACGCTTCGCCGACAGCTAAATGGCGAAGACCGGTCATTGAGTTTTGCCAATGTTGCACTAAGCGAACGAATCAGCGAACAACCTTTTCGCTTTTACAGTTCGGGCCGACAAAGCGTGAGTGATTTGACCACTTTATTATCTGAAATAAAACAGGGCAGACATGAATTGTTTTGCGAAAACACACAGATTGATGTATTTGCCTATTCGATTGGAGCATTTCTTTCCGAAATAACAATCATGTCAAATTTCGATGCATTATTTTCCGATTCAAAATTATTTTTGTTTTGTGGCGGTGGAATTTTCAGTTCTATGCTAGGCGAATCGCGTAGTATAATGGATAAAAAAGCATTTCAAAGTTTATACAGTTATTACATGTCTGACTTTATTCAAGAAGTCTCAGCAAACCACAAAAACGATAATATCCTTGAATCATTTAATCGAATGATTTCTCCGGAACGTGATCAACTTAAGAGAGAAACGTTTTTTAAAAGTTTTGAAAATAAGCTAAGTGGTATTTCGCTCCTTCATGACAAGGTAATGCCATATCAGGGAATTAAAGATGCGATGGGTGATGAAACTGCTGCTTCGAGAATAGAATTAATGGATTTTCCTTTTGCTTATGCACATGAAAATCCGTTCCCGGTAAATGGAGTGGGTACTGAGGAGGTAAATCATTCCTTTCAACAGGTTTTCACAAAAGCCGCACAGTTTCTGGCCTGATGTATTAACTTAACACGCAGGCCATAGCAATACTATAGAATTTTGAATCAATACTTTCGCTTCGGGAAGTAAGCACGACGGGATTAGTTGTCCCCTGAAGTAGTCCGCCCATTTGTGCTCCGGCAAAGAGTGCTAGCCCTTTGTAGAAAATATTGGCACTTTCAAAATTTGGAAAAATAGCTATGTCTGTATCGCCCAAAACAGGAGTTTGTACTTTTTTGATACTTCCACGTTCTTTGTCCAATGCCAGGAAAATATCCAGTGGTCCGTCCATGATCACATCACCAAATTCACCTTCACGCCACATTTGCATTATATCCAGATAGTCCTGCATGTAATGAATTTTTGGATTTGCTACTTCAGTAGCATGAATCATGGCTATTTTTGGTTTTGTAATACCAAACTTATATGCTGTTTGTATGGCATATTTAATCATGGCTGTTCGTTGGTACAGATTTGGCGATGGAATAACTACCGGATCGGAGAAAAAGAGCAATTTATGATAGTTTGGAATTTCCAATGCTGCATTATAAGTTAATACATTCCCCGCTGGTAAAATTCCTTTTTCTTTATCAAGAATAGCTCTAAGCAGTACGTCGGTATTTACAAGACCCTTCATTAGAATATCAGCTTCACCGGATTTTACCATGCGAACCGCTTCAATTGTTGCTTCGTGAACTTCAGGGATGTCAATAATATGAATGTACGGAGATGGATTGTGTTCGAATAGCTCGGGTGACTCAATTGAAGCAACATCCCCAATTAAAAAAGCTTCAATTAGTCCCAAATCTACAGCTTTGAAAACCGCTTCAAGTGTATGGTTATCAACTGCATTTGCTACTACCATACGTCGACGTATATTCACATCTTTGAGGTGTGTAGCAAGTTCAGCAAATGACGATATAGAGTTCATAAAAGCGGCTTAAATATTAATTGGTATGACAAATGTATGAATATTATTTTAGTACGGCAATATACAATTTAATGAAGTGAACGTTGAGGTTAATGTTTTGTTTTATAACTTTTTACGAAGATTTTTTAATTTGTACCTAATTACTTACTAATTCTTATTATTTCGGATTGAAATACAAAAAAATATTGCATTATTTGATATTGGATATTAAATCGTAAGTTGAGAAAAGTAAATGTTGGAAAAAATAGCGTTGTTTTATTTAACTATTTTAAATGTAATTTTATATTGTAATAATTGGTTATGACTCAGTTCACGGATAAATGAAAAAAAACGAAAAATAAGAATTAATCTATCTCTTTGCAATAATAAAATATTAAATCAATCTGTTACTTTTATTAAACCCATTTACTATCATTTTGTTTAGCAGAAAAAGCATATAAGTATTTACTATTAAACAATGTACCATTTACAATTAAATAAAAAGAAGAGATACAGCATATTACGAGTTGATCTATGTTTATGGTTAATGATTTCATTTATGAGTTCGTCTTGACTTATTATGAATATTTTTTTCAATAAAACAAAAGCTCCCTAGGAGCAGTATTATAAAAAGTCAAGACGACTTTTATAAAAGTATGTGTTTTTTGATTAAATTGAAAAATAAATTGAAAAAATATAGCCGGAAAATGTATAAAGTAGTGACTACTCAGCACTTCAAGAAGTACTTCATTTGAGGTTTTTAGGGAAATTGCAGAGTAAAAACATGTAATTTTCACAGAAAAGCAGCCAAATTAAAGCGCATAAACGATGAATGTCGCTCCAGAACTCCCCCTTTAGGGGGTTGGGGGGCTGAGTAGTTACATAAAGTACTTATCAAAACTCACTTATTAGCTGTACTTTAGAACAATGGTTTGTTATAGAGTAAGTATCTCAACTTTCGCAAGCATTTAACTTATTGATAATATTAATATATCTAAATTTATATATTGATAATGAGCTGGTTATAAAATTCTATTTTATCGAATAAATATTGCATATAGTTTCTTGTGATCTTTCTACTATAAGTTAAAATACGTTTTATCGTATACCGATGTCGTTCTTGAATGCGCGACCTCGGCTGGTGAACCGAAAAACAAGTGAGGTAAGCGGTTAAAAATCGTCCTTGTTTGAGTTTCGACGTAT
>JAQUWU010000032.1 GCA_028692715.1 Paludibacter sp. | reverse complement strand
GATGCTTTGAAATATAAATATGCACCCTTTATCCGAAAAAAATCTGTAGTGCCCAAACCACAAATTCAAAAAAATGATGTCGCTGAAATTTATAACTTTATGAACGGATAGCTGCAAAACGGGTTAATCATCTTGCCGATGGCAAGAAAAATCCGTTTTGTTTTATCCTTCATTTTCCGATAAATCAGCGAAAATCAGCGTTCTATTAATGTTTCTAAATGGTACATTAATTTGTTCCATTTACTTAAGTATTCCCAATAATTAAATATCAGATTTATAATACTTGCAAAGGGACACAAATTTGACTTCTCAGTTTTAAATAAAAAAAGTTGAGAATGAAACAATTGCAGTTAAATCAATTTTAGACGAACAATAATTCAGATCCAGATTAAATGAACATGACAAACCTATTCACAATCAAAAATATGATTATGTGGCTTTGTTCTTGACTCTTTATTCATATTACTAAAAATTAAACACATGAGATCAACTTTTTATAATTATATAATACTCCCTATTTTTCTATTATTCACAGGGATTTCAAGCATTTGGAGTCAGGGAGAATTAAAAATTGTGGACAAAACAGTCAGTTTTGGTATGCGTGAAGCAAATAACAGGTCTATTGATGCTATAATCGTTCATTCTACTTTCAATAATTCTGGAGGAGAAAAATATGATATTGATTTGGTCATTAAACAGTTTTCCAGTTATGGAGTTAGTTCACATTATGTTATTGGTCGCGATGGAACAGTTTATCAATTAGTAAAAGAACAAAATGTGTCCTATCATGCCGGGAAAAGCCAGTTGCCTGATGGAAGAACAGCCGTAAATACATGTTCAATTGGTATCGAAATAATGACTTCGTTTGATGAGTCACCAACAGATGAACAAATTGATGCTTTAACGTTGTTGGTAAATGATATAAAGTCAAGATATGATATCAAATTCATTCTTCGACACAACGACATTGCACCCGGACGAAAAACCGACCCATGGAATATGGATTGGGATGCTTTTCTAAAAAAACTGGATGAATGAGTATTTACCTTCTAATTCTTATCTGAATAGCGTTTTCAATAGGTTTTTCGCTAAAGAAAATCAAATATCCACCTCCTCCGGCACCACTTACTTTGTAACCTGCAACATCATTCTTGTAATTATTTATCTGTTCAAGAATGTCGGGAGATATCATATGTGGGAACATCGCAATTTGAGCTTCAAAACTTCTGATCATTGCCTGACCAAAAACTGTTGCATCTTTTTCCAATAAAGCTTTCCAACAATCATCGGTAGCTTCACTGAGTCTTTTCGCAGCCACTTCATCGATATTGACTTCGGAAAGCACATCGTAATCTGCATGTCGTGGATAAAGCGGAATCATCCAAATATTTTTTTCAATCCAATCGAGGATATCTACATCAAGTATTTGTTTCATGTCGCTAGGCCAATAACCACCTTCGTAATAAAACTTATTCAAACCGGGCATAGTTATTCCCAAGGAATCTTGTGAACCACTCACATATTCAGTTCCGGGTGGATTCTCAAAACAGAAAAGTGTTTTGGCATATTTTTCTTTATCACCATCAGGGATATCTGTTTGCCAAAGTTCAATAGCTTTTCGGCGACTGCTCGTAGACATCCCACTTCGGTCATTAAACTCGAAATCGGGTTCTATACAAATTGTAATTACCGATCCGCTTGCATATTTACTTACATAAGGTTGATCGAGCCATCCTCCGGCCAAATCCAGCCGGTAAGGAATTCTGCACTCACTGCGCAATGCTGTCGTTGAACGTGCAGGTAAGTTGCCGTGTGGAATTCGTTTACTAACCAAATACTGAATCCCCATTTCATTACACAAAGCTTCTTTTGCTGCAGTATGTCCGTCTACATTTACAAAGAAAATATCGGGTCTTAACGCTTTAAATTCGTCCAAAAAATCAAGCAATCCACTTCCCTGATTTATCCAAGCGTCCTTAACGACTTTCAGGGATTTAACCATATACAATCTTTCAGCATCCGAATTAATTGTTTTTCTGGCTTTTAATTCATTTATTGTTTTATCTGAACCAATACCGACATATAAATCACCATGTTGAGCTGCTTCCTCAAAAAAAGCGACATGACCACTGTGTAACATATCGTAACAACCACTTACAAAAACTTTTTTACTCATAATTATCTGATTAGTTTGGAAAGGGATTTGTATTTTACCAAAATAATTATATTGTCAACAAATAATTTTTAAATGCGGAAAAGTTTTTCGACAGAGGAAGACTTTTCTTTTCTCCCTTCATGAACTCCTGCAGCTTTTGAGGAATTTCCACTTTTTCTCCGATAATTTTTTCAACCGTTTCAAGGAATTTAGCCGGATGTGCTGTTTCTAAGAAAATGCCGTTTTCTGTTTCATGCAACATTTCTTTCAAAGCCCGATAACCTACAGCACCATGAGGATCCAATAAATATCCAGTTTCAGAAAAGCAAGTTTTCAAGGTTTCAGAAATTTGTTCGTCGGTGTAACTTACACCACTAATTTCAGAAGCAATTTCTTTATGAGAATGTTTGTACAAATCCAATACGCGTGCAAAGTTACTTGGGTCGCCTACATCCATAGCATTTGCAATAGTCGAAATTGAAGGACGAGGTTTATATTCAGCTGTTTGAAGATATTGTAAGAATATATCGTTTCGATTATTGGCTGCAATAAATCGCTTTACAGGCAATCCCATTTTCATAGCAAAAAGTCCGGCAGTAATATTTCCAAAGTTCCCACTAGGCACACAAAACACCATTTCCAATTCTTCTTTTGAAAGTTTTGGATGCATTGATTTCATTTGTGCATAGGCATAAAAATAATAAAAAGATTGTGGCAGAAAGCGAGCGACATTAATTGAATTTGCAGATGTGAGTTTGAGTTTAGCATTCAATTCTTTATCCATAAAGGCTGATTTTACTAAAGCCTGACAATCATCAAATGTTCCATCCACTTCAAGTGCCGTAATATTCTGTCCTAAACTTGTAAACTGACATTCCTGAATTGGACTCACCAATCCTTTGGGATACAAAACATAGACATGAATTCCTTTAACTCCCAAAAATCCATTAGCCACAGCACTTCCGGTATCACCCGAAGTAGCGACCAACACATTTACCTGTTTTTCGGTCTTGTGTTTCTGTATAAAATAGCCCAACAATCGTGACATAAATCGTCCGCCAACATCTTTAAAAGCCAAAGTTGGACCATGATACAATTCAAGACTATAAATATTTTCGTTTACATGTACCAACGGCACATCAAAATTCAAAGTATCGTAAACAATTTTTTTCAACGCCTCGGCCTCCACATCTTCACCGAAAAAAGCATCGGCTACTGTATAGGCTATTTCCTGAAATGATAAATTCTCAATTGTGTCAAAAAACTCTTTTGGTAACTTTTTAATGCTGTCAGGCATATATAAGCCTTTGTCTTCGGCCAAACCCTTAACTACGGCGTCTTCTAAACTAACGCCTGAAACTTTTTTGTTTGTACTGTAATATTTCATATGATAACCCCTAGCCCCTAGAAGGGAACTAAGTTAGTTTTTAATAATTTCAATAATCTATTTCATTTAATCAAATTGGAAGATATAAGAGACGAAACTTGCCCAATACCCCTTTAGTGGCTGTATTATTTTATCAATTCTTTCATGAACTCCATTCCCTTCAACAAACCATAACTTCCTTTTTCGGCTGCAAATTCGTCATAAACGGTTACTGCATCGGGAGACACACCCGGACGATAAATTACAAATGGAATTGGAGACCTTGTATGTGTTTTATATACACAAGGCGTTGGATGATCGGGCAGAATGGCAATAGTAACCGGTTCGTCCCATGTTGACACTTCATCAAAAATTGGTCTTACTACTCTATAATCTAGATATTCTATCGTTTTAATTTTCAATTCTACATCACCTTCGTGTCCGGCTTCGTCGCTGGCTTCAATATGCAGATAAACAAAATCATTTTCGCGCAATGCATCAATAGTTGCTTGAGCTTTCCCTTCGTAATTTGTATTGTAAAGTCCGGTTGCTCCTTCTACTTCTATCACCTTTAGTCCTGCATATACGCCAATTCCTTTAATTAAATCTACCGCCGATATCACTGCTCCACTTTTCAAATTGTAAAGTTCTAAAAGTGTCTTCATATCAGGTTTGTAACCCGGCGACCATAACCAAATACTGTTTGCTTTATCTTTACCTGCAACTGCACGTTTAAGATTTACCGGATGGTTTTCAAGCAAATGCTGTGATTTCAACGTTAAAGCATTCAACAAATCGGCCGTTTCCTGAGCTTCGGGTGTTGACGCTTGAATCATTACATCAGCAAATGGAGTCCCTGTAACATCATGCGGAGGTGTGCAGATTAAACTTTTATTGCCACCCTTCATTTTTAGCAAATGACGGTACGAGACACCGGGATAAAAGCTAACTATGTCGTTAGCAAGTTCTTTTTGCAAAAAAAGAATCAGTTCTTCGGCTTCTTCATTACTGATATGTCCAGAGGAATGGTTCTTTATTTTACTATTTTCAATGCAAATCAGGTTACAGCGCATAGCCATTTCTCCCGGTTCAATTTTCACGCCCATGCTTGCTGCTTCTAATGATCCACGACCCTCGAAAACTTTTGGCACATCATAACCCATAACACTTAGATTTGCTATTTCACTTCCCGGAGCAAAACCTTCGGGAATTGTATCGAGCAAACCACTGCGACCTAAAGCCGCAATTTTATCAATGTTTGGTTTATTAGCTGCCTGTAGGCAAGTTTTATTTCCAAGTGACGCAATAGGCTCATCGGCCATTCCATCACCAAGTATAATTAAGTATTTCATAACCCCTAACCCCTAAAGGGGGATTTGTTTTATATTGTAAATAAAAATATGTAAATAACCTCTTAAAGCCCTATTAGGGGTTTTGGGTCATTATTTTTCAAGAAAATCTTTATAATTTTCCAGTGCGTCTTCGAATTTAGCTACCGTGTCTGACATGGAAGCAGAACTCTCAGCTCCTGCTGCATTTAAATGTCCGCCTCCATTAAACAAGTCTGTAGCTACTTTGTTGGCCGGAAAAGTTCCTTGTGAACGGAATGATAATTTAATTCTCTCATTATCTTCACGCATAAATACCGAGAAATCAACTCCTTCAATTGACAATGGAATATTCACAAACCCCTCAGAATCACCATTTTTAAAATTAAACATGGACAATTCTTTTGCCGTAAGTGTAATTAAAGCAGCCTTGTATTCTGGATAAATTTTCATTTTTTTATACAGACAGAAACCCATTAAACGCAATCTGTCAGCCGAATAGGTATTGAAAACCTTACGATATATATCGTCTTTATCAACACCAAGTTTTATTAATTCGGAGATAATAGTATAAATTTCCTGTTTGTTGGAATTATATGTAAAACCACCCGTATCAGTCATCATTCCTGTATAAATACATTCAGCTCCGGCAAGATTGATTTTGGAAAAATCGCCCAATCGACAGATTAACCGAAAGATTAACTCACTCGTAGAAGACAACTCAGGAAGAGAAATCACAACATCTGCAAAATCGGAAGGATGTAAATGGTGATCTACCAAAATCTTAGGCACTGTGGTTGCCATAACAGCATCAGACAAATTACCCATTCGTTTTGGATCATTAAAATCCAATGCAAAAATTAAATCTGCACCTGCGAGAAATTCTTCAGATGTTTCTTTATTTTCTTCATAAACCATTACACATTCCGACCCTGGCATCCACGATAAAAAATCAGGATAAGCAGTTGGAACTATAATTACAGGCTCCTTATTCAAAGTCATTAAATAATGCCATAATCCGAGTGAAGATCCCATAGCATCTCCATCAGGTCCTACATGAACAACAATAACTATACGTTCTGCATTTGAAATATGTTTTTGAACCTTATGAATTAGTTCTTCCGGAATAATTTTTGAAATCATTTATCTGGGTTTAAATTGAATGCAAAAGTAACAAAAAAAAAAGAATTCTAATTGGAGTTAACCCATTCCGGTGTTAATCTTTAAGATTCAAGATAAAAGCTCCTTTTTGGGCAACCGAATAATATCTTATTCCTTTCTCAACACATGTTTGCTCAATATTGTCAGCATACCATTTTGAAATGCTTTTATCTACTACCACCTTTTGCGGATGGATACTTTCCAATAATTTATCAAAATGTGGTTTAACATGATTTGCGATAATCAGATAATCAACATCTATTGGATTTTCGGATATTTTTCCTTTTAGCGATTCATCAAGCAATATACAAAACCGTTTCCCCTGAAAATCGATAAATCCGTTTGAGAGGATACAGGCTGAAAGAACCTCCTTTTTATAATTTAATTTATTTTTTAACCAATAATTTTGAGCGACTTTATTAAGAGCTACACTATCAGTTGTTAATACTGCGTGATTTTTCCCTGCAATAAAATCTATATGAGTATTTTGATAATCTGAATAAACTATAAATTGTGTTGAATTTAAGGTTTTATAATTGATGGTCAAATTGATGATCAAAAAGAATAGCAACAATGAAAACGCACTGAAAATTGCAAAATATTTTTTGCTGTGAAAATAATAGGCTATCAGAATTACTATACCAAAGAACAATAACACCTGAATGGCATTGATAGTTGTAAAAGTCACTGAAAATGGCATATCATGAATAAATTCAATGCTTGTATTCAATATTCTTAATATCCATTTCAATACGAATGCAACAGCAGTTGAAACGAATGCAATCGGCGAAACAATAATTAAAAGTATTGCTGTATAAAGAATAATGGTTGCAAAAGGAATGGCTACAAAGTTCGTAATTACGAAATAATTTGCAAATTGATGAAAATAAAACAATGTTAGCGGAGCTGTTCCTATTTGAGCAGCCAATGAAACAGCTGTCAGATCCCAACTCCACTTCAACAATTTATTCTTGAAATATAAACCTTTTGATATTTTGGGTTGAAAATATACAATGCTTAAAACAGCACAATAACTCAATTGAAATCCGACATCAAAAAGGAAATCGGGATTGAAGAGCAACATTAAAAAAGCTGAAGCAAAAATAGTATTGTAAATTTCACTTTTATGATTCAATCCATTCCCTAAAGCAATCATCGAAAACATAATTGTTGCTCGAACCACAGAAGGCGGAAGCCCGGTTATAAATGCATATATCCACAGGAGTAGAATTATCAATATGACTTTCAAAATTTTAGTATGTTTGTTTTTGTCTAAAACTGAAAGTAACAGACTCAATACCATATAAATAATTCCCACATGCAAACCACTTACGGCCAAAATATGCATTCCACCACTGGTTGTATAGTTTTGTCTTAACTCAGGGTGTAAAGCATCTTTACTTCCCAGGGTCAATGCTGCTAAAACTGCAAACTCATCCCCGTCAATTCCAAAATGCTTATAAATATCCAACAGTTTTTTCTGATATTCTTCGGCTAAACGAAAAACAGAGAATTCTTTGTTTGTGCCGATTTTAGTCCACTTATAACCCGGGATATAAGTTGTTGCAGCAATACCTTGCCTTTTTAGATATTCCTTATAATTGAACCCAGCTGGGTTTATAACACCATCGGGTTTGTTAAAAGTAGTTTCAATCAATAACTGATCACCCGATTTTAATTTCTGCGACAAACTATCTTTTTGGATGTATACTAATGCTCTACCAACAGAATTTGTGGATTTATCCTTTTCAAAATATTGAAGTGTTTTCACCCGGCACAAAAAGGAATTTTCTTTTTCAATGGGCGACTCTGTAAGTTCGACACTAAAGATTCCGGGAATTTCGATGTTATCAAAATTACTTTTTGTTGCGTTCTGATTAGAAATAGAATAGCCGATAATTACTAGAAACAAAAAAATTCCACTGCCATAAAGCCAGCGAAATTTAAATTGCAATTTTGAACGTTGAAGAACAAAACTTACAGCAAATATTAAAACCGATAAAATCAGCATAGACATCTGACTCCAAGGGAATAAATCGAAGTATCGGTATAAAATGATGCCAATAACCAACGGCAACAACAATCTGAAAAAAGGAGTTCGTTGCAGAAAATTCATAGGCTAGGTGTTTAGCATATCATGTATCATTTTCGTAGGATTTTCTGCTTTAAAAACAGCGCTACCGGCTACCAACACATTTACTCCCGTATCAAAAAGTTTGCGGGCATTATTTATATTTACGCCACCATCCACTTCAATCACACAATGAGCATTTTTTTGATCGATCATTTTTCTTAGCTCTGCAATTCGAGAATAACTTTCTTCAATAAATTTTTGTCCTCCATAACCGGCGAAAACAGTCATTAAAAGCACCAAATCTACTTTGTCGACAAAAGGTTCGAGAACACTAACAGGCACATCCGGATTAATTGTAATCCCCACTTTTACTCCTTCCGCTTTAATCATCTCAATGACTTCTAATGGATTATCAACCGTTTCGTAATGAAAAGTAATAATCCCCGCCCCTGCTTCGGCAAAACGTTTAATATATTTTTCGGGATGTACAATCATTAAATGCACATCAAGCGGTTTTGTACAATGCATTTTTAGCGCTTCCATAACAGGAAAACCAAAAGAAATATTAGGGACAAAACTTCCATCCATAACATCAATGTGTAACCATTCTGCTTCGCTGGAATTAATCATTTCGCAATCGGCCTTCAGGTTTCCAAAATCGGCAGATAATAAAGATGGAGAGATGATACGAGTCATAATCTATATTTTTTTTGAATGTTTTTTTTAATATGCAAATATAATAAAAAAAGACTTCAGATAATCCTGAAGTCTTTTTTTTTAATTTACAAACCATTCAACGAACTGATTATTTGCTATTTTTTGTGCTCTGTAAGAAGAGGCAAATTGGAGTATATTCTGAATAGTATTTGCACTTGGTTGCAAATCAGCGTTTATTTCAAGTGTTTTTTTTTCAGTCAACAAATCAGTTTTTTTTAATAAAGTAGAATTTTTTTGCATAGGCAACTTATAATTTTTTTATAGTGATATTTATAAAACGTATAAGTTTAAAAAATAGTATATATGCACAAAAATATTTTTTCTACTTCTAACTAATTAACCTTTTGTTTGTTAATGGATTTTTTATTTATTTTATTTCAAGATAAACGTTATTTTCGACAGCAATGCGTCTCATATTGAGCAATGCATAACGCATTCGCCCTAAAGCCGTATTAATGCTTACATTTGTTCGTTCGGCAATTTCCTTAAAACTTAAATCTTCGAAATAGCGCATACGAATCACCTTTTGCTGTGAAATGGGCAACAAATCAATCAAATGTACAACATCGGCCAGTACCTGTTCGTTCGACATAGTATCCTCGATGCTCTTTTCCGAGAGTTTTGCATTATTCACTATATCATAATCAACAGCATCTGCCGAGAATGTATTTTCGTTTTTTTCCCTACGGAAATAATCGATAATCAGGTTGTGTGCGATGCGGTTAATCCATGCCACAAACTTACCTGACTCAACGTAACGTCCCTGTTGAATGGTAGCAATTGCTTTAATAAAGGTGTCTTGAAAAATATCTTCGGTGAGTTCTCTGTTACGAACAATTAAGTATATATATGTATATACTTTGGACTTATAACGTATCAATAAAATTTCAAACGCCTGATTATTTCCTTGTCCATACAATTTCACCAATTCGTCATCGGTTAATTGATTTAGATTTTCCATTACTTTGAATTTTGAGGTTTAAAGTAATTTTCAACAATAGGCTTTTAAAATTTTAAGTGGATAATTGAAATGTTTAGACTGCAAATATAACGATTGTATTGAAAAGAAAAAATTTTTTTGCTAAATTATTGCAATAAAACGGCTCGTTAAGTTGAAATATATATATTGTAATTATTTTTAACTATAACAATTCAAATTCAACATTGTTTACATCTCTGAATTTCAACACGTTAAATTAAAAATCTTATTAAACCAAACATTACAGTGTTAATTGTACTTTAACACTACTCCACCCATAAAACCAATCCTTTCAGATATTCTCCTTCGGGATGATAAATGCTGATAGGATGATCGGCGGGTTGAGATAGTTGGTGAAGAATACGTACATGACGCTTACTTTCAGCAGCAGCACTGAAGACAGCTAAGCGGAATTGTTCTTTGCTTACCACTTGCGAGCAAGAAAAAGTAAATAATATTCCTCCGGGTTTTATTTGTTCGAAAGCTTTAGCATTCAACCTTTTATAACCTTTTAAAGCATTACGCAACGCTTCCCTGTGTTTGGCAAATGCAGGCGGATCAAGAATTATCACATCATATTTCTGTTCTAATTCTTGTAAATTATTCAAGTATTTAAACGCATCTTCGGCATAAGCCGTGTGACGTGGGTCACCCGGAAAATTTATTTCAACATTTTTGTTGGTCAAATCAATTGCTTTTGCAGAACTATCAACAGAATGAACCAATTCGGCACCGCCACGCATAGCATAAACAGAGAATCCGCCAGTGTAACAAAACATATTCAATACTGACTTTCCGTTTGAATATCTCTCCAACAAGGAACGGTTTTCACGTTGGTCTACAAAAAAGCCGGTTTTTTGACCCCGTAGCCAATCTACTTGAAACTTCAACCCATTCTCAATCGCATCAATTTGTTCGGTTTCCTTTCCGATTAAATAACCGTCTTCAGGTTCAATAGCTGCCTTAAACGGCAATGTTGTTTCGGATTTATAATAAACATTTTTCACATCCGGAACATTCTCAACAATAGCCTTTGCCAATGTTTCTCTTATTTCGTGCATCCCAATGGAATGTGCCTGCATAACAGCAGTATCATCGTATATATCAACTATTAAGCCCGGCAATGTATCGCCTTCACCATGAATTAAACGATAAGTATTATTTTTCGCTGTGACCAATCCCAACGATTTACGCATTTCATAAGCGAGACGAATTTTTCGACTCCAAAATGCGTCATCAATTTTTTCGTTTTGAAAGCTAACAACTCTTACAGCAATACTACCAATCTGATAATGACCCAATGCCAGAAAATCACCATTTTTATCCACAAGTTTTACTAATTCTCCTTCAGTTGGGTTACCTTCAATTTTTTGAATTGCGCCAGAAAATAACCAAGGGTGAAAACGTTGTAAACTTTCTTCTTTTTTTGGCTTGAGTTGTATGGTTATCATGTTTCGAATTTTGCGTTTATTTGGTTTCTAGAGTTCAGGGTTAGATGTTTGAATTTCTTCCGGTTTGTTTTGCAACATACGCTGAGCTTGTTTTTCACGCTGTTCCATCGTATCTTGCATTACTATTTTCTGAATTTGCTTTTTAGTGAGTTTATTTTCTTTCATCAATTGCAGGTAAATCTGTAAACTGGTCCAGGCATCTGTAGCAGCATATCGCTGTTGAAGTTCTGATAGTTCAGGATTTTCCCAATTTGACAAACGTTGAGATTTTGAGATTTTCTTTTCGAAAAGGATGGCGTAAATTTTCTGCAAACTAAGTTCCAAAATCCCATAATTTTGTGCAATAGTCTGAATATCAACGAAGTTACCGGGGTTAAATTTTTGATGTTTATTTAATCCTGACAAATCGTCCCTTAATGAAAGACCAATTTTTTTTACTTTTTCGTCGGCAAGAAATTCAGATAATTCGGGTGGAAATCCAATTTTATTTAATCGAAATAAAAAGCAATGATCGAGTGTTGAAATTTGAACCAGCGAAACTTTATAATGAGTTCCCCTTGTAAATGAGGGTTTAGTCTCAGTATCAATGCCGACTACTTTTGATTTCCGCAACTCATTGATAGCCGATTGTACCATACTTATATCGTCCACCAGGGTTATTTTTCCTTCAAAAACTATAAGGGGTAATAAATTTACTTCTTCTTTCGTGATTTTTGTTTTAAACATACACTTATTTCAACAAATTATCCAATTCTTCATCCTCATCTTCGTGTAGAAACTGAAGAAATGCATTTCGGTCGATTTTATTTTTATTGATGGGTTCGTTTGAAGATTCTTCTGATCCAAAACCTTCACTAAACCGTATTGAATGTAATGCTCTTAGAGCGTTAAGTAATTTTTGTCCCCAGTGTTCTCTAAAAGCCTCCAGACAAATGACCAAAGCATCGTTCATGATATCGATATCACCCAACTGATAATTTGCTGCAAAATCTTTTAATTCCTGATAAATATCCGCTAAATTCTCTGATATAAAAGCAGCTATAGGCGTATCACTCAAAGCCATGTCAGGATGAAAAACCTCTAAATAAGAATCATCCTTGCCCATAATCTGTTCCACTTGCTCTTTGACAAAGACATAATCTTCTTCGTTTACAAACCGTTCTGTTCCTTCTTCATATACAGCCTGTGGAATTTCAATTAAAGAAGCATTGAGATACAAAAGAGGAAGAATCTTAACTGATTTGTCAACAAAATCTTGATTTGAAAAATCAGTAGCATGTTCTAAAAACAGACAAGTTTCAGCCGCAACAGTAACAAATTCGATTACTTTTTTACTATATACAATATGATCGGGTAATTGGTCAGTATCCATTTTTACGGACTATTTTGAAAACTAAAATTTAATTTATTATTGCATCATTCATTCAATTAAATAACACAAGCTACAAAGGTACAAAAAAAGAACTAATTAAATTGTAAGAAGTTGAACTGTAAAGGTTATTAAAGCTTGAAAAACAAAATTCATTAAGTCGTATGCAAAAAAATACACTAAAGTCAGGACACTGTACGATCAATTTGCAAGAACATTTTCAATAAAAGGGCAATCTTCCAACTTAAATCTTATTCTTAGTCTACCTTCGGTAAAATCACAGTTCAAAATTTTAAAAGTCCCTATTTCATTTGTGTTTTGAACATGCACTCCAATGCAAGCACAAATATCATAATCACCAACATAAACCAATCGCAAGGTCTGGCTTACATCAGCTGGAAGTTTGCTGGTATCAATTGTTTCAGGAACTTCATTTCTAGGTATAAAGTCAGCCGAGACTGTAAGATTTTGGGCAATAACTTTATTCACTTCCGATTCAATTTTGGCAATTTGTTCTGCAGTGGGTTCTGATGATAAAAAATAATCACATTTACTTTTTTTCCGTTCTATATGACTATTTTTTGATCTTTTGCATCCAAACATTCTGATCATAGTTTGATTCAATATATGTTCAGCTGTATGCATTGGAGGATATTCATTCTTGTTATGAGCGTTTAATTCCATTTTTTTGAATATTTAATGTGATTTTTTTAATATGTGAATAAAGAAATCCTTCGGATAATAAATGATCATTCTCGGACCTGAAAAACGCATTACTCTACGAATTTTTTCACGCATTTCCGTTTTATAACAATGTACTTTACAATCGGCACAAGCCGGTTTTTCATCTTTAAACGGACACTTTGTCAATCGATCTGTAGCATAATTCAGCAAAATATTACACTCATCACACAACTCTTCACCTTTATGTTTTTTACGACAATAGAGACGAATCATATTCTGTATCACCTTTTTTTCTGAATCGATTTTTCCCATTTATATTTCTTCCGGCATTAAAAAAACCCAAGGATTTCACCTTGAGCTAAATTATTTTGGCCTTTCAGGCTAATTTATTGAAAATCCTACTTCTTTAATTTCAAAAGTTTTTCAATCTTTTGTTTAAAATCTGTATTTTCCATAAAGCCACTAAAATTCTCAGCACCCGGACCATAAGAAAAGACGGGAACAGGCACTCCTGAATGTCCTTTTGTTGAATAAAAAACCGTCAAACTATCTGTACCCATTTTCCCGTTTACAATTGTCATACCACCTGTTTCATGATCAGCAGTAATAATAACCAAGGTATTTCCATCTTTTTCTGCAAAATCAAGCACTTTGGCAATTGTTTTATCAAAGTCCAGCATTTCCTTTATCGTTTTATTCGCATCGTTTGCATGACATGCCCAGTCAATTTGTGAGCCTTCAACCATTAAGAAAAATCCTTTCGCATTATTTTTTAGTATATTGATAGCAGCTTCAGTTGATTCGGGTAATTGGTCACCCCGTTCGGGCATACCCGGATTTTGATCGTCATAAAGTAAGCCTGCAAGTTTTCCGGATGTTGTTGTTTTTACATCTGCCAGATTATATGCAATTTTATAATTTTTGGCTTTCAGCTCATTTGTCAGATTTTTGCCATCTGATCTGTCCTCAAAATACTTTCTTCCGCCTCCAATAAAAACATCTATGTCAGTTTTCAAATAATCTGCTGCAATTTCCTCGTACATATTACGATTCACCTGATGGGCAATATATGTTGCCGGTGTAGCATGTGTTACAGCACAAGCAACAACAATTCCGGTAGCAAGATGATTTTTCTCTGCTTTTTCGAGAATTGACTCAACCGCAACAGAATCGGGGTTCATGCCAATCATACCATTCTTTGTTTTTACACCACACGCCAATGCAGTACCGCCGGCACCCGAATCAGTTGTGAAATTATCGTTAGAATAGGTTTTCGAAAAGCCACTGTAGGTACATTGTTCTAATGCCAACTTATTTCCATTTGCCACCATTGCAGAATAAACTTGTGCTATTCCCATTCCATCTCCAATCATAAAAATCACATTTTTGGGTGCTTTTTGAGCAAAACCAAAAATAGATAATATCAACAAAAGACTGATCAATTTAAAATATTTTTTTTCCATTCTAAAATTTATTATTCAGAAAACGATTTAACAATGCCAACTAACTCTTGTCTAATGTTCCTGAGTCTTTCAGCAATTTCCTGTTGTTTTTCAACCGTTCCCTTTTTTTGGTTTAATTTTTTCTTTGCTCCCTCTAATGTTAGCTTCTGATCATTAATCAGAAAAATAATTTGTTTAATTATCTGAATATCTTCAAGGGTATAAAACCTCGTTTTCTTATCATTTCTTTTGGGCTTAAGTTGAGTAAATTCCATTTCCCAAAATCTCAGGTTGGATTGATTCACCTGAAACATTTCTGCGACTTCTGAAATTGAATAATAAAGCTTTTGCATAGTTTAATAATTCTGACTTAAAGGTTTAAATAGAATATCATTTCTATTTGATAATTTTCAATCGTTGACCAATTTTTATTTTGGAACCACTTATATGATTCCATTTTTTTAATTTCGTCAACGAAACTCCATACCTAGCAGCTATTCCGCCTAATGTTTGACCTTTTGTAACTTTGTGATAAATTACTTTTCCCGAGCCTCCAAACGAAATCGGTGTAGCCTGAGCAATTTCAATTTCATTTCTACGGTTATTAATCAATGAATCAGCTTTATAAGCTACAATTTCATCATACCTATCAATAAAAGTATTTGCATATCTGAGTGGCAAACAAATAGAATATGATTTTATATTACCCGGGACTATATCTCTTCTGTATTGCGGATTTAACAATTTTATTTCTCCAATTGGAATTTCCAAAACATCCGCAATTTGTTCTAAATGGATACGTTGATGAACATGTACTGTATCGGTAATGATCGGCATATTTACTTTTGCTGCACACAGATTATGTTCGGCAGCGTAGGTCATGACGTAATTCGCTGCAATAAAAATAGGCACATAACCTCTGGTTTCTTTTGGAAGATAGGGGTAAATTGCCCAATAATCTCTTTTCCCTCCCGAACGACGAATCGCTTTGTTTACATTTCCGGGGCCACAGTTATATGCAGCAATAACCAAATGCCAATCACCATAAATGGAATATAAATCTTTTAAAAACATAGCTGCTGCTTTCGTTGCTTTTAATGGTGACAATCGTTCATCAACAAGACTGTTTATTTCCAAACCGTACATTCTTCCGGTAGCAATCATAAATTGCCATAAACCTGCTGCCCCCACACGTGACATAGCGGTTGTATTAAGCGCAGACTCAATAATAGGTAAATATTTCAATTCCAATGGCAAATTATATGCACCCAAAACCTCTTCGAAAATCGGGAAATAATACTCACTCATTCCCATCATAAATTCAACTTGACGTCGTTTTTTTACAGAATACAAATCAATAAAGGAACGAACTGCAGAATTAAAAGGCATTTCCATAATGCAGGGCATTTGAGAAAGGCGTAATTTATAAATCGAGTCTGATACTATCATCGGATCTGAAGATGAAAAACAGTCTGAACTATCTGATCGTTGAATGATCCACGAACGGAGCATATAATCAAGTGTGTTATCAAAATCCTGTGGAGCAGAAAGTGTAGTATCAATGATGGCATCAATGGCATCTTCAGATAAATCTACTGAAGTTGTATCTAGAACCTGCGCATTTACAGGCAAATAATTCAAAAAAAGAAACAACCCAATTGTCAGTAGGTTTTTAAAATTCATTATAGAAATTATATTTAGTGAAAATTTTTATTTTAATCTAAAACTACATTGTAAGCCTAGCGTCTTTTTAAACCCATAGTTATTTTCCATCAATGTAGGTTGAAAACGCATTGACAAATCGGGACTTATATCAAAATCGTACAATTGAGCATCAACAAATGCATCAACTAATGTCATAGCATAATATCCTATCGTTACAATAATACTTAAATCGCGATAACGTTTATAACTATTCTGACCAGTTTTCAAAATACTGGTATAAGTATCTATTCCTCCAATATTTTCAACAGTATACCCTTCAGGTAAAATATCATAAAAACTACTTGTTGTAGGATCTGTGTCAATAATATCCCTGTAAGCTGTTTTATATGTTTCGTACATGCTTGAATTTATCGAGATAGCATACGCACAACCCAAAAAACCACCATAAACGATGGGGAGCTTCCAATACTTTCTGTTCATTATTTGACCGTAACCGGGAATAATGGCACCCATCCATACCACTTTAATCGGATCGGGTTTAAATTCTTGCTTTGCTGCTATTTCCGTTGTATTTAACGTATCAGCATTATATAGCATTCCAGAAACTGAATCTTTTAAAAACTGGGGCTTCTCTTTATTTATTTGATTCTGAGCACTCAAAGTCATCAGAATAAACAAAAAAATAATAATTATATTTAAGATTCGTTTCACAAAAACATAATATTAAATTTTATCAAATAATTCCATAATACGTGTCAATTCTTCATCGTTTGAAAATGGAATGGTTATTTTTCCTTTTCCTTCGGGATTACAACTAAACTGAATTTTCGTATTAAAGACCTTACTTAGTTGCTCTTTTAAGTCATCGAATTCCTGAAGTCCTTTTACCGGATTTGGAATAGGTTTTGTTTTAACATCAAAACTTCCTATTTCGGCAAATTGTCGTACCAACTCTTCAACTTTCCGTACAGTATATTCATTTGCAACAATCAATTCGTACAAATGTAACTGATCAGCAGCTTCACTCAACCCTAAAATGGCACGGGCATGTCCCATGTCAATTTTTTTATCTTTTAGGCCCATTTGAATTTCGGCAGGCAAACGTAATAAACGTAAATAATTTGCAATAGTAGCACGCTTCTTCCCTACGCGTTCGCTCAATCGCTCCTGAGTCAATTTGTATTCTTCCATCAAACGATAAAAAGTCAGTGCAATTTCAATAGCATTTAAATCCTCTCGTTGAATATTTTCAATCAACGCCATCTCCATAACCTGCTCATCAGCAGCTGTTTTCACATAGGCAGGAATCGTTTTCAATCCCACCAATTTCGAGGCTCTGAAACGACGTTCACCGGCAATAATCAAATACGTTCCGTCATCATTCTGACGCAATGTGATAGGCGAAATCACACCTAATTCTCTGATTGAAGATGCAAGTTCGGTCAATGCCTCCTCGTCAAAGTGACTTCGTGGTTGGTTTGGATTTGCAAAAATCAAACTCATCTCCACTTCGTTGATAGACGATGAGCCACTTGTAGTGATGTTTTCTGTATCAATCAATGCACCCAAACCTCTACCTAATCCTGTATTTTTTATCATATTGTTTTATCGAAGAAACTCAGCCCGATAATCGGGCAAAATGTTTTTTATTTAGTGGTTTTCGAAATTAATTCCTTTGCCATATCCATATAGTTTGACGATCCTTTTGAATCAGCATCATATAATAAAACAGGTTTTCCATAGCTTGGGGCTTCACTTAATCGTACATTTCTGCAGATTACAGCTTCGAAAACCATTCCCTGAAAATGTTTTTTCACTTCGGCATATACCTGATTTGCCAAACGTAAACGGTTATCGTACATAGTCAGCAGGAATCCTTCAATTTCCAGGCCAGGATTTAATTTGCTTTTAATTATTTTAATGGTATTCAACAATTTGCTAATACCTTCTAATGCAAAATATTCACATTGAACCGGAATAATCACTGAGTCGGAAGCAGTTAGTGCGTTTACCGTAATCAATCCCAACGATGGCGAACAATCAATCAACAAATAATCATATTCATCTTTCAATGGTTTGAGTATTCCCAGCATAACACGCTCACGATTCTCCATATTCAACATTTCAATTTCTGCACCAACTAAATCGATATGTGATGGCAAAATAAACAAATTCTCTACTTCTGTAGGGTGAATTGCTTGTTTTGTAGGCACGTTATCAATCAAACATTCGTAAATAGTAAATTCAAGGCTGCGGATGTCGATACCAAGACCAGATGATGCGTTGGCTTGTGGATCGGCATCTACCAAAAGAACCTTTTTACCCAAAGTAGCTAATGATGCAGCCAAATTAATAGCTGTTGTGGTTTTACCTACACCACCCTTTTGATTAGCTAACGAGATTATTTTACCCATATTATAGGAATTGATTTTATAAATTTAAAACTTTATGAAAAATGAATAATTTTTAGCTTTTATCAATTATTTTTCAAGAGCTTACAAACCTTATCGACACGTAGATGCTAACTTAAATAATAAATATTTATTGTTTTCCGTTTGTTTGTTTTACAAAAAACAACTACCAATAATCCTCGTCACACTACATTTCAACTTATCTTCAAACGCTTTCTTTAATAGTAATAAGGGTATTTTTCACAACGCTCTGATTGCCATCAATATTAGTATTCACCACTCATTTTTACAACTGATTCGCAAAGATAATAAAATAAATCCACCCACTCAACAGACATTATTATTGTAAAAATTAATAATATTTAATTACAACCAGAAACAAAAAAATCAGCTTTAAACACCCTATTTCACAGGAATGACATAAAATACCAATCAACATAAAATGATTATCTTTGCAATTCTAAAAACTCTAAAGTTTAAAATGAAATACGCCTACTTAATAATTATTGTTATTCTTTTTGCTTCGTGTAATTTAATCGTTCCGCCTGAGCAACAAGATTTTAACGACAGTATTACAGCATTAGGGACGACATATATATATGACATTGATGTCATTCCTGAAATAAAATTGGAAGTTTCTACAGAACAATGGAATAAGCTATTACTGGATTTTGATACAAATAAGAATAACGAAGAATATGTAAAAAGTGATTTTAGTTTCACAAAAGACGGGCATACAATTTCATTACAGGATGTAGGAATTCATATCCGTGGAAATACCAGTCGGAGAAGACCGGAAGGTTCAACTGCTGAAGTTCATAATTCGACTAACCCCGTTTGGCATCATGCCAGTTTTTCGGTGAATTTAAAAAAATTCAATAATGCTCAACGATTAGCCGGTGCCGAAAAAATCAATCTGAAATGGTTCAAAGACGATGCAATGTACGTTCGTGAAATATATTGCTACGATTTATTTGAACGATTTGGTGTTTGGACAGCTCCTCAATCAAGTTATTGCAGGTTAAGCATCAAAATAAAGGAAGATGCAACAACTGCATATTATGGTGTTTACGAAATGGTTGAACCCGTAGATGAAGAGTTTCTCAAAAACCGTAAAGATAAATTTGCTGACACAAAGGGAAATCTTTGGAAAGCTGCCTGGGGAGCCGATTTAAGCAATTCTGATAAATCCAGAATGGGACTTGAGAATGTTACGCTAGAACAAACTTACACACCTGTTTATGATTTGAAGACCAACGAGTTGCAACTTGAGACGGCAAAATCTCAGCTAGTCGATTTTATTACTAACCTGAACAATAAAACCGACGATGATTTTAAAAACTGGATTTCGTCAAAAATGGATATTGAGCTGTTCCTGAGAACCTATGCTGTGAATGTTATGTGTGGCATGTGGGACGATTACTGGGTTAATCAGAATAATTATTATTTTTATTTTGATTCTGCAGGTAAATTTTATTTTATTCCATACGACTACGACAATACCTTGGGGACATCAGAAATAATATCTGATTCTGGAACTCAGGATGTTTTAAACTGGGGAAAAGACACACAACCTCTGGTAAAAAAAATCATTTCTATTCCGGAATACAAAGCACTTTATATTCAATATATTAAAGAGCTATGCGATAGTAATAATGATTTATTTCAGGCGGATAAAAGTATGACTCGCATTATTAACTGGCAAAATAAAATTTCTGGTTTTGTAAACAATGACACGAATGAAGATACTGAAATAATAGACAAACCGGCAAACTGGGGAAATTGTGATTTTTATCGTTTGTTAGAAACAAACAATAATTATTTCAAGATTAGAGCCGCAAATATTCCAAATTAACGGTTACAAAAACTATTTTATAAACTCAAAAATAATTTATAGATTTACAGCAATTTATGAAATTTAAAAATTATAAAAATATCATCCTTTTTGTGTGTTTACTGGCATTGGTAAGCATAACATTTTTCGATTTTTTTCGCATTGATCTGACTTCGGACAAAAGATACAGCATTTCCACTCAAACCAAAGATTTGATGAAAAATGTTGCAGCTCCATTGGATATAGTTGTATATCTCGAGGGCGATCTGAATCCGGGATTTCTTCGTTTGAAAAAATCGACTACAGAACTATTAGAAGAACTTTCGGTTTACAGCAAGAAACCAATCAACATTCGTTATGTCAACCCATCAATGGCAGATAACACAGAGCAACGAGAGAAAAAATATACTGAGCTGCAATCAAAAGGATTAATCCCTACTGAAGTGTACGAGCGTGATAAAGAGGGAAAATCCATACAGAAAATTATTTTTCCATGGATTGAGATTTCATATAATGGGAAAACGATTCCTGTATGTTTATTAAAAAATATCCGCGGTAATTCCGGCGAAGAAAATCTGAATATCTCCATTGAAAATCTTGAGTTTGAAATTACCGATGCCATTCGACAATTGACAAACAAAATAGTGAATAAAATTGCTTTTATCGAAGGACATGGCGAATTGAATGAAGCCCAGACCTATGACATTAGTAAATCGCTAAGTCGTTATTTTCAAATTGACCGTGGAAAAATTGGTACCGACGCTTCAATATTAAACGACTACAAAGCGATTATCATAGCAAAGCCACAACAGCCTTTTAGCGAAAACGAAAAATTCATTATTGATCAGTACATAATGAATGGTGGTCGGGTACTTTGGTTATTGGACGGCGTAAGAGTGGCAAAAGAAAATTTATCCACAACAGGAATGTCACCAGCGATGGAATTGGATGTGAATTTAAACGATCAGTTGTTTAAATATGGAGTTCGCATTAATCCTATTTTATTGCAAGATGTTCAATGTGTTTCAGTACCGGTTAACATTGCTCCGGCAAATGCAACTCCTCAATTTGAACCAACGCCCTGGTATTATGGACCTTTGCTTTTGACCTCACCAAAAAGTACTGTAACTAGAAATATTACAGAAGTGAAAGCTGATTTTTGTTCGGGAATCGACATAGTAGGAGAAAATGCGAATCTAAATTTCAACCTTTTACTAGCCACATCGGACAACACTCATATTGTTGGAACTCCAGCTACTATAAATTTAAATGAAATACCGAAACCAACCGATAAAGCTTATTTCAATTTAAGTTTTGTGCCGGTGGCTGTAGAGATAAATGGTATTTTCCCATCAAATTTCAGTAACCGTATTTTACCCACCGAAATCACAAACAAACTCCCTTTCAGAAATGAAAGTGTAAAAACGAGACAAATTTTTGTAGCTGATGGAGATATCATTCGCAACGAAACAAACGGTATCGCCAGTGATAGCACGACCTTTCCATTGGGCTTCGACCGATATATGAATCAGCAATTCGGCAATAAAGATTTCATTCAGAATGCGGTACTCTATTTAACCGACAACGATGGTTGGATGCAATTACGTTCGCGTACAATTCAACTTCGATTGTTGAATAAAAAAATTACTCAAAGTGACAGAACGTTTTGGCAAATTATAAATGTATTATTACCAATAGTGTTTTTGATAATTTTCGGGATTGGTTATCAGATGCTGAGAAAAAGAAAATACACAAGGTAGGGACAAAGATTGATACTTATGACTTACATTCTTATTGAATGCTGCTCAATTTTTATCCAAAATGAGCTATACTTCTTATGTTAATGAGCTAGAATTAGAGGGGTTTGAAACCATGTACTTTTTTTGCCATTCAAATAAACCAAACTTTCATTCAATTGGAACTTTCAATTTGAAATACCATCAAAACATCTGATCCTCTTTTTAAAAACAACTGATTATTTTTTATTGAGTAGTTATTAACATCCGATAAAGTTCCTGTAATCAGACTCTCAATGTCATTTGCCCCACAGTTAACCCGTGTCATCATACTATTTCGAAATTTTATAGAATTTCCTCTTTTTGAATATTTTCCAAAGAAACTATTGCAAAGAGCAAAACCTTTGAAGCTTCCATTATTTATAAAAGTCAAGCTTGGCTTTTTGTTATTTATTGGAAAAGATAAATTTTCAAAAGCACTTGTTTTGATAGATAACAAGCTACATTCCATGCTTAAAATCGTATCATTTAAAGTATTATTATCTGAAACAACATAGTTTTCATGCTCTTGAAAGCTCGTTTCCGTTAATAGAAACGAAGAGCAGCTTACTAATGCAGTAAATAGTCCACAACAAATGAAAAAATTGAAGATTTTAATTCTCATTTCTTTTATTTGATTCTCAGATTATTATTTATATCTCACTCAATTCCAGCCATCTCATGGTTTTTCCGTCAATCAAATCAGTAAGTTCCGAAAAACGCTCAGAAGCTTTGATTATTTCATCGCTACTTAGTATTCCCGTAGAGAGTTGACTTTCAATTTCAGCTTTTTCAGCTTCAAGTTTAGGAATTTCGCTCTCCAAAGCTTCAAATTCTTTTTTTTCTTTGAAAGTCATCTTACGACTTTCTTCGTTTTTCGTTTCGTATTCAATATTTTTATCCTGATTCTTAGTCCGTGATTCTTGATTCTTACTTTTTTCTTCCTTTTCCTGTTCTTCCATCAATTCGTTCCACTCCCTGTAATCGGTATAATTTCCCGGGAAATCTTTTAGCTCGGCATCGCCTTTGAAAACCATCAAATGATCAACCACTTTATCCATAAAATAACGATCGTGACTTACCACAATAACACAACCCTTAAACGATTGCAGATAATCTTCTAAAATGTTCAGAGTTACAATATCCAAATCGTTTGTTGGTTCATCAAGTACCAAAAAATTCGGGTTTTTCATCAATACTGTACAAAGATACAACCGACGCTTTTCACCGCCACTGAGTTTGTATACGTAATTATATTGTGTTTCGGGCGTAAACAGAAAGTGTTGTAAAAATTGGGATGCCGACATTTTCTTGCCATTTCCCAAATTCACCTCTTCTGCAATATTCTGCACTACATCAATCACTTTCATCTGTTCGTCGAAAGCCAGTCCATCCTGACTGTAATAGCCAAAAACCACCGTTTCGCCAATATCAAACGAACCGCTGTCAGGTTTCACTTCGCCCAACAACATCTTCAGAAAAGTAGATTTTCCAGTTCCATTTTTACCTACAATTCCCATCTTTTCGAAACGGGCAAAATTGTAATAAAAATTATCCAGAATTTTTAAATCGCCATACGCTTTCGAAACATATTTAGCTTCAAAAATTTTTGAGCCAAGATAACTTGCTTTTACATCCAATTGTACCGAATCGTTATTCCGACGAAGTTTAGCACGTTCTTCAATATCACTGAAACGTTCAACTCTTGATTTTGATTTATGTGAACGTGCCTGTGGCTGACGTCGCATCCAATCCAGCTCCTTGCGATAAAGATTTATGGTTCGTTCTGATTCAGCATTAAAATTTTCAATTCGTTCCTGACGTTTTTCAAGATAATAGGTATAATTTCCATTATATTGGAACAATCCCTGATGATCTATTTCCATAATATTTGTACAAACCCGATCGAGAAAATAACGGTCGTGCGTCACCATCAATAAAGCCATGCTAGAACGTTTCAAAAAATCTTCGAGCCATTCTACCATTTCAAGATCAAGGTGATTGGTAGGCTCATCAAGGATCAACAAATCGGGTTCTGAAATCAACACATTTGCCAGTGCCACGCGTTTTAACTGACCACCCGAGAGTTCTCCTATCAATTGTTCGAGATTGGTAATTTTTAGTTTGCCAAGAATTTGTGTTATGCGGGTTTCATAATCCCAGGCTTTGTGCAAATCCATTTGATTGATAATTTCATCCAAATCCTCATGATTCTGTGTCAACATGCAATGCTCATACGCAGCAATGGTTCTCACAGCTTCATTATCGGTTTGCAAACAGGCATCGATCACCGAAAGCTCCTTGGGGAAATCAGGATTTTGGTCGAGATAACCGATGCGTAAATCCCTGCGGAATGAAATGGTACCACCCTGATAATCTTCGTTTCCTGCAAGAATATTCAGCAAAGTGGTTTTTCCTGTTCCGTTTTTGGCAATTAATGCTACCCGTTGGTTGTCGGCTATACCGAAAGAAATATTTTCAAAAAGCAGATTATCGCCAAAAGATTTGGTGAGGCTTTCTACTTGTAAATAACTAATCATAAACTTAATATTTTACGCAAAGATAGGGCTTTTTTCTCAACCCTTTTTTCTATCTTTGTGGAATGTGAAAGCATTTATGATTTTCTTTATATTAAGACGCCAATTGCTTTTTGTTTAATTGCACTGTGGATGTTTAAAAAATATATTCCAACTTTTCAGTTAGCAGACAAATCGAGAGTTAATAAGTCGCTAACTCATACATTAAAATATAAAACTCACTTAAAAAAACATTTTCAATTATGAAATCTCTAAAAGGAACACAAACAGAACAAAATCTGTTGAAATCGTTTGCCGGTGAAAGTCAGGCACGTATGCGTTACAATTACTTCGCAAAAATCGCAAAAAAAGAAGGTTTTGAACAAATTTCCGCCATTTTTGCAGAAACTGCCGATCAGGAAAAACAACATGCAAAAAAGTTCTTCAACTATCTTGAAGGTGGAATGGTTGAAATTACCGCCTCGTATCCTGCCGGAATTTTATCGACTACTGCCGAAAATCTGAAAGCTGCAGCCGATGGCGAAAACGAAGAATGGACTGAACTGTATCCTATGTTTGCCGACATTGCAGAAAAAGAAGGCTTTGCAAATATTGCAGCAACCTGGCGTAAAATTGCAGCCGTGGAAGCTCAGCACGAAAAACGTTATCGTCGTTTACAGAAAAGAGTTGAAAACGGAACGGTATTCTCTCGGGAAGATGAACAAACAGTATGGCAATGTCGCGAATGTGGTCATATTCATATAGGTAAAAATGCGCCTAAAGCCTGTCCAACCTGTGCTCATCCACAAGCCTATTTCGAAGTAGAAAAAGAAAATTACTAATACCGACATTTTCTTTTAGCTAAATAAAATAGTTTATTGAATATCATTTCAGTAAACTATTTTATTATGAATACGTTTAAAACAACTTACACAAACTCATTTATCAACAACATTATAATTGCATGAAAATATTGCACAAAAACCATCCCTGGATACATTACATATTGCTTTTTATTGGTGTTTTGTGCATTTCATGGTCGGCAATACTCGTTAAAATTGCTAATATCAGCGGGTTTGGATCAGGATTTTACCGTTTATTTTTTGGTACTATCTTTATTATTCCCATTTGGCTTTATTTTAAAAAGCCAATCACTGACAAGCACGGTGTGAGAATTGCGATTATTTGTGGCGTACTTTTCGCATTTGATATTGCAACATGGAATTCTTCTATTATGCTCTCAAAAGCGAGTATTTCAACATTATTAGCCAACCTTGCACCTGTTTGGGTAGGTTTGGGTGCATTGCTTTTCATGAAAGAAAAACCGAATAAAATTTTCTGGATTGGAACTGCCATTGCCATGGTTGGAGTAGCTCTTATTATTGGCATTCAGGAGGTAATGGAGGCAAACATGAATTTTGGAAATATGTTGGCCATACTCGCTAGTATGTTTTATGGTGCATATCTAATTACAGTACGCAAAGGGAGAAATTCGTTGGATACTTTTTCGTTTACCACTATTTCTATGATTACCAGTACGATTATTCTGGGTATTATTTGTCTGATAACATCTACTCCACTTTGGGGATTTAATGCCTCTACCTGGATTGCTCTGGGAACATTAGGTTTAATTCCTCAAGTTGTCGGTTGGCTGTCAATAAATCAAGCATTGGGACATATCCATCCGGCAGTTGCATCGGTTAGTTTATTGAGCCAATCCGTTTTTACAGCCTTGTTTTCAATACCGATATTGGGTGAAATACTTACTATTCAGGAAATTGGAGGAGCAGCTGTGGTTTTAATTGGCATTTATCTGGTTAATAAACGAAAAACAAGAACTGTAAAATTAGTTTGATTAATTTATATAAATTTTAATTATGATAAAAGGTTCGTTTTTTATACTTCTTTTTTATTTTCTGGGAGAGTTCGTCAGTATTCTTATTAACGGATTTATACCCGGAAGCGTTATCGGGATGATATTATTATTCTTAAGTCTTTTCTTTAAAATAATAAACCCCGAATCCGTAAAAAACACTGCCACTGTTATCACAAAAAATATGGCTTTATTTTTTGTTCCTGTAGCAGTGGGCTTAATGGCTTACGCCGGTTTATTAACTGAGTCATTAATGGCTATCGTATTTGCAATAGGAATTAGTACTATTCTGACTATAATAACTGTTGCGTTAATTCAGGAACGATTTGAGAAACAACGAAATAAAGTAGACATCAAAAAATGAATCAATTGATAGAACAATTAAAACCAATATTTTCGGGAGAAGTTTTTCTTTTAATGTTGGCTCTGGGCACCTTTCTACTAGGGGTTTATCTGTATAAACGAACCAAAATTTCTTTATTGCAGCCCCTACTGATTTCAATGTTTATTATCATTCCATTTTTAAAAATTACAGGAATAGAATATAAAACTTTTTACGAACAAACGCAGATTTTGAATTTCATGCTTGGTCCAAGTGTAGTAGCGTTAGGTTATGTGCTTTACGAACAAATTGAGCATTTAAAAGGTAATGTAACATCCATTCTTACCTCTGTTTTTATTGGAAGCATAGTGGGAATTTTAAGTGTAATCTTAATTGCAAAACTATTTGGAGCCAATCAACTGCTTGTTTCCTCATTGGCTCCAAAATCGGTCACAACGCCCATAGCCATGAGTCTGTCAGAGAAAAGTGGTGGTATTCCCGCTTTAACCGCTACTTTTGTTGTTATATGTGGAATTTTTGGAGGATTTATTGGTCCGATAATTCTTCGAGTTATTGGCGTAAAAAGTAAAATTGCCAAAGGGCTGGCAATGGGATCGGCCTCACATGCCATGGGAACTGCCAGAGCCATTGAAATGGGTGCTATTGAAGGTGCCATCAGCGGACTGGCTATCGGGATTATGGGCATTATGACTGCTTTTTTAATCCCAATAATTGAATCTTTTTTTTGAAATTCAAGTCAATAAAAAAATCAGGTAATGACTTGCAAATTGCAAATCCATTACCTGATTCATAATCCTAAATTTCTAAAAAAAACACTTACTAATAAAGTAAAAATATCTTTTAATTTAAGCTCACTCACTCTCCAATAGAGAGAGTTGGGGTGAAGTTTTTATTTGTACAGTGCTCCGTAAGTTTGACAAGCGCGATAGTCCGAACCTTCTTTATCCATTCCGAAAGCAGCCCATGCGCTTGGACGGAAAACTTTAGATTCTTCCACATTGTGCATACAAACTGGAATCCGTAACATAGAAGCCAATGTAATCAAATCGGCTCCAATATGTCCGAAACTGAATGCTCCGTGATTTGCTCCCCAATTATTCATTACTGAATATACATCTGCAAAATTACCTTTACCTGTAAGACGTGGAGTAAACCAAGTCGTTGGCCATGTTTTGTCTGTACGATCATTCAACACTTTGTGAACTTCAGCTGGAATCTCCACAGTCCAACCTTCAGCTAACTGAAGAACCGGTCCAAGACCTTTAATTATATTGACACGCATCATTGTTACCGGCATTCCTCCTTTTGTAAGAAAATTTGAAGAATAGCCACCACCACGGAAATATTCACCTGAGGCAGGATACCATGTGGTAATATCTAATGTTTGTTTAACTTCTTCTTCAGTAATTTCCCAGAAAGGTTTCATTACAGGGTTTCCATCAATTGTTTGTTCACCACTTCCATCTAATGCAGCAGAACCAGAATTGATTAAATGAATCAACCCATTTGCAGCCAATCCCTCCAGTTTATATCCTGTAACACGTTCAACCGCTTCAGCGCTCCAATAAGTACGAACATCGGCAAAAACCTGTGCCGTATTGGTCAACAATTTACCAAATAACATGGCAACACCATTCAACGAATCGTTTTCAGTTGCCACAACAAATGCCTCACGAATTCCGTTCCAATCAAATGATGTATTTAGAATTGCTTCTGAGAAATCTCCATTTGGCATAAAGTCAGTCCATTGACGTTGACCCTGGAAGCCTGAAGCAATAGCGTTATGACCCAGTGCTTCTTCAGCAAAACCAAGTTCGCGTAAACGAGGATTACCAATCATTAAATCGCGAATGATAATTGTCATTTTCACAACAAATTCCCATTCCTGATCTAATACTTCACGTGTTTTAATCTTATGAGGTGGATTTGTATTTGGACCTTCATTTACTTTACAATTTTTAATTGTCCAAGCCATCGCCTTTTCAAATTCTACAGGATCAAAAATACCCAATTTTTCACGACGAAGTATTTCGCTCATATCTACAGATTCGTTGCGCATTCCTAGATATTCCTGAAAGAAATTTGGATCAACAATAGATCCTGCAATACCCATAGCAACTGAGCCGATTGACAAATATGATTTGCCTTTCAATGTTGCAGCAGCAATACCTGCTTTAGCAAAACGCAATATTTTTTCCTGAACATCAGCCGGAATTGAAGTATCATTATTATCCTGTACATCACGACCATAAATTCCAAAGGCAGGCAATCCTTTTTGATTATGACCAGCCAATGCTGCAGCCAAATATACTGCTCCCGGACGTTCAGTTCCGTTGAAACCCCAAACTGCTTTGATAGTATGTGGATCCATATCAATGGTTTCGCTACCATAACACCAACATGGCGAGACTGTAATGGTTATATCAACACCTTCTTTTTTGAATTTTTCTGCACATGCTGCTGCCTCATCTACGCGTCCAATAGTTGTATCAGCAATAACGCATTCAACGGATGTTCCATCGCTGTATTTTAAAGATGAGCTAATAAATTTAGCTAAACTTTTAGCCATATTCATTGTTTGGTCTTCTAGGGATTCACGTACACCACCTTGGCGTCCGTCAATTGTTGGGCGAATACCAATTTTTGGATTTTCACCCTGTAATCTTCCTGTTTTCATGATTTTAAAATTTATATTGTATTACTTTTTTAATTCCTTTAACCTAAGATTTCTGGGCGAAAGCCCATACATTTTTTTAAATGCTATAGAAAAATGCTCATTTGACGAGAATTGCAACATAAAAGAGATTTCTTTGATTGAATAAGCTGATTCGAGCAATAATTGTCTTGATTTTTCCAATTTGAGATCGTAAAAATACTTTGCCGGAGTTTCCCCCGTATGTTTTTTAAAGTTCTTTCGAAACAACGAATAACTGATATTTATTTTGCCTGCAATATCCTGCATAGAAATTTCATTGTAAATATTCTCATTCATTATCACTTTTACCTGTTCAATATATTGAAGCTCTTTTTTCTCAAGTTTTTTGTTTTTCGACTCAGAGATAATGAGTCCTAAAATATGAAAAAGCATGCCTGATAAATACACCTGAGAAGATTTCAACCCATTCCTTACCACATCTATGGCTCGTTGAAACAGCTTTACCAATTCTTCATTAAATCCAACATCAATAATAATATTCTCGGCCGGAAAGAATTTTTTCATCAATATACTAAATGCAAGATCCGTTTCGAAACGCATAAAATACTCATTCCAATCATTATCGTTCAAATGATAATAAGTATATTTCTGATTTGGATTTATCAGAAGAATTTTCCCCTTCGAAATTTCTATTTCAGTCGAATTTTCAAAACAAACAAAACCGGATCCACTCGTGATATATATCAGTTTATATTCGTTTGATATCTTGCCTTTTTTATAATGAAATTTAAACTTCTCTATATTTATTCCATCAAGTTTTTCGTTTTGTAAAATTGTTTTGTAGCCCACCGAGTTTATCGTAAGTCCAAAATTTATATTGTTATCATCGATAACAATATTTTTAAATTCAGAATTTAAATCGACTAGTGCCATAACTAAAAATATAAACAAGATGAAAGAACTATTTTAATACTATCAATAATTTAGTTTTTGTTCATCCTTATTTGCAAACAAACCATATAAAGCAACAATTACAAAACAAACTACCGGAATCCAGTAAGATACGTTTATACTTCCAAAATTTGTCGAAAGCAATCCTTGCATCGAAGTGAGTAATGCACCACCTAAAATTGCCATTACCAAATAGGATCCACCTACTTTTGCCTGACTGTCTGTAAGACCTTCCAAGGCAATTCCATAAATGGTTGGGAACATCAATGACATGAAAAATGAGATAGCCACCAATCCTAACACTCCTGTCATGCCCGTAGCCAGAATTGCTATCAAAGCTGAAACAAGCGCACCTGAAGCTGCAATTGCAAGTAATATTCCAGGACGGAAATAACGCATTAATGCTGTAAAGATAAACCGTGATACTGTAAACAGTAAGATAGACGTCAGATAAAAGGAGTTTCCGATATTTTCAGCTGTTGTTGCGGCATCAAATTGCCAAACAGAACTCCATAGTGTGTGATCTGCAATAAATGCTTTTACATTTTCAATAATAATTGTATCGGAAACTGCATCTACTAAATTCA
The DNA here is from genome assembly GCA_028692715.1 of Paludibacter sp. Taxonomy (GTDB): domain Bacteria; phylum Bacteroidota; class Bacteroidia; order Bacteroidales; family Paludibacteraceae; genus Paludibacter. Next base: position 27,215 of record JAQUWU010000032.1, on the reverse strand, counting down.
GAGCTGACATTACGTAACGAATGGTGTATGACCACACTCCTATTTGCGCTCCAACATAAAAAAATTGTGCAATTACACCAAAAGAATAATGTTTTCGCTTAAATAATTCCCGCGTAGTCTGTCCAAAACTCAAGGTTGAAACATCTTTTGCTGTAGGCATTTTTTTGTAAGAAGCAATTATTCCAAATACCACAAGTAGAAGTACACCAACTCCAATGTAAGTAAGCGTTACGGCTGATAATTCTTTGTGTTGTGCAGCCAACAAATCGGGTGCTGACATTTCGGCTTTATTGGCACTTAATTGAGACAAAATAAACATCTGACTCAGAATAATTCCTGATATTGAACCCAGCGGATTAAAAGATTGCGCAAAGTTCAATCGACGAGTCATTGTTTCGGGTCTACCCATAGTCAAAATATAGGGGTTAGCAGTTGTTTCAAGAATTGAACATCCGCCGGCCATAATATAAATGGCAAAAAGGTAAAAACCATACGAAGCCATCTGACTTGCCGGATAAAATAAAAAAGTTCCTATCGAATACATTGCTAATCCAACAAGAATCCCGGTTTTAAAACTAAATTTCCGAATGAGTAAAGCTGCCGGAATTGCAAAAATGGCATAAGAACCATAGAATGCTATTTGAATAAATGATGTTTGAAAATCATTCATTTCCATAATATTCTTAAATGCTGCCAATAAGGTGTCGGTCATGTTATTGGCCACACCCCAAAAAAAGAAAAGAGAAGTAACAAGGATAAAAGGAACAAGGTAATTCCTTCCATCGGCGTCTTTTAAAAGTGTATTTTTGTTCGTGTTATTCATTTGTGTGATTTAATTTGTATAAGATTTAATAGGTTTAACATTGGAAGCATTGATTACTAGGCAGTTATTTCTCCATTCAAGTCCCAAAGATCTTCCCAATTTTTTGCTTCATTCCATAAGAAAACCTGACCTTTTATTAAGCGACAACCTTTATCAATTTTTGAAATTGCCAACATTTCTGCATTTGTAAGCGGACCTTCGGTAATGCCTTTTAAATTATTATACATTTTGTCCGTTTTGACAGAAAAAGGGATAGTGATTTGTCCACGCTGAACAGCCCATTTCAGACAAACCACGGCAGGATGAACACCAAGTCGCTCAGCTGCAGCAACAATAACAGGGTCTTCCATGTCAACAGTATCTTCCGGAGTACGGTCACGTTCAGGACGACCCGGAGAGCCAATAGGACTATAACCAATCACTTCTATACCGTTTTCTTTCATAAAATTATATAATTCGGTTTGTTGAAAATGAGGGTGAATCTCCATTTCATTCAAAACAGGTTTTATCTTACAATCACGAAGTAACAATTTCATTTTAGGAATGGTCATGTTTGAGGTTCCAATATTTTTCACCAAACCATTTGCAACCAAACTTTCCATTTGTCGCCATGTGTTCATGTAATTTTCGTGAATATAAGGCACAGCATCATCCTGACGAGTATTTACATCGCATTTAGGTGGATGAAAGTTTGGAAAAGGCCAGTGAACCAGATACAAATCCAAATAATCGAGTTGTAAATCTTCCTGCGTTTGTTTGCAGGATTCAACTACTTTTTTGTGTTTGTCGTTCCAAACTTTAGAAGTAATCCAAAGTTCATCGCGTGTCACAATTCCTTCAGATATAACTTCTTTTAAAACCAGACCGATTTCTTTCTCATTTCCATACACCGAAGCACAATCGATATGACGATAGCCCATTTTGATAGCCGTTTTAACCGCTTGCGCAATGGTTTCTGCATCGTAATTATCGGAACCAAATGTACCTAAACCAATTACCGGGATTTTTGCGCCGGTATAAAGGGTTTTAAAAGGTACAAATGAAGGATTTATTGTTTGCAAATGGCCCCCCACCCCCCTAAAGGGAGAGTTAAAGTCACCATCGTCTGGTTTATTCTTTTCTTTCTTCATCATTATATAAATATTTTATTAAAATAGTCAATACTAATATTAATTTCCACCTTTAGGGGTTAGTGCGCTTTCTTTATTTAATTTCTTCGTCAAATACAACTGCCACTTTACCACATTTACCTTCTGCCATTAAAGCAAAAGCTTCGGGAGCATGATCCAGGGTAAAGCGATGTGTAACCAAATCCTCTGGATGTATACCCCAGCGAACAATCCGTTCAACCAATTCTTCCATTTTCCATATTGAAGTTACCCATGAACCATATATCGTTTTTTGATCGTGAATAATGTCAGGACTTGGATTAAATTCCACTGTACCACCTTCGCCAATCATAACCATTTTTCCCCATTGACGAGTAGCCCGAATGCAAAGTTGACGAGCCAGCGTATGCCCTGAACAATCAACCGTTTTTTCAAATCCCCTTCCATTTGTTTCTGCCATTACTTTTTCCAGCGTATCATCACCTGAAACGTAAACTTCGTCGGCTAATCCTAATTTTTTCGCAATCTCACAACGTTCAGCAACTGTATCAACTCCAATCAACCTTTCTGCACCCATAGCTTTAGCAAGCATCAAAGCAGCTAAACCAACAGGGCCTAAACCTGTCACCAACACAGCATCGTTTCCACTAATTCCAATTTTTTCCAATCCTTCATAAACAGTTCCAAAACCACAGGCAATCTGCGCACCATCGGTATAAGTCAGGCTGTCTGGCAATAGAACAAGATCTTTTTCTTCGGCCACCATGTATTCTGCCATACCACCATCGCGTTGCCAACCGTAAGCTGCACGAGATGGACTTTTACAGGAAATCATATAGCCACGACGACAGTCGTTACAACAACCACAACCTGAAATATGGTATACTACCACACGGTCACCCTCTTTAAATCGTCTCATTCCCGGGCCACATGAAATAATCTGACCGGAAGGTTCGTGACCGCAAATTTTATTTTGATAACCTTCTGGGCCTTTACCTAAATGTTCACGATAAATGGCACGAATATCGCTTCCACAAATGGTGGACGATTTCATTTTGATAAGAACTTCACCATGTCCGGGCATAGGGAATTCTACCTCTTTTATTACTACTGTGCTATTTCCCGGCAAAAAAGCTGCTTTTGATTTAATTGTCATTGTTATTTGGTTGATTACTTGATTAGCTGATTGATTAATTGGTTGATTAGTTAATTGGTTGATTGGTTGATTAGTAGTGAAACTGAGAAAACGCTACAAAAGAATATTAACCAATAACCCTTTATTTAAAAAGGAGTTACTCCTTTTTTTAGTAAAATATTTCCATATTTAGCCGTTTCGCCAGTCATAACAACTGCAAATGCCGACTTAGTTCTTTCATAAAAAGCAAAACGATCAATACGCTCAATAGCAGGTGCATCCGGATTTGAAATATGAATACTCTGCAAATACGATTCTTCTACTTTCGGATCTAATGTATCGCCTTTTACCGCTGCCATCATCGCCAATGGATGTGGCACATAAGCATCTAATTCGAACAATGGAAGAATGGCAGCCAATAAATCGGGTACGCGTAGTCCATCGGCTCGCAAAACCTTATTGTTGAATGTTTCTCCGGGGAAGTGGGCATCGGCAAGAACTATTTCATCGCCATGACCCATACGCGCCAAAACGGCTAATAGCTCCGGACTAATTAAAGGGGAAATTCCTTTTAACATATAATTAAATTTTTATAGCACACGTGTGCATGTTTATATAATATTTACTTAGCAAGATTCTCTGAGAATCAACTGAGCTTTAATTTCTTTAACAATTATCTGATTGTTATTGTTTGCAATCATATCTTCTAACAGTTCAAAAGTTGTCTGAGCAATTTCAGTTTCCTGTTGTTCAATAGTAGTAATCTGAGGTTGGTAAATTTCAGATGTCATCATATTTCCGAATGTGATAAGTCCCAGTTCCTCAGGTATTTTTACGCCCAGTATTTTTGCTTGAACTAAAATACCTAAAGTAAGATTTACTGACGAAGAAATGATGGCATCAGGACGTTGAGTTGAGCTCCATAGTTTTTGAAATACTTCTTTTCCAATTTCGATGGAAAAATCTTTTTTTATTTCAATCGAATTTTTGTAAACGAGATTGAACTTATTTAATGTATCCTGATAACCCTGATCTCTGTTTCTAAAAACATTAATAATATTTGTTCCAGTAATATGAGCAATACGACTATAGCCTTTTTTTATCAGCCATTCAGTTGCTGAGGCGGTTATATCATAATTATTTACAATAACCTTTGGTGCGATAATATCTTCACAAACCCGATCGAAAAACACCAAGGGGATTCCAAATTTCTTCAACAATCGGAAATGATCACTTTTCTGCGTGTCTTTTGCTATTGAAACAATGACTCCGGCAAAATTATGTTGAATGATGGTATTTATAATTTCTTTTTCCTGTTCGTATTTTTCGTTGGACTGAAAAACAGAAATTACATAACCTTTTTGAAAGGCAATATTGGTGAGTTGACTAATAACGTCGGCAAAAAAGGAGTGGTTAATGTTTGGGACAATTAGTGCAATAGCGTTGTTGCTGGTACCACGAAGTTGCACAGCGTTCATATTGGTCTGATATTCGTGCTCACGGGCATAGGCCAAAACGACATCACGCGTTTTCTCATTCACTCTAGGATCGTTGCGTAATGCTCGCGAAACCGTTGAATGATGGATATTCAGTTCTTTGGCTATGTCTTTTATTGTGATTCGTTTATTCATAGATCAGAAGAAAAAATACAAACGTGTGCAAAGATAAAATAATTTCGGAATAAAATCATTTTAATGGAAATAAATTTTCAATAAATACGACTTTTTTTTTGTTTTAGCAACAAAAAAAAAGCTGTAAGAAAAATGAATTTCTTACAGCCTTTTGGAAGTATTATAAAAAAAATTAGAAACCTCGAATTGCTTCAATTCCGGGCAATACACGTCCTTCAATAGCTTCGAGCAATGCGCCACCACCTGTAGAGACATAAGAGACACCATCGGCCAAACCAAATTTATTTACACAAGCCACAGAATCACCACCACCTACAAGCGAAAATGCTCCATTTTTAGTTGCTTCAACAATTGCTTCGCCCACTGAAAGTGAGCCATGCGTAAAGTTATCAAATTCGAATACACCTGTTGGACCATTCCATAGAATGGTTTTAGATGCTTTAATTACGTCGCCAAAGATTTTTTCCGTTTTAGGACCGATATCCAAACCTTGCCAGTTATCCGGAATCTCATCCACAGGCACAAATGCTGTTTTTGCATCATTACTGAATGAATCAGCTATTTTTGCATCCACCGCCAACACTATTTTTACATTATTTTTTTTTGCTTTTTCCAATAAATCAAGAGCCATTTCCAATTTATCGTTTTCGCAAATTGAATTTCCGATTTTACCGCCCATTGCTTTGGTAAATGTGTAAGTCATGCCACCGGCAATAATCAAATTATCAACTTTAGTCAATAGGTTTTCAATAATTTCGATTTTTGACGAAACTTTAGATCCACCCATAATTGCTGTAAAAGGACGAGCCGTATCAGTCATTACTTTTTGTACTGCAATTACTTCTTTTTCCATTAAGTAACCGAACATTCTGCTATCTTCGTTGAAATATTTAGCAATTAATGCGGTAGAAGCGTGAGCGCGATGCGCTGTTCCAAAAGCATCGTTTACGTAACAATCGGCATAAGAAGCTAATTTTGCAGTGAATGCTTTCTGACTTTCTTTTACTACTTTTTTGGCAGCAGCTTTTTCTTCGTCGTTTGCAAATTCGCCACGAGGTTTACCTTCTTCTTCAGCATAAAAGCGAAGATTTTCTAATAATAAAGCTTCTCCTGCTTTAAGTTCGGAGGCCATTTTAGCGGCTTCGTCTCCAACACAATCGGGTGCAAATTTCACATCAACACCAAGGAGTTCGGATACATGAGCCAAAATTGCTTTTAATGAGTACTTTGTGTCAGGATTTTTTTTAGGGCGACCCATGTGAGAAGCAATAATTACGCTTCCACCATCAGCCAAAATCTTTTTTAAGGTAGGTAATGCTGCACGGATACGGTTATCATCTGTTATTTCAGCATTTTCGTTCAGAGGAACATTGAAATCAACACGAACGAATGCTTTTTTACCCGCAAAATTAAATTTGTCAATAGTTTGCATACTGTTAATATTTTGAGTGATTAATAATTTGTCTTGTAACAGTTTTTTGAACTTTTAAATCCTAGATATGTTTAATTACTTGTAACATATCTATAATAAGATAACTTTTTGCAGGTTCTTTCATATAATTATATTTTTTACTTAAATTATATTTATCTTATTTGCAAGCAGTTAAATTAAAGCTCAATTTCTTTGATTTAAGCCACAAAGGTACTAAAAAAGTTAGATAAATCTTGTATATTTACGCCCACTAATTTGATAAAATAAGTAGTAATTATATTGATTAAATAATAAAGAAATTTTTCTTTAATAAATATAAATTTGTATCTTTGTGCCTCAAAAAAATTGGAATTTCAACCATTAAATAAAAAAGATTAATTATGTCAAAAGTAACCGTAGTAGGTGCCGGGAATGTAGGTGCCACATGTGCAAATGTATTAGCATTCAACGAAGTAGCTGACCAGATAGTAATGTTAGATGTCAAAGAAGGTGTTTCGGAAGGGAAAGCACTTGACATGACTCAAACCGCAGCTTTATTAGGTTTCGACTCAACAATTGTTGGTTGCACCAACGATTATTCTCAAACAGCGAATTCCGATGTAGTTGTTATCACTTCAGGAATCCCCCGTAAACCCGGTATGACTCGTGAAGAATTAATTGGTGTAAACGCAGGTATTGTAAAAAACGTATCTGATAACATTCTTAAGTTTTCACCAAATGCAATTATCGTTGTAGTGAGCAACCCAATGGATACAATGACTTATCTTGCATTGAAAGCAACAGGTCTTCCAAAAAACAAAGTGATTGGCATGGGTGGAGCTTTGGATAGTTCACGTTTTAAATGTTATTTGAGCAAAGCCTTGAATGCAAATCCAAACGAAGTTGAAGGAATGGTTATTGGTGGACACGGTGATACAACTATGATTCCATTAACACGCTTTGCTAATTATAAAGGTCGCCCAATAGCAGATGTTTTAGCAAAAGAAACACTTGATAAAGTGGTTGCTGATACAATGGTTGGTGGAGCTACATTAACTGGTTTGCTTGGGACTTCAGCATGGTATGCTCCGGGAGCTGCTGCTGCTTATTTGGTAGAATCAATTATTCACGACCAAAAGAAAATTATTCCTTGCTGTGTATATTTGGAAGGCGAATACGGTCAAAATGATATTTGTATCGGTGTTCCCGTACTTATTGGCAAAAATGGTGTAGAAGAAATTATTGATTATAAACTAAATACTGAGGAAAAAGCGTTATTTGAAAAAAGTGCTGCTGCAGTACGCGCTACAAATAATGTATTGAAAGAAATCAAGGTATTGTAATCCAATCCTATAAAATTAAAAAAAGTCGCAATTACAATAAATTGCGACTTTTTTTTGTGCAAATTTACAAATTATTACTTTATATACATTTTTGTAATTATTACATATTTTGTCTTAATACTAAAGTTTTGCCTCTATTAGGCTATTTATTTTACAATTAATTATTATCTTTGTATTGTATTTGCAACCTATACATACAAAGATTATGAACCAAACACTTCAAACACACAATTACCTGTTGAAATTTTCCATTAAACCGTCAGTACAACGTACTGCAGTTATGGAATTTCTATTAAACAACAGAATTCATCCAACTATTGATGAGATTTACATGGCGTTAAGTCCAAATATGCCTACATTATCAAAAACTACCGTTTACAACACCCTTGATTTATTTGTTGAAAAAGGTGCTGTACAAGCTCTGGCAATCGATGAAAAAAATGCTCGATATGATGTAGATATATCAAAACATGCACATTTCAGGTGTAATAGTTGCGGAAAAGTTTTTGATTTGTTCAACGTCAATCCGGAATATTTTCAATTTCCCGAATCAGACAAATTTAAAATTCAGGCTGTAGAGATTTCTTATTCAGGCATTTGCAATTCATGTAAAGAAAATTAGTAAAAATTCCGACATTTAAAAAAATATAGAAAGTACGCCACGGTGTACTTTTTTTTATATCTTTGGCACGAACTTTTATGTTATACCAACTATATTTATACAATAGCCCAAAACTATTTTTAAATGTACTGTTGTAAATGCCGATTGTATCGAAGCGAAAATTCCGAGTATCGGAATGTATAAATAGAACAATGACATTAACTTGTTTGCAGCAAGTAGGGTCAAAATAAGACTATATTATGTGCAATTGATATTATTTAGTATTTCGCAAAATAGGCAAAACTTAATTTTAATACTGTGATATTGTTTTACTGATTGGATTTCATGAGGTTAAATCACAAATAAATAAAAACATGAGAAAAAGTATCCTTCTTCTAAGCTTAATTCTGACTGTAAGCACCGTTTATTCTCAACAAAAAACAAAAAAAGGTTTTGGTTTTGGCGCTTTACCTGCCATTTCTTACGATTCAGATTTGGGTTTTCAATATGGGGCTTTGGTAAATTTATATGATTATGGCGATGGCACAAATTATCCGAAATATAATCATTCCTTATATATGGAATTATCTACCTATACCAAAGGTTCTACAATTGCACGCTTACGTTACGATTCAGAAAGTCTAATTCCCAAAGTTCGATCAACACTGGATATAGCTTATGTTCCGGATCAAATGTCCGATTTTTACGGATTTAACGGGTATCAAAGTGCTTATGATGTAGCAAACAGCAATGATTATCGTAATTATTATAAAAACCAAAAAAATACGTTCAGAATTAAAGCCGATTTTCAGGGTTATTTTGGTGAGTCAAAATTTGGTTGGGTAGCCGGTTATGCTTTCTATAACTTCAAGATGGATACGGTTGATGTTACGAAATTTGGTTCAGCTGTTCCCGGAGGGAGTTTATATCAAAAATATATTTTATGGGGTTTAATCGATGCCAATGAAGCCACAGGTGGAAGCATCAATTATTTTAAAGTAGGACTAAAATTTGATACTCGCGACCAGCTGGCTTGTCCAACAAAAGGAATTTTTACTGAAGCAGTAATTCAAACTGCTCCAAAGCTGGTTAATCAGGATTTTCCTCACACAAAAATGGCTGTTATTCATCGCCAATATTTTACTTTAGCAAAAGATTTACAGTTTGCTTATCGTCTTGATTATCAAATGACACTTGGCAATGACAAAGTCCCTTATTATGCACAACCGGAGCTTATAACAAGTTATTTGATAGCGGCTTCGAATCAGGGACTAGGAGGAAAAAGTTCAATACGCGGAGTCTTGCGCAATAGAGTAATTGGTGATGCTGTAGGATTTGGTAATTTCGAATTCAGGTATAAATTTCTTCGTTTCGATTGGTTGAATCAAAGTTTTTATCTTGGAACAAATGTGTTTTTTGATTCAGGATTAATAATTAAACCAATTGATATGGATTTATCACTTGTTTCGGCTACTGATAATGCAATTTATTTTAATGACTATCAGGCTGGTAAATTTCATTCAAGTGCCGGTATTGGATTAAAAGTAGGATGGAACGAGAATTTTATTATCTCAGCTGATTTTGGTAAAGCATTTAATGTCCAGGATGGAAATACCGGATTTTATATTGGATTGAATTATTTGTTCTAATGCTTGACTCTTGTTTGGTTTAACTGTATTTTTAGAACTAAATCCTCTTTTCAGACACTGAATTTGTGCCGCTAAATTATGTTTTTGACAATATTAACTATCATTATTTCTACATTATATCTTGCTCTGATTATTGTTTTCATTATTGGGTGGAAAAGGGTTTTTACCTTTGTTCCGAAAGGAAATGAAAATTTAAAAATATCAATTTCAGTAGTTGTTCCCTGTAGAAACGAAGCAAAGAATATTCGACATTTTATTTCTTCTATTGCTCAACAAAGTTATCAGAACTTTGAATTAATATTGGTGAATGATCATTCAACCGATTTAACCCGAAGCTATATAAAAAATGCACAGACTGTTTTTCCGAAAATTGTGTTGATTGAAGCTGAAGGTTATGGCAAAAAAAACGCTCTTAAAGAAGGCGTTTTAAAAGCAAAATCAGATTTTATTGTAACTACAGATGCAGATTGTATCCCCTCATACCATTGGTTAGAGACCCTTGTTTGTTATCAACAAAAATATCCTGCTGATCTAATTATATGTCCGGTAAAGTTATCGGCTGATGACAACTTTTTATCCCATTTACAAGCCATTGAATTTTCAACGCTTGTTGCATCAGGAGCTGCAGCTGCAGGCGTAGGAATACCAATTTTATGTAATGCTGCAAACTTGGCATTTACAAAACAAACCTGGTTAAACAGCAGAGAAGATTTACATGAGGAATTAATATCCGGTGATGATATTTTTTTACTTCAAAGTGTAAAGAAAAGAGAGGGTGAAATTATTTTTTTAAAATCAGAATCAGTTTTTGTGACTGCTCAACCTACAAAATCGGTAAGTGAGTTTATTCATCAACGTCGTCGATGGGCTTCAAAATCCCCGGCTTATAACGATTGGCACATTATTTACGTTGCTTGTTTGATTTTGCTAATTAGTGTATGGGAACTAATTTTATTGGCTCTATCGTTTTCCAATATTATTGCTTTAATTCTATTGGGCTCTTTATTTCTATTTAAGTATTTTATCGATAATCTTTTTCTTGTCAGAATAAAAAAGTTTTTTCAATTGCAAAATACATGGCTGTATTCAATCCCATTATCAATAATTTATCCATTTTATATTGTTTTTGTAGGTATTACAAGTATACTATTTAAACCTAAAAAATGGAAGTAGCTATCGAGTAATAATCAAATAATCGTAGCCACTCGTTTTAGCTTTATAACGTTTAAGAGACTCAGTGGAAGGACCTGAAGTCGGATTTCCAAATCCATAACCGAGATTATAAATCGAACCACATTTTTCGCAAACTACTTCGCCAAATCCATCTTCTTTTGGATAAACCTTAATATCTTTGTCTGCTTCGTAAGGACAAGACATATCAAATGCATAATAAACGGTATTTCCTGAATCGTCGAGACTTAATCCTGAATACACTAGCACTCCACCATAGCCAGAACCAATGATATAATCAGTATAATATTCATCCTTTTCAAAAAGTAAAAATTGGTTTGGTGTATTTTTGAAAGTTGGATGTGTGGCGGTTAGATTTAATTTTAGATACACAGGTACATCGGGTATTGATGAATAGTAATTATCATCGCAGCCCGAAAAGGAAAATGCAAGTAAAAAGCATAAAATATATTGTTTTACCGAATTGCATTTCATCTAAACTTTTGAACTTTACAAACTTTATTAACTTTACAAACTTTATCTACTTTACAAACTGGACTCACACTCCTAACTCACCAATTCTCCATAATTCATCATCAGTGAACGAAATATTTTTTAGCGCATCAATATTATTTTGCAACTGAATCACGGAACTTGTTCCAACAATCACCGAATTCACATCATTTGACCGCAACAACCACGCTAAAGCCATTTGAGCAAGACTTTGTCCTCGCTGTGCTGCCATTTTGTTTAACGCTTTTATTTTTTCTACTTTCTCTGCCGTTATTTGACTTTTTTGTAAAAATCCATAACTATGGGCGGCACGAGAATTCTCCGGAATACCATTCATATATTTATCGCTTAATAATCCCTGAGCCAAGGGTGAAAAAGCGATAAATCCCACACCATTTTCTTTAGCCAGTGGGATAACTTCATTTTCTACTTCGCGCGTAAAAATACTGTATCTGTCCTGATTAATCAGACAAGGCGTTCCGTTTTCCTTCAAAATACGATAGGCTTCACGGGCTTTTTCTATTGGATATTTTGAAATCCCCACATACAATGCCTTTCCTTGTTTTACCATGTCCGAAAGTGCTCCCATTGTTTCCTCAACAGGAGTTTCAGGGTCGTAACGGTGCGAATAAAATATATCAACATAATCCAGTTTCATTCGTTTAAGACTTTGGTTTAAACTGGCAATAAGATACTTACGAGAGCCGCCATCACCATAAGGTCCATCCCACATGTTATGACCTGCCTTCGTACTTATAATCATTTCGTCACGATGTGAAGAAAATAAATCCTTCATCATTTTACCAAAGTTTTTCTCGGCACTACCAAATGGTGTTCCGTAATTATTGGCTAAATCGAAATGAGTAATACCTTGATCAAAAGCATATTTCAACATTTTCTCTGCCTCTTCGGCATCATCTACATCCCCGAAATTATGCCATAATCCCAACGAAATAGTTGGAAGTTGCAATCCGCTTTTTCCACAATAACGGTAACCTACCGAGTCAGTATAACGATCTTTTGAAGGAGAATACTTTGAATGTGACATGATATATAGGATTTCGTGATTTAAAAATATATTTCAGAAACTCAAATAAGAGCTTTGTTTTCAAACTCTCAAAAGTAGTTAGAACACTTTGATGTTTATTCGCAAACTTTAGTCTTCTTCAAACACTTTTAAACACTCAAAGGTTTAAAAAAACTTTGAGGTTTTTTAAGCTAGTTTCAGGGGTTGAAAGCATTTGTTCAGGTTTCTGCGGATTAAATTAAATCAAAACGCTCAAAGGTTCTTCGAACGCTTTGAGGTTTTTGATTTAGCTTGAGGTTTTTGTTCGAACGCTTTGAAGTTATATTAGAACTGAACTGCCGGTGCTTTTTCATTTCCCTTTTCTGCTTCGAAATAAGGTTTTTTCTCAAAACCGAATGAACTTGCAAATAAATTATTTGGAAATTTTCGGATAGAGGTATTGAATGCATTTGCTAACTCGTTGAATCGTCCACGTTCTACAGCAATGCGGTTTTCAGTTCCTTCCAATTGCGACTGCAATTCCAAAAAGTTTTGATTTGCTTTTAAATCTGGATAATTTTCGGTAATCATTAACAGTTTACCTAAAGCCGAACTCAATTCCCCTTGTGCAGCTTGATATCTTTGTAACTTTTCAGGTGTAAGATTATCTGCATCAACCGTTACCTGAGTTGCTTTTGCCCGGGCAGCGACAACACCTTCCAATGTTTCACTTTCATGAGTAGCATATCCTTTAACAGTAGCCACTAAGTTTGGGATCAAATCGCCACGACGTTGGTATTGATTTTCTACGTTAGCCCATTGCTTATTTACGGCCTCTTCGGACGAAATTAGTTTGTTATAGCCAGTTATACCAAAAAGTACCAAGGCTGCAATAGCAACCAAAATAATAATTGTGCTTTTTTTCATTTTATCTTTTTATTAATTTAATATTTTATTACTCTAAAGTGACAACTCGGTCTTATTTACCAACCACTTGTTGCACCACCGCCACCAGACATCCCACCACCAAAACTTCCACCACTAAATCCACCACCGCCACCAAAACCTCCACGTCCGCTAAATACGCTTCCGGCTACAGCACCGCCTACAAGTCCGCTGTTTCGTGTCAAGCGAGGTAAATTGTCATTATGATTTTCTTCGTGACCACAGAATTTGCATTGATAGGTACTTCGTTGAGTGCCTGAACTAATATAAGTTGGTGCAACGAGTGTTCTTTTTTCCTTTAATATAAATGCTTTTGTTCCACATTTTGGACATACGGAATAAGCACTCGGTTTATCATATGTAAAAATTGCCTCGTTGGCACATTTGTCGCACACAAAAACATCGTAGTCTACAGCATGTAACTGTTCTTCAAATTGTTGGGATAATTTTAAAAATTTATCTTCGTTTTTTTCTGATAATAAATGCATTTTCCCATCACATTCATTACAGTCAATTGGCTCCCGACGAATTTTCAACATCATTAATCTACCATATATATTTGCAGGTATAGTGGTAAGAGGAACAGGGATTAGTAATAATAAAAATATTGGCTTAAAAAATAATAGAATCACTACAAATCCAACCACAGGGAACATAATGGAAACCAGACTAATAACTCCGGATTTTTGACTTTTTATTACTTTATAGCGTTCTACATTCGTTTTTAATTTAGTATCCTTCCTGATTTTCTGTATCGTACTTCCCAACCATAACCAACTAAACAACATCAATATTAGATATGCAGCAATTGCTGTTGGCAATATTTCATTCCATGCTATTGGTTCAGGTTTTACTTCCGCAACTGGTTCTTTTCGTATATATTGTCCAATTTGTTGTAGCCCTGCCATCATTCCGGCATCGATATTACCCTTTTTAAATTCGGGAATCATGACCTGTGTTTGAATTCTGTTACAAATGGCATCAGGTAAAACACCTTCCAAACCATAACCCGGTTCAAAAGTAACTTTTTTCTGATCCATCACGAAAAGAACTAACAAGCCATTATCCTGCTTTGCCTTACCAATACCCCATTCAGCAAAAAGATCTGTTGCAAAATTTTTAATATCAGCATAACCAATTGAATTAAGGGCAACTACTGCAATTTCGGCACCAGTTTGTGACTTGAGCGAATCAATTAAATTATTCATTTGTGCTACTGCACCCGAATTCAAAATTCCATCCGGATTACTTACAAACGCATGTGCATTAGTAGTAATTGCATTTGGAACTGTTTTTACTGTATATTCTACAGCAAAAGAGAATGTGGTTAGTGAACATAAAATAAATAATAATAATTTTTTCATTATGGATATTTTTTTATTGACTGAATGATTCAGCTTAAACAATTTGAAATATAAATCAATTATACGAATCAACTAAATCTACTTCAAAAATCAGGGTGGAATATGGTGGAATTGCCGAATTTGTTGAAATAGTATCGTAAGCTAAAGCACTTGGGATATACAACATATACGATCCTTTAACGTTCATTTTAGCAATCCCTTCTTTCCAGCCTTCTATTACACTTGACATATAAAATACGGCATTTGTGTCGCAATCAAAAGTAGAACCATCAATCAACTTACCCGTATAACTTACTTTAATAAGACTATTTTTATTGGGTTTTTTATTCAAATTATAGCCCTGATAAAGTACTTTATACTGTAATCCACTTTCAGTAGTTACCACTCCCGATATTTTTTTATTTGTTGCGAGCCATTGTTCATTTTGAAGTTTCCAGTCGGCCCATTCATTTTCCTGACAAGCCGGAAGAACAAGGGTAAAAAATAAAATTAGGAGAGTGATAAATGAAGTTCGTTTCATGTTTGTTGATTATTATATAATTTATTTTTCTGTTTTATTTTTATATTGTTTTGAAAAAGAATTGTTTGCGAATTTAGGCATTTCCCTTTTTGGACCCCAACCGGCAAAATTAAACGGATAGGTTCCAATATTTTTTATTAACGATGAAAAAAAATCAAATCTTGCTCTTTTTGAACTAATAAATTTGAATCCAGACATTATAATTTTTTCAGACAGGGGGCGTAAATTTTGTTCAACAGTTTTTCGTCTGTTGCTCAATAAAATATCTGTCAAAGGAATTTTCACAGGGCAAACTTCTACACATTTCCCACAAAGTGAAGAAGCGAAACTCAAATGAGAAAAATCTTTGAACCCCCTTAAAAATGGGGTCAATACAGAACCAATAGGGCCGCTATAAGTCGTATCGTAGGTATATCCTCCAATTGTTTTATAAACAGGGCAACCATTCAGACATGCTCCACAACGGATACAAGCCAACGATTCGTAAGCTTCATCATCTTTATACACATTTGTACGACCGTTGTCGAGCAAAATGACAATCATTTTTTCAGGTCCATCCACTTCTTTCGATTGCCTTGGACCAGTAAAAATTGTATTGTAAGCAGTCATTTGCTGCCCCGTACCGTGCGCTGCCAACAAAGGATAAAACAACCCTAACTGACTCATTTTTGGAATAATTTTTTCAATTCCGGCAATGACAATATGCACTTTCGGAAAAGCCGTTGACATTAACCCATTTCCTTCGTTTTCGGTAACCGAAATTCCACCAATATCTGCAATCAAAAAATTAGCTCCAGTAACACCAATTTCGGCCTGAGTATATTTTTTTCGCAAAACCTGACGAACATATTCAGTCATTTCTTCAGGTGTACTTTCAATAGCAGTTCCAAATTTTTCATTGAATAATTTCGCAATATCCCCTTTTGATTTGTGCATAGCAGGTGTAACGATATGATATGGTTTTTCGCCTGCAAGCTGTACTATAAATTCACCTAAATCAGTTTCTACCGATTCACACCCATTTTTTTCAGCTGTGTGATTCAATTCAATTTCCTCTGTGGTCATCGATTTACTTTTCACCAGCAATTTTGCATCATTTTCTTTTAATATACTTTCAATATATGAAGTTGCTTCAGCGGCATCATTTGCCCAAAGCACTTCTACGCCATGCGCTTTGATATTTTTTTCAAATTGGAGCAAATAATCGCCCCAGTTTTCCAGCACATCACGCTTAATAGCTGCGGCCTGTATCTTGGCCTTTTCAAGGTTGTTATAACGTGCCATTCCTCTGCTCACAGCCGCATTATAACGCGAAATATTGAATTTAATCGTATTCCGATGTCGTTCATCGAATGCGA
Organism: Paludibacter sp.; assembly: GCA_028692715.1. Lineage (GTDB taxonomy): Bacteria > Bacteroidota > Bacteroidia > Bacteroidales > Paludibacteraceae > Paludibacter. The sequence goes on along the minus strand of JAQUWU010000032.1, from coordinate 10,637 downwards.
TTGCATTTGCATCGTGAGTGAATTTATGTGCCTGTGACATATAACCTATTACCCCTAACCCATAAAGGGGAATTAAAATTTACAACTATTTATTTCTATTTCCTTAAAAAAAACAAACCAGATTCCCCTTTAGGGGTTAGGGGTTTATTTTTCAAATACAAAACTAAAACTACCAATACGGTTTCCATCGGCAAAAAAATCTGCTCGATAGTTTCCTTTTGGTAAAATTTCGCCTACTTTCCAGTAAAGTGCATCGTGAATGGCTTCACCGGTATATTCTATTTTTTTTGATGCAGAATAGGTTATATCCTTGTTTTCGTAACGAAAAACATTATCCGGATTTTTAGTAAGTACATCATCATCTGGTCTGGTAATTCTCAAATAAATTATTTTTTCACCGGGGGTAGCCGTAATGTTCTTTGAAATTGTATAATTAAATTGCAAATTAGCTGTTTGCGAAAACCATGTTGTCTTTCTATTTTTACTATTTAAAGGAACCATACTGAAATTTGTAATTTCCAGTATGGAAGCACGATTCACCACTTCGTTCAAGGATTGTTTTTCTTTGGATAATTGCTGAACTGTTTCTGTAGCAGCCTGATATTTCTTTTTCACTTCTACATTTTCAGTTTTCAGTACTTTATTCAGTGAATTAAGCGAATCAATTTGATTTACATATTGAATCATAACCGATCTTACGGTTGCCAACTCTTTTCTTAACTCTGCAATACGTCGGGCATTAGTCGATTTTGTAACCCGCAACTCATCCAGTAATTGCTGAACTTTATTTTTCTGATCCTGTAATAATTGAACTAGGGAGTCATTTTTTATGTTCGTAGTATAACCATCGTAATCTAGCGTTAAATCGGAATAATCTTTTTCAATTTGTTCCTTTTCGAAATTCATTTGTTCGACCATTTCGGTCATTTCCTGCTCTTTTTGCTTATTTTGTTTTGCAAAATATATTACAGCAATCGCTAAAGCAATTAATACTATTACAGTTATAATAATGAATATGGTGTTTTTTTTCATTCTTAAGAATTATTAATCGGATATTGAACCGAAATTAATGCACATTTATAGTGATGCAATCACTTTTTCAAGTCGAATTCCTCTCGACCCTTTTATTAAAATATAATTATCTTTTAACGGATTTTGTCCGATAAAAGAAATCAACTCATCAACATTTTCAAAACAGTGAAATGGATGGTTGGTATTTTTAAATTGTTTTCCTACCAACAAAACGTTTACAAAGTCTTTTTGTTGTAATAAATCCACTACATTTTGGTGCTCAATCTCACTTTGTTCGCCCAGTTCCAGCATATCACCTAAAATTAGTGTTTTATGAGTCACTTCCATTTGTGCAAAATTTAAAATGGCAGCATTCATACTGGTTGGGTTGGCATTGTAAGCATCCACAACAAGTTTATTCTTTTCAGTAATAGTTAGTTGCGAACGGTTATTTTGTGGAATATAATCTTCAAGACCACGTTTTATATCTTCGTTTTTCAGTTTAAAAAAAGTGCCAATAGCCACTGCCGTCAATATATTTTCAGCATTGTAAGCACCAATCAGATTCGTTTTTATGTTGAAAGATTCTGTTTGTTTTATTATACATTCCATTTCCAGAAATGGTGAGCAACTTATTATATTCCCAAAAACAGTATAATCCGGATTAAAACCAAAATCACAAACATTTTCTTTTCCCAAATCGAAACCGACATTCATAGCCATTTGCACCAAATGCTTGTTATCCTTATTGATGAAAATATTTTTCCCGTTTCTAAAAATGTAAGTGTACAATTCTGATTTAGTCTTTTTTACACCTTCAAACGAACCAAACCCTTCGAGATGTGCTTTACCTACATTGGTGATAATTCCAAAATTGGGTCGTGCTATTTCACACAATTCTCTGATTTCTTCCGGATGATTTGCCCCCATTTCGACAATGGCAATTTCATGTTCGGGTTTAAGTTTAAGCAAAGTCAACGGAACTCCGATATGATTATTTAAATTCCCCTGAGTAAAAAGAATATTGTATTTTTCTTTCAGAACAGTGGCTATAAGCTCTTTTGTTGTGGTCTTTCCGTTTGTTCCGGTAATTCCTATCACCGGAGTGCCAAGCTGTCGACGGTGAAAAGTAGCCAGTCTTTGTAAGCTTTCCAGCACATTATCTACAAATATAAAACGCTCATCAATGGCAAATTCTTTTTCATCCACCACTGCATACGAACAACCTTTTTCTACAGCCGATAATGCAAATGCATTCGCATTAAAATTTTCACCCTTAAGGGCAAAAAATATTGAACCTTCAGGACAAACACGACTATCGGTACAAATTTCGGGATGTTTGAGAAAAATGGAATATAATTGCATGGAAACGATTTATTATTGTAAACAGAAATTTATGCAAAAATAATCATAATCCTATGAAATAAAGGTATAATGGTTATAATATTAATGAAAAAAGCTAAACTCGAATTGGTTTAGCTTTTAAGTATTGTTTCTTAGATAATATAATTTCAAAATTGATAAGAGAATGTAGCGTACCAGCCCTTTTGGAATAAATTTCCGGTATCGATTTTGTTAAGATTTGTAATTCCAAAATCATATCCACCTTTCAACTGATATTTTTTCCACTGAACACCACCACCGGCTCCAATTTGAAGATTCAATCTGTTTATAATTGAATTTTTATATAAATCCGTTTTACCTGGGTCAATATTATTAAAAGTATTTAAATCATCGGTCATAGTTGATATAATTTCCTGATTCAGAGACAATCCATATCTAATATTAGGCCCGGCAAAACCAAATACTTTCAAATTTTTTGTAATGGGTAGAGTATAAGTTAATCTTAATGGAATTTCGAGATAATGTCCCAATGTTTTATAGGTTACAGTGTCCAAATTTGGATATTTCTGTATTTTATTAGAATAGACAATATTGTATAAAACGCCGGTGAGTAAGCTAAAATTATCCTTCAAATCAAATTCAACCGTTCCTCCCAGACGAATACCATTGAAATAAGTTGCACTTACGTTTGGACCTAAACTAACCGGATTGTTATAACCAACTTCCAGTCTATAAGTTTGTGCATTTAATATGCACGTTAATCCCAACAATGCAACAAGTAACCGGAATCTAAAGGTTTTTTTCATGTTATTTCAGTGATATTTTTTATTAATTGTGTGCAAAGATAGATTTTTTTCACGATTAATAAACTATAGGTTGTGCTTGCTTACTTGCACTTTACAAGATTTTAACGGAACGAGCTCAAATCGTTAAACCAATTTATGTTTTTAATAATTAACAATAAAAGTTACACTAAACCTCAAAATTCAATGAATTGGCATATTTTAATGTAAAATTGCTATTAAACCACGAATTAGACTAAAATACAAGTTTATAATTTTATAAATCTGTGAAATTTATGGCTCTACATTTAATGAAAAATATTTAAATTTAGAAAAAAAAAGAGTTTATATTGTCAATGGTTCGTTATAAAACAATTTATTAGTTTAGTATTCAGGCAATTAAAACGATTAAGCCTTTGAAAATATCAAATATATTTTTTTTAATTAAACGCAAAGAACACTAAGCATAATAATTTTGTAATATACAGTACTTCAAATATATATGCAAAGAACGCAAAGAGAAAAACTTGAAGTTTTTCTTGGCGGCTTAGCATCTTAGCGCCTTTGCGTTGAAAAATAAAATTTTATAACGAACTATTGTATTGTATGAGTTCTTTTAAAAGGGATTAGGACATGTTGCGAATAATCATTCTATTTTTTCTCAAATTCAAGTTCAATTCGCCCCAAATACAAACCACTTTTCGCCATTTGTGCAATAACTACCGGTCTTCCGGCAGCATTTTTTTCTGTTGTATCAGTAATCATACTATGCGAATGACCACCAATAATAACATCAATATAACGGGTTTTGTGAGCAATTTCATAATCGTTTACATCCTGAGTATTGGTATCAGCACCTAAATGCGACAAACAAATGATAACATCACATTTTTCTTTTCGTTTTAAAAGGGACGAAATGTCGTTAGCCGTTTCTATTGGATCATCATACTGCAATCCTTTGTAATTATCCTCAATAATAAGTCCTTTTGGATTAATATCCAAGGCCATAATTCCTATTCTGACACCTCCTTTAACCACTACTATATAAGGCTTTACTTTTGTCTTTAAAAAAGAATTTTCGAAAGTATAATTGGAACTAACAATGGAAAATTTTGCCTTTTTCAGTATTGTTGCTAACGTATCTATTCCATTATCAAATTCGTGATTTCCAAGCGTTATAGCATCGTATTTCATACGATTCATGGCGTCCATTTCTACCCTGCCGTTATAAAAATTGAAATAGGGAGTTCCCTGCGAAAAATCGCCGGCATCGAGAAGCAACACATTTTTTTCTTCGGAGCGAATTTCCGCTATTTCACCCATGCGACGGGCATAACCACCCAGATTGGCATTTTTCGATGCGTTTTTATCCGTTGGTTCTACCTGACTATGCGTATCATTGGTGTGAAGTATCACAAGCTTTACTTTTTGTCCGGCAAAAACGGTAAAAGAAAAAAAGAGAATAATGAAAAACAGACCCCTAACCCCTAAAGGGGAACTAGAGTTACTTTTGTCTCCTAAATTTCTATTTTGAGTTTTCATATTAATTTATAATTGAGATTATCTTTGATGATACTAATTTCAGTTCCCCTTTAGGGGCTAGGGGTTCTTAGAGGTTAGGGGTAATTCTCCCATCCAGTTTCGATTGGATAAGATTTCCTTTTTCAGTTTCGGATTTAATATAATCAATCAATACATTTCTAATTTTAAGTCCTGTATTTATTCTTTTTTTATATTGAGCCAATTGAGTCATTTTATCGTTACCTCCGGCAAGATAATCGTTGGTAGCTATACTATACAGTTTTTCGGGATTTATAATTTCACCGTTTATTGATATATCTTCCGCTTTGCCATTATCAATAATCATTCTGATTCCTGATTCTCCCTCGCCTCCTGCACGAGCAAAATATTGCAATAATTCCAATAATTTATCGCCTTTAAGCCATAGAATAACTAATTCATTTTCAAAAGGCATTACTTCGAATATTTTTCCTACTCTGATTTCACCTGCAGGAATTATTGTACGTAGACCGCCCAAATTTACAATCGAAATATCTATTTTTTCATTCAAAAAATCAGAAGCTGCAATTTTATATACATCCGAACAAAAATTTGACAGCAAACTTTCGGGAGCATGACCGCTCATCGTTTCGGCAGCACGTCCGATAACCACATTCATTTCTGTGTCAATTTTTTGTTTAATCGGCTGAAGGTACGCTTCGTACTGTTTGTCAGCCAGTTTTTCGGTGGTACTGTCGATGGCAATTTTTGTGGAAGTAGCTTGAATTAACACCCAGGATTTATGAGAGCAGGAAGAGAGTGAAACTATTATAAATGCTAAGAAAGAGAGTCTTTTAATATTCATTTTGAAATGAAATTTATTATTTTACATTGAAAAAAAAAAACAAATACGAAAGTACTGAATAATTTTAATAAATACAATAAGATAACAACAATAGGTTGGTACTTGTTTTATTGCGCAAAAAACTAAATTGTTGTATCTTTGCAGCTTCAAAAAATGTCAACACAAAATTAACACAACATAAGATGGATTTTATAGAAGAATTACAATGGCGTGGAATGATTCACACTATTATGCCCGGCACTGAAGAACAACTAGCAAAAGAAATGACATCGGCTTATGTCGGAATTGATCCTACTGCCGATTCACTTCATATTGGTCACTTGGTGAGCATAATGATGTTGAAACACTTCCAGAGGGCCGGTCACAAACCGATTGCGTTGGTGGGTGGAGCAACGGGGATGATAGGTGATCCATCAGGTAAGTCGGCTGAGCGAAATTTACTTGACGAAACTGCCTTACGTCACAATCAGGATTGCATTAAAAGTCAACTGGAGAGATTCCTCGATTTTACTTCGGATGCACCCAATGCAGCTGAATTGGTGAACAATTACGATTGGATGAAAGATTATTCATTTCTGGAATTTATCAGGGATATTGGAAAACATCTGACTGTGAATTACATGATGGCAAAAGAATCTGTAAAAAAACGCTTAAGCAATGATTCCAATGTGGGAATGTCATTTACAGAATTTTCGTATCAATTACTACAAGGATTTGACTTTTTGCATTTGTATCAGACTAAAAACTGTAAACTTCAAATGGGAGGTTCCGATCAATGGGGAAACATAACCACAGGAACAGAACTTATACGTCGTAAAACTGGTGGCGAAGCATTTGCTCTAGTTTGTCCTTTGATTACAAAAGCCGATGGCGGTAAGTTTGGTAAAACCGAAAGCGGTAATGTGTGGCTTGATCGTCGATATACATCACCCTACAAATTTTACCAGTTTTGGTTAAATGTGAGTGATGCTGATGCAGAAAAGTATATTAAAATCTTCACTTCATTGGATAAAGCAGAAATTGAAAGCTTAACCGCCGAACAAGCTGCTGCACCTCATTTACGTATATTGCAAAAGCGATTGGCTAAAGAAGTAACCGTAATGGTTCATTCCGAAGAAGATTACAATGCAGCCGTAGAGGCAACAGGTATTTTGTTTGGGAACGCTACTTCCGATGCGCTAAAAAAACTCGACGAAGAAACATTATTGGCAGTATTTGATGGTGTTCCACAATTCGTTGTTTCTAAACTGACTATCGAACAGGGCATAAAAGCAATTGATTTACTGACAGATGGTGCGGCAGTATTTCCATCTAAAGGAGAAATGCGCAAGTTGGTTCAGTCAGGAGGAGTTAGTATTAACAAAGAAAAGTTGATGAATCAGGATGAAATCATTACATCCGCAAACTTACTCAATAACAGATATTTATTGGTGCAAAAAGGAAAGAAAAACTATTATTTACTGATAGTAGAATAAGGATAATTTAGCTATTTCCGAATAATTTTCCAAAAACGTTTTGGGAAAAAGAAAAAAGTCGTATCTTTGCACCGCTTTAGAAATAAAGCCCAACGATTGTCTCATGGTGTAATGGTAGCACTGCAGTTTTTGGTTCTGCCTGACCAAGTTCGAATCTTGGTGAGACAACACAATCAACCAATACGGTTGAAATTCTACACAGGATTTCAACCGTTTTTTTAAACAACACTTGTTGGAAGTAAATTTTTTTTATACTTTTGACCCTTGAAATAATAACACTGTCTTATGGTGTAATGGTAGCACTGCAGTTTCTGGATCTGCCTGTCTAAGTTCGAATCTTAGTAAGACAACAATTTCAACTAAAACACCCTTGATAATCTGATGGTTATCAAGGGTGTTTTGCTTTGTTAGAGCAGGTTGCTCGAAAGTTGCTCCAAAATTTGTAGTTAAGAGTAAGTTATTGAGCAAATTTTGCTTTGATTTTCATTATTTCCCTTCTGCATATTATTTGAACCTGCTGATTTTAGGTAGATATTCTGATATAAAGGAATACATTTCTACAGTTTGATTTTAAAAAACACCCCATAGTTGCGTAGTAGTGGTTGCAGAGTACATCTAAGTCTTTTTAGAAAAGGATTGTAGTAATTTTGTACCATAACTAAACTGAATTCAATGATTTTTGGCGGAACGAATGTTACATAATTGTTGAGTATCTAACACATTTACTTTCTTCTTTAAAAAGATTTTCTTTTGAGTTTATTAAAAAAATAAAAAAATAATTTTAAATATTGGTTGACAATTAAAAATAATTTAGTATTTTTGTCAACAAGATATATTATGAAAGAACTTATGGAAAACAATTTTGCAAATAGACTTATTTCTGCTCGGAAAATGGCAGGAATGTCGTTACAAGCTTTAGCTGATAAGCTTGAGAATGTAGTTACCAAGCAATCGTTGAATAAGTACGAACAGGGTAAAATGAAACCTGAAAGTGAATTGGTAATAGCTATTTCAAACGCTTTAAATGTACCGGTCAACTATTTTTATATAGAACCGACTGTCAATATCAATTTTGAAAATATTGATTTTAGAAAGTATTCGACTAAATTGAACCCTACTGAAGAAGAATCGATTCAGGAAAAAGCAAAGGATGTTTTTGAGCGATACTTTGAACTGGAGGGTTTGTTGAACTTGAATGAGGAAGTTAAGTACTTTAAATTTATCGAGCCGATTTGCAATGCACATGATGCAGAGATGGCTGCTAATGCAATAAGGAAAGAGTGGAATTTAGGATATGATCCTATTCCGGATGTCGTAGAAATGCTTGAAGACAAGGGGTATAAAGTTGTCGAAATTGAAACTTTAGGTGCATTCGACGGATTTAAAGCTGATGTTGGTAAAAAGAAGGTTATCGTTTTACGAAAAACTAAAGAGACTGATGATGTTGTACGCAAACGATTTACGGCATTACATGAGTTAGCACATCATACTCTTAAATTTCCAGATGAAATAACTCATAAAGAGGAAGAGAAACTATGCCATGCCTTCGCAAGCGCACTTTTATATCCAGCCGAAATGGCACAAAAAGAATTACAAAAAGGACGTTTTCATTTCTATGAAAGAGAACTAATGCTTATTAAACAACGTTGGGGAATTTCGTTTTCGGCAATATTCAATAGAGCTTTACAATTGGGAATTATAAATGATTCGGTATACAAACGTTTCAATATCGGATACCGCTCGAGGAAATATCACTTACCCAATATGGAACCCGGACAATTTAGAAGCAATGAAAAACCAACACGCATGGAACGATTAGTTTATGTAGGGCTTGGTAAAGAGATGTTGAGTATTAATGAAGCTGCCTATTTTGCCGGAGTGTCATCGTGGAAATTACAATCACAACTGAATCGAATGGTATGAAAATCGTTATTACAGATGTGAGTGTGTTTTTCGACCTTTATAAATTACAGGTTCTGCCCGAGTTTTTTAGCTTGGACTGGGAAATACATACTACCAACTTTGTATATAATGAGATTTTACGAGAAGAACAGGTTGTTGAGTTTGAAAGTTTCGTGAAAGACAAGAAACTGAACATTATAAAAATAAATATTGAAGAAGAAGCTGAAATCCAAAATATGCAGTTGAAACGCCCGAACAAGTCGTTTCCAGATAAGACTGTATTATGGAAAGCTAAAAAAGAAAAATGTACACTTTTAACTTGCGATAAGGTTTTACGAACTGAAGCAAGTTTTCACAAAATTGAAGTTCATGGGACTGCTTGGATAATTTTACAATTTGTTGAAAACGGGATAATTGACAAAATGAGAGCGATAGAACTCTTGGAGCAGTTGGTGAAAGACAATGTTCGTCAACCAGTGGAACAAATTAAGAAGATAATAGATGGTCTAAAATAAAAAACCGAAGCTGACGGAGAGTAAGCTTCGGGTATTTCGAAAATAAAAAATCTTGGCGGATGCTCTTATTTTCGAATGCAAAAGTAGTAAAATTCCTTTTACTACCAAATTACCCTCCTTGGGCTACTCACAGGTGCCTCAGTATCAAATGACCTGTGAAAAGCAAATGCATATTCAATATGGCAACTAACGGAAAAACCGGAGATGGTCACAGAAATGGTGCTGTACGCGATCGTTCGCAATTCCAACATCCAGATAACGGACATTGGTATAAACGCGACACGAATAGTGGGCAAATCATTGACGTGAACAAAGGTGGACAACCTCACAAAGGTGTTCGCAAAGAAAAGTAACAAGGAGTATTAATTTAAAATCACAGACAATGTTTAGTACTGGTGAAAAGCCCGGAAAGGGCTATTATCGCTGTGTAAGGTGTGGTGAGGTTATCTATTTGAATGACGACACCGATACATTACCACCATGTCCAAAATGTCATAACACAAGATGGACACGTGCTTAATAGCACGAATTAGTGTTGGCCTAAACCTCTCGGGCAAGAGTAGAGGGTAGTTTAAATTTAAAACGAGATTATATGGTAAATAAATACTATAAAAATCAGGTAACTTTATCACAGGGAAACATCGGAGTTACCCTTTATGGAGAAACCGCCAAAATCTTAGAAATATTAGCTGTTAGTGCAGCAATTATTATTGCAGTGATTAAAATAACTAAAGCATTACAATAATTTTTTCTAATAAACAAAGCCCTGCTATGAATGATAGTAGGGCTTCTTATTATAAGTTACAAAGCATATTAACTTCACATTCAAAACAGATAATTCAATAAATACCACTTGGTTACAGAGTATAGTTTTCGTGGGCATCAAAGACTTTATTGTAAGCGAGTATCGTGAGATTTTGAAACGCAAACCGAATATTAAAAAGACACAAAATTAACTGTCTGACGTTGTCAAAGTGCACCAGTGATATTTTAAAAACAAAAAAATGTCATGAGTACATATTGCAATTTTATACTCATATTTGAATGTACATGAGTAAATTATTCAGCTTTTAGGCTGCTAACAATTAGAACTGAGTTTTTCCTTTTAACCACGACCAAGTAAAGACGTTTAGGCTAACTAAAGACTTTAAGATATGTTCAACAAGGGTTTTTGTTAAAATAGGTCTTTACTTCATCCAAAGTTTTTGCATGTTGAAAAAAATTCCACTCTTCTTTTTCATCA